>NZ_CP169216.1:0-355000 GCF_041897515.1 Stenotrophomonas sp. P2112 | reverse complement strand
CGGTCGAGCACCTTGAACACCTGTTCCTCGTAGGTGCGGGCGTTGGCCAGCACGTCATCGCGGCTGAGCGGCTTGCGGGTCAGGCTCTTGCCCGAGGGATCGCCGATCATGCCGGTGAAGTCGCCGATCAGGAAAATGACCTGGTGGCCGAGGTCCTGGAACTGGCGCATCTTGTTCAGCAGCACCGTGTGGCCCAGGTGCAGGTCGGGCGCAGTGGGGTCGAAGCCGGCCTTGATCCGCAGCGGGCGGCCTTCCTGCAGGCGCGCACGCAGATCCTCGAGCTTGAGGATCTCGTCGGCACCGCGGCCGATCAGGGCAAGGGCTTCTTCAATCGAGGACACGTGACTACTCCCGGCAACGCCGATTCTTGTGTGGGGTGTTAAAGCAAAGTTAACCCGATTGGCTTCACAAAAGCCAATGGGCACAAGGGTTTGACGCGGTTTTCTCAGGTGTCTATGGTAACCGGCGATCAGGCCCGCGCTCCCGGGCCGCCAGGAAAAAACGCCGATGCACAATTCCGAACAAGGGCGCGCACGCAAGCAGCGCTTCCAGGAACGCCTTCACGTCCTGCACGACAACGCCCTGCATCGGAAGCTCAGGCAACACCTTCCCGCCGCCTTCAATGAGCGCTGGACCCGCCGCCATTGGATGCACGCCAGCCTGTTTGCGACCATCGGCGCCCTGGTGGCGACGATCGTCCCCGGTTTCTCGCACACCATTGATGCGCCTTACGCGGACAGCCACACCAGCCTGGCGCTGCCGCTGCCGCCGTTGACCATGGCCCGCCAGCAGCAGGTGCCGGGCGACAGCTGGCAGGTGCTGCGCATCCAGCGCGGCCAGACCCTGAGTGACCTGTTCGACAAAGCCGGCATTCCGGCCACCACCCTGCACCGGGTGCTGGAGCACCCCGGTGCGCGCGAGGCGCTGACCAAGCTGCGCCCGGGCGCCGAGATCGCCTTCGACATGCCGCTGTCCGGCGACCTGCGCAGCATCCGCTTCGATCGCGACGCCGACAACCGGGTGGAACTGAGCCTGGCCGGCGATGACATCAAGGAGAAGGTGACGCGGCGCGAGACTTCCACGCGTACCGTGGTCACCAGCGGCGAGATCACCAGTTCGCTGTATGCCGCCGCCCGCCGGGCCGGGCTGTCGCCGTCGGCGATCGCGACGATGACCGACGACATCTTCAAGTACGACATCGACTTCTCCAAGGACCTGCAGCCGGGCGACCGCTTCAGCGTGGTGATGGACGAGACCTGGCGCGAAGGCGAGAAGGTGGACACCAGCAAGATCCTGGCGGCGACCTTCACCACCGGGGGCAAGACCTATTCCGGCTTCCGCTTCGACCGCAACGGCAAGTCCGAGTACTACGACATCAACGGCCGTTCGTTGAAGAAGAGCTTCATCCGCATGCCGATCCCGTTCGCGCGGCTGAGCTCGACCTTCGGCGCACGCAAGCACCCGGTGCTGGGCAAGATGCGCATGCACAAGGGCGTGGACTACGCCGCGCGTACCGGCACGCCGATCATGGCCGCCGGCGATGCCCGCGTGCAGTTCGCGGGCGTGCAGCGCGGCTACGGCAATGTGGTGATCCTCGACCACGGTCGAGGCCACACCACCCTGTACGGCCACATGTCGCGCTTTGCGAACATCAGGACCGGCCAGCGCGTGGCCCAGGGCACGGTGATCGGCTATGTCGGCTCGACCGGCCTGGCGACCGGGCCGCACCTGCACTACGAATTCCGGGTCAACGGCGAACACCGCAACCCGCTGACCGTGACCATGCCGCCGCCGGAGCCGCTGAAGGGCGCCGAGCTGGTCGCCTTCCGCGCGCAGACCGCGCCAGCGATGGCCCGCATCCAGGGCATGGAGAAGCTGATCTACGCCGATGCCAGCCCGGCACCGACCAGCCGCGACGAGGCCGCCGCCGAGGTGGCCAGCGCCAAGGACAAGCAGGCGACCGGCCGCAAGCGCGGCTGAGCCCCTGCGTTGACGAGGAAGGACGCGGCAGCCCAAGCTTGCCGCGTCCTTTTTTTGTGCCTGCCATGAACACTACTGCCGACGCTGACGCCCCCCTGTATCTTGGCCTGATGTCGGGCACCAGCGCCGACGGCATCGACGCCGCGCTGGTGCAGTTTCCCGCGGGCGGTGGCTGCCGCTTCGTGCACGGCCTGACCGCACGCTGGGAACCGGTGCTGCGCGCGCGGCTGGTGGCGCTGGGCGAAGGTGGCCCGTTGGATTCGCTGGAGGAGCTGGGCGAACTGGACGCGCGGATTGCGATCAACTTCGCCGAGGCCGCCAACCAGCTGCTGGCCGAAGCCGGCGTGGACCGCAGCCAGGTACGCGCGATCGGCTCGCACGGCCAGACCGTGCGACACCGCCCGCTGGCCGATCCAGCGTTCACTGTGCAGCTGGGCGACGGCAACCGCATCGCCGAACTGACCGGAATCACCACAGTATCCGACTTCCGCCGTCGCGACGTAGCGGCCGGGGGGCATGGTGCGCCGCTGATGCCGGCTTTCCACCTGGGCATGCTGGGTGCCGCCGATGAAGACCGCGCGGTGCTCAACCTGGGCGGCATCGCCAACCTGACCCTGATCCCGCGCGAAGGCGCGGTGCGCGGCTTCGATACCGGCCCGGCCAACGCGCTGATGGATGCCTGGTGCCAGCGCCACACCGGCCGTACCTTCGATGCCGATGGCGCGTATGCCGCCAGTGGCGCGGTGGACGAGGGCCTGCTGGCCGGCTGGCGTTCGGACCCGTGGTTCGCGCTGCCGCCGCCGAAGAGCACCGGGCGCGAGCAGTTCCACCTGGCCTGGGCCGAGGCGCACATGGGGGAAGGCGAATATGCCGCTGCCGATGTGCAGGCCACGCTGCTGGAGCTCACTGTGGCAACCGTGGCCGATGCGCTGCTGGCGCAGCAGCCGCAGACCCGGCGCCTGCTGGTCTGTGGCGGCGGGGTGCGCAACCGGCAGCTGATGAAGCGGCTGGCGGCGCGGCTGCCGGAGGTGCAGGTGGAGTCCAGCGCGGTGCATGGGCTGGACCCGGAGTACGTGGAGGCGATGGGATTCGCCTGGCTGGCGCAGCGGACGATGGACGGGCTGGCCGGCAACCTGCCGAGCGTGACCGGAGCCAAGGGGCCGCGGATCCTGGGGGCAGTCCACCTGGCGTGAGGTGGCGCCATCCACGCATGGCGTGGATTCACCGGGCAGCCGAGCGTGGGCTTGGCTCTACAAAGGCGCTAATCGAAGCCCTGCCCTGCGGGCAAGGCCTGCAGGGCGGCGATGGCGTCGGAGAGGGCGTCCACTTCGGGATCGCCGAAACCGGAGCGGACCTCCAGTTCACTGCTGAACAGGCCCTGCTCCAACAACGCGGCGCAGGTCTGTTCATGGGTCCAGCCGCGGGCGACCGCGACACGTCGGATACGTTCCAGCAGCAGCGGGTCCAGGTCCCGCAGCACAACGTCGGCCATGCTCACTTCCCCGTTCGCAAGGCACCGCCCCCTCGGCGCGTCGGAGGCGATGATCCCGCAGTCCGGGCGGGCAGGCAATCAGGCGACCGGTGGCGGCCCGCGGTCGGCGATCCGCGGCCACAGCCAGGCCAGCAGCAGCAGGGTCGGCACCACAGTGACCGAGCTGAGGATGAAGAACGTGCTGTAGGACGTCGCCTCAACGATGTATCCGGAGACACCGCCGATGAACTTGCCCGGCAGGTTGGCCAGCGATACCAGCAACGCGTACTGCGTGGCGGTGAAGTTGCGGTCGGTCAGCGACGACATGAAGGCCACCAGCACGGTGCCGGCGAACCCCTGGAACAGGTTGTCGGCACTGAGCGCGGCATAGAACGCCCACAGCTTGCCTGGGTTGTGCGCCATCAGCAGGAAGGCGAGGTTGGACATCGCCACGCCCAGTGCGGCCACCAGCAGCATGCGCCGGAAGCCGAATGCGGCCACCGCAATACCCCCCAGGAACGCACCGCCGATCCCCATCCATACACCGAACAGCTTGGACACGGTGGCGATGTCGGCCTTGTCGAACCCCGAATCGAGATAGAACGGCCCGGCCATCACGCCGATCACCTGATCGGGGAACTTGAACAGGCCGACGAAGGCCAGCAGCACCAGTGCCAACGCCACGCCATTACGGCTGAAGAAGCTGGAGATGGGCTGGACGAAGGCTTCGGCGATATCGATGCGACGCTGCACCGCCGTGGCCGGGCGCTCCGGTTCGGCGCACAGCAGGGTAGTGACGATCGGCAGCAGCATCAGCGCGGCCATCGCCAGGTAGGCGACGATCCAGCCTTCGAACTGCGCCAGGTACAGCGCGCCGGCACCGGCCAGGATCAGGCCGATCCGGTAGCCCAGCGTATAGGTGGCCGCCAGCGCGGCCTGCGCGGTCTGCGGAGCGATCTCGATACGGTAGGCATCGACCGCCGAGTCCTGGGTGGCGCCAGCGAACGACGCCACCAGCACCCACATCACCAGTGGCCAGACGCCCTCTTCCGGCCGCACGAAGGCCAGTGCGACCAGGCCGACCAGCACCAGCACCTGCGATACCAGCAGCCACGAACGGCGGCGGCCGAGCGCGCCCAGCAGCGGAAATGCATAGCGGTCCAGCAGCGGCGCCCACAGGAACTTGAGCAGGTAGAAGAAGCTGGCCAGGCTGATCAGGCCGATGCTGCCCAGGTCCAGGCCGACGTCGCGCAGGCGCGTGGACAGCGTCTGCGAAGCGATCAGCAGGAACGGCAGGCCACTGCCGAAGCCAAGCATGGCCATGGTCAGCGCCGACGGGGTACCGAAGGCGCGCTTGATGCCTGCCCAACCCTTGTAGCTAACCGGCGTGGCGGCCTCGGTCACAGGTCGTAGTCCACGGTGAACGGGGCGTGGTCGGAGAAGCGCTCGTCGCGGTAGATCGAACAGCTACGCAGTTTGTCGCGCAGGCCCGGCGTGATGAACTGGTAGTCGATGCGCCAACCGACGTTGTTGGCGCGGGCGGCGCCGCGGTTGCTCCACCAGGTGTAATCCTCGCCGGTGGGATTGAGCAGGCGGTAGGCATCGGCCCAACCGCGGCCGGCGGCGACATCGGTGGCCTGGCCATGGTCGGCGCAGAGGGCGTTGAGCCAGTCGCGCTCCTCCGGCAGGCAGCCGGAATTCTTCTGGTTGGACTTCCAGTTCTTGATGTCCAGCGCCGAACGCACGATGTTCCAGTCGCCGCACAGCACGTAGTCGCGGCCGCTGCGCGCCCACTCCTCCAGGATCGGGCGCAGCCATTCCATCACTTCGAACTTGAAGCCCTGGCGCAGGTCACCCGAGCTGCCGGAGGGAATATAGAAAGAGACCACGCTGAGATTGCCGTAGCGCGCCTCGATGTAGCGGCCTTCGTCGTCGAACGGGGCCCAGCCCAGCGAGGTGATGACCTGGTCCGGCTCGCGCTTGCTGTAGATCGCCACACCGCTGTAGCCCTTCTTGGTGATGGCGTCGCGGTAGAAGCAGTGATGGCCATCCGGACGGAACATCGGGTCGGTCAGCTGGTCTTCCTGGGCCTTGGTTTCCTGGATGCACAGGACGTCGGCGTCCTGGGCACGGAACCAGTCCAGGAAGCCCTTGGTCGCGGCGGAACGGATGCCATTGGCGTTGAAACTGATGATGCGCATGCGGGGACCTGCGGCGGGAAACCGGGCAAGCATACCGGTTGCCCGTAGGGCTGCGCAGTCCGCCAGGCAGCGCCGCGACAGCCTTCACGCGGGGCCGGACGAGCGCGAAACGCCCAGCTGGATTAGGATTTGTGCTCCAAATGAAGATGAATCGAGTTTTGATGAGCGACCACCGCCACCGTTTCCTGCAGCTGGCCCTGACCGCCGACGCCCTGCGCTTCGGCCAGTTCACCCTCAAGTCCGGCCGG
This sequence comes from Stenotrophomonas sp. P2112, assembly GCF_041897515.1. Lineage (NCBI taxonomy): Bacteria > Pseudomonadati > Pseudomonadota > Gammaproteobacteria > Lysobacterales > Lysobacteraceae > Stenotrophomonas > Stenotrophomonas sp. P2112. The sequence goes on along the minus strand of NZ_CP169216.1, from coordinate 349,100 downwards.
CTGAGCCCCTATTTCTTCAACGCCGGCCGTTTCGACTCCGGTTCGCTGCTGTCCCAGCTCGGCGCCTGCTATGCCGATGCCATCGATGCCAGCGGGATCAAGTACGACGTGGTGTTCGGCCCGGCCTACAAGGGCATTCCGCTGGCCACCGCGATGGCCTGCGAGCTGGCCCAGCGCGGCCGCGACCTGCCGCTGTCGTTCAACCGCAAGGAAGCCAAGGACCACGGCGAAGGCGGCCAGCTGATCGGCGCCGACATGAATGGCAAGCGCGTGCTGATCGTCGACGACGTGATCACCGCCGGTACCGCGATCCGCGAAGCGCTGGGCATCATCCGCGCTGCCGGCGGCACCCCGGCCGGCATCGTGGTAGCCCTGGACCGCCAGGAGATCGCCTCGGAAACCGACCGCCGCTCGGCGGCGCAGTCGGTGGCCGAAGAGGCCGGGATCCCGGTGATCGCCGTGGCGTCGCTGGCCGATCTGCTTGATTTCGCCTCCGGCAACCCGGAACTTGTGGGTTACCGCCAGCCGCTGGAAGCCTACCGGGCCCAGTACGGCGTCCGTTCGATCCGCTGACCGACCCAGGGGAAAGGTCATGTCCCGAGTTCCTGCCGTTCTCTTTGCCGGCCTGCTGCTGGCCGTGCCGTCCACCGTGCCGGCGCAGTCGCGCGACGGCGGCAAAGTGGAGAAGAAGCTGTATTGCTGGAACGAGGGCAAGGAGCGGATCTGCAGCGATTCGCTGCCAGCCGATGCGGTCAATCACGCCCGCGAGGAGTTCAACGCGAAGAGCGGCCTGCGCAATGCGCAGGTCCAGCGCGCGTTGACCGACGAAGAGCGCGCCGCGGCCAGCACCGAGGCGCAGCAGCAGCAGCTGGACCTGATGGCCGAGCAGACCCGCCAGCGCACCGAACAGGCGATGCTGTCCACCTATGGCAGCGAGGACGACCTGCGCCGGGTGTTCGCCGAGCGCCAGGAAGTGCTCGACAACAACCTGAAGACCGCCGAGTACAACGTCACCAGCCTGCGCGAATCGCTGGTGGCGCTGTTGTCGGCCGCTGGCGACCGAGAACTGGCCGGTGGCAAGGTGGCCGACAAGCAGGCCGAGGCGATCCGTCAGCGGCACGTGCAGTTGCGGGCGCAGCAGCGCCTGCAGGCCGGGTTCCTGCAGCAGCAGCAGGCGCTGAAGGCCGAGATCGACAGCACGCTGCAGCGCTACCGCGAGCTGAAGGGCGTGGCGCCAGCGAGCCAGGCGCCGTGATTCGCTTGTAGGGTCGAGCCCATGCTCGGCTCCACGTGGCCTTGGGAAAGAGCAGCCCAGCATGGGCCCGGCTCTACAGTGGGCGGCGCCTGGTTACGGCTTGGCCCACGGAATTTATGCACTCTTTACGCGTCGGCACGGTCCGGCGCGTAGTGCGTTTATGGGCGGCAGGACGACGATGACGGCCTGAGGTGGAGGGGTTCCACCAGGACGCTATTGCAATGTCCCCCTGGCTGTCGTTGTTGTGTGGCGTGCTGGTGCTGGTCGCCGCCGCCTATCTCCTTTATGTCGTGCTGCGGCCCGAGTCGTTCTGAGCGGAGCCTGCCATGACCGAGATGCTTGTGATTATTGCCGCCAGCCTGTTGCTCGCGTGGCCGCTGGGCCTGTACCTGGCGCGCGTGATGCGCGGCACGCCGATGAAGGCCGACGTGCTGTTCAACTGGATCGAAAAGCCGTTGTACAAGGTGTTCGGCGTCGATCCCTCGCGCGCGATGTCCTGGCGCGGCTACGTGCTGGCCTTCGTGCTGAGCAACGTAGTGATCGCCGTACTGACCCAGGCGGTGTTCATGACCCAGGCCTGGTTGCCGTTGAACCCGGACCAGATCCCGAACATGCGCTGGGACACCGCGCTGCACACGATGATCTCGTTCCTGACCAACACCAACCAGCAGCACTATTCGGGCCAGGCCCAGCTGTCCTACCTCTCACAGATGACCGGCATCACCGGCCTGCAGGTGGTGACACCGATGATGGGCCTGGCGCTGGCTGTGGCCACGCTGCGCGCGTTGTTCTCGCGTGCGCCGCAGGCTGCGGCGGCCACCGGTGCCGGCGACGACCGCCAGGTGGCGGTGGGCAACTACTACGTGGACGTGGTGCGCCTGTGCGTGCGCTTCCTGTTGCCGCTGTGCCTGGTGTGGACCCTGCTGCTGACCAGCCAGGGCGTGCCGTCGACGATGGCCGGTGGCCCGCAGGCCACGCCGATCGATGCCAGCGCCGGCATGACCGGACAGAAACTGCCGCTGGGCCCGGTGGCGGCGATGGTCGCGGCCAAGCAGCTGGGCGCCAACGGTGGCGGCTGGTACGGCCCGAACAGCAGCTTCCCGCTGGAGAACCCGACCCCGCTGTCGAACGCGCTGGAGATCGTCGGCATCCTGCTGGTGCCGATGGCGGTGATCTTCATGATCGGTGCGTTCACCGGCCGGCGCCGGTTCGGCGCCCTGGTGTTCAGCTGCATGCTGGGCATGTCGCTGCTGTCCACCGGCGCGATGGTGTGGAGCGAAGGGCACAGTGCCAGCGCCGCCACGCCGCTGCTGATGGAAGGCAAGGAGGTGCGCTTCGGCGCCGACGGCACGGCGCTGTGGGCGGCGGTGACCACCCAGGTCTCCAACGGGTCGGTCAACGGCATGCATGACTCGCTGGCGCCGCTGAGTGGCGGCATCGCGATGGTCAACATGCTGGTCAGCGCGATCTGGGGCGGCATAGGCTGTGGCCTGCAGCAGTTCATCGTGTACCTGCTGCTGGGCGTGTTCCTGGCCGGGTTGATGACCGGACGTACGCCGGAACTGTTCGGCCGCAAGCTGGAGACGCCACAGGTACGCCTGCTGGCCCTGCTGGTGCTGCTGCAGCCGATCACCCTGCTGGTGTTCACCGCGATCACCCTGGCCGTGCCCGGGCTGGCCGCTACCTCCAACCCGGGCTTCCATGGCATCAGCCAGGTGTTCTACGAGTACGTCTCGGCCTACGCCAACAACGGCTCGGGCTTCGAGGGGCTGGGCGACGCCACGCTGTGGTGGAACCTGAGCTGCTCGCTGGTGCTGCTGCTGGGCCGCTTCCCGCTGCTGATCATCCCGCTGGTGGTGGCCGCACAGCTGGCCGCCAAGCGCCAGGCGCCGGAGTCTGCCGGCAGCCTGCAGATCGAAACCCCGACCTTCGCCCTGACCCTGGTCTCGGTGATCGTCATCCTGACCGTGCTGCAGTTCATGCCGGCGCTGGTACTCGGCCCGATCGCCGACCACCTCAGCCTGGGACTGCACTAAGGACACCCCGATGAGTACCCACGCAAGTTCCACCCGTAGTTCCCTTGCCCCGCGCCCTGCGCTGCTTGATGGCGCCGGCCTGCGCCGTGCGCTGGTCGAAGCAGTACGCAAGCTTTCGCCGATGCACCTGGTGCGCAGCCCGGTGATGGCGGTGGTGATGGCTGGCACGATCGTCGCGGCCATCGTCACACTGACCGGCAATGCGCCGCTGGGCTTCGGCATGGCAGTGACCGCGATCCTGCTGGTGACCGTGTTGTTCGGCAATTTCGCCGAAGCAGTGGCCGAGGCGCGTGGCCGTGGCCAGGCCGCGTCACTGCGCCGTGCCCGCCAGGACCTGGTGGCACGCCGGCTGGCGGCGCCGCAGCCGGGTGCCGCAGAAGCCCAGGTGCCGGCCGCCGAACTGCGCCCGGGCGACCATGTGATCGTCAGTGCCGGTGAGCTGGTGCCGGCCGATGGCGAGATCGTGCAGGGCCTGGCCACCATCAACGAAGCGGCGGTGACCGGCGAATCGGCACCGGTGCTGCGCGAGGCAGGTACCGACCGTTCCGGTGTGATCGGTGGCACCAAGGTGCTGTCCGACCAGATCATCGTGCGGGTGACCGCCGAGCCGGGCCACAGCTTCCTGGACCGGATGATCGCGCTGGTGGAAGGTGCCAACCGCCAGAAGACCCCCAACGAGATCGCGCTGACCCTGCTGCTGGCGGCGATGACGCTGACCTTCCTGGTGGTGGTGGCCACGTTGCCGGCCATTGGTGCAGCCGTCGGCGTCAAGGTCGATCCGCTGCTGCTGATCGCGCTGCTGGTGTGCCTGATCCCGACCACCATCGGCGGCCTGCTGCCGGCCATCGGCATCGCCGGCATGAACCGTGCGCTGGCCGCGAACGTACTGGCCAAGTCGGGCAAGGCGGTGGAAGTGGCCGGCGACGTCGACGTGCTGCTGCTGGACAAGACCGGCACCATCACCTACGGCGACCGCCAGGCCAGCCACTTCCATCCGCTGGCCGGCATCGATGCCAGCCAGCTGCGCGAGGCGGCACTGCTGTCCTCGCTGGCCGACCCGACCCCGGAAGGCAAGTCGATCGTGCGCCTGGCGCGCGAACAGGGCTGCGCCACCGCCGAGCCGGACCATGCCGACTACCTAGCCTTCAGTGCCCAGACCCGCATGTCCGGCGTGGATCTGGAACATGGGCGGCAGATCCGCAAGGGCGCCGCCGATGCGATCCGTGCCCACGTGCAGGCGCTGGGCGGCAGCGTGCCGGCTGAACTGGCCGGGCGCGTCGAGCAGGTCGCGCGCAATGGCGCCACCCCGCTGGTGGTGGCCGAGGGTCGCCACGTGCTGGGCGTGATCGAGCTGTCGGACGTGGTCAAGCACGGCATGCGCGAGAAGTTCGCGCAGCTGCGGGCGATGGGCATCCGTACGGTGATGATCACCGGCGACAACCCGCTGACGGCAGCAGCCATTGCCGCCGAGGCTGGCGTCGACGACTACATCGCCGAGGCCCGTCCGGAAGACAAGCTGGCACGCATCCGCCAGGAACAGGCCGGTGGCCGCCTGGTGGCGATGGTGGGCGATGGCACCAACGATGCTCCCGCGCTGGCCCAGGCCGACATCGGCCTGGCGATGAACTCCGGCACGCAGGCGGCGAAGGAGGCCGGCAACATGGTCGACCTCGATTCGGACCCGGCCAAGCTGCTGTCGGTGGTGGAAGTGGGCAAGCAGCAGCTGATCACCCGCGGCGCGCTGACCACCTTCTCGCTGGCCAACGACGTGTCCAAGTACTTCGCGATCCTGCCGGCGCTGTTCGCCGCGGCCGTTCCGACCATGGCCGCACTGAACGTGATGCAGCTGTCGAGCCCGCGCAACGCGGTGCTGGCGGCGCTGATCTTCAACGCCCTGGTGATTCCCGCGCTGATCCCGCTCGCCCTGCGTGGCGTGCGCTTCCGCCCGGCCACCGCCACCGCACTGCTGCGCCGGAACATGCTGGTATACGGCCTCGGCGGCGTACTGCTGCCGTTCGCAGCGATCAAGGCGATTGACCTCCTTCTTGTCCTGGTATTCGGCGCATGAACCGTTCTGCTTCCACCTCATCTTCCCTTCCGGGCGACGCCAAGGCCGAGGCCCGCGTGGCCAGCCTGCAGGATGGCGCCTGCTGGCGCCCGGCGATCGGCCTGGGTCTGGCCTCCCTGCTGCTGGCCGGCGCGGTCTACGCCGGCATCGCCACCGGCTTTGCCGGGCTGGCCTACCCGACCCAGGCCGAAGGCAGCCTGCTGCGCGATGGCAGCGGCCAGGTGCGCGGCTCGGCCTGGCTGGCGCAGCCGTTCACCGGTGACGGCTACTTCCAGGCGCGTCCGTCGGCGGCCAACTACGACCCGATGGCCGCGGCCGGTTCCAACCTGGCGCGCAGCAACCCGGCGTTGGCCGAACGTGTTGCCGCCAGCACGGCTGCGGTGGCCGCGCGCGAAGGTGTCGCCCCGGCGCAGGTGCCAGCGGACCTGGTCAGCCAGTCCGCCGGCGGACTGGATCCGCAGCTGTCGCCGGCGGCGGCGCAGCTGCAGGTAGCACGCGTGGCGCGTGCCCGTGGCCTGCCGGTGGAGCGCGTGCAGGCACTGGTGCAGGCGCATACCGAAGGGCGCCAGTGGGGCCTGTTCGGGCAGCCACGGGTGAACGTGGTGACGCTGAACTTCGCGCTGGACCATGCGGCCAAGGCGCCGTGATGCTGGGTTGCACCTGCTGCGCGCACAATGGTGGCCATGACAGCGGCTCCCATGACTGATGCACGTACCCGCCAGGCCGATGCCCTGGTTGAAGGCCTGCAACGCGAAGCCGGCGGCAAGCTGACCGTGTTCCTCGGTGCGGCGCCGGGCGTGGGCAAGACCTACGCCATGCTGACCCGCGCGCAGGAACAGCTGCGCCGCGGCGTCGACCTGGTGGTGGGCCTGGTGGAAACCCATGGACGCACCGATACCCAGGCGCTGCTGGAGGGCCTGCCGCAGCTGCCGCTGAAGGACGTGGCCTATCACGGCCATGCCCTGCAGGAGATGGACCTGGATGCCGTGCTGGCACGGCATCCAGCGCTGGTGCTGGTGGATGAACTGGCCCATCGCAATGCGCCCGGCAGCCGCCATGAGCGGCGCTGGCAGGATGTGATGGAGCTGCTGGACGCCGGCATCGACGTCTGGACCACGGTCAACATCCAGCATCTGGAAAGCCTCAACGACGTGGTGATGCGGATCACCGGCGTGCGGGTCAGCGAGACCGTGCCCGACGGCGTGCTCGACCGCCTGCACGACATCGTGCTGGTCGATCTGCCGCCGCGCGAACTGATCGCGCGCCTGCAGCAGGGCAAGGTCTATGTGCCGGAACAGGCCGCACAGGCCCTGCAGGCGTTCTTCTCGCCGGCCAACCTGACCGCGCTGCGCGAACTGGCGATGCAGGAAGCCGCCGACCGCGTCGACAGCAGCCTGCGCGAAACCCGCGCCGCGCGTGGCGAAGGCAATCTGCCCCTGCGTCGCGGCGTTCTGGTGGCCATCGACGGGGGCGGCCAGAGCGAATACCTGGTGCGGGTGGCGCGGCGCATCGCAGAGCGCCGCGACGCACCGTGGACGGTAGTGACCGTGCAGGGCCGGCGCCAGGACGAGGCGACCCGGCGCGAGATCGATGCGGCCTTTGCGCTGGCAAGGCGGCTGGGCGGCGACGCCGAACTGCTGCATGGATCGAGCATTGCCGATGCCCTGCTCGACCACGCCGCACACAACGGCGTGTCGACCCTGGTGCTGGGCCGTACCCGCGAACGTCCACTGGCACGGATGTTCAACCGCACCCTGACCCAGCAGCTGATCCAGCGTGGCGCGCATTACGAGATCACCATCATCAGCACGCCGCAGGCACGCGCACGCTCGCGCCGCGAGAGCCTGCTGCCGCCGATGCGCGGCATCAGCTACGAGCCTGCACAAGCCCTGATCGCGACCGCATTGGCCTGTGCGGTGGCGTGGCTGGCCGAACACTGGGTGGGCATGGCCGACCTGTCGATGGTGTTCATCGTCGCGGTGGTACTGGTGGCTGCACGCACGCGCGCCAGCGTGGCGGTGATGGCCGCGATCCTGTGTTTCCTCGCCTACAACTTCCTGTTCATCGCGCCGCGCTTCACCTTCGCCATCGGTGCACGCCAGGGCGTGATCACCGTTTTCCTGTTCCTGGCCGCGGCACTGGTGGCCGGGCGCCTGGCCTCGCGCCTGCGCATGCAGGTCATCGCGCTGCGTGCGGCCAACCGCCATGCGCGCGCGCGCCAGCAGCTGGGACGCCAGCTGGCCAGTGCGGCCGGCAACGGCGAGGTGGCACAGGCGGGCCGGCATGCGCTGGAGCAGGCCCTGGACGTGCCGGCGTGGCTGCGGATCGGCACCGATACCGCCGCCGGCGGCCGCAGCCAGCCCGGCGATACCGACCTGGCTGCCGCCGACTGGGCGCTGCGCCACGGCCAGCCCAGCGGGCGTTTCACCGATACCCTGGCCGGCGCGCAATGGTGGTTCCTGCCGCTGCTGGACGGCGAAGACCGTGCGATCGGCGTGGCCGGCCTGTACCTGCCCGGCGCACAGGCGCGCCTGCTGCCCGAGCAGCGGCAGCTGGCCGAAGCGATGGTCGATGACATCGCCCAGGCCGCGCTGCGCACGCGGCTGGTGGCGGAACTGGAGCAGGCGCACGTCAGCAACGAGACCGAGCGGCTGCGCTCGGCCCTGCTCTCCTCGGTGTCGCACGACCTGCGCTCGCCGCTGGCAGCGATGATCGGGTCGGCCGACAGCCTGGCCAGCTACGGTGCAGCGATGGATACCGCTGATCGCCGCGCCCTGCTGGACACCATCCTGGTCGAGGGCGAACGGCTGGACCGCTACATCCAGAACCTGCTGGACATGACCCGGCTCGGCCACGAAGGGCTGAAGATCAACCGCGACTGGATCGGCGTGGACGAGCTGATCGGCTCGGCGGCACGGCGCCTGCAGCGCTACCAGCCAAAGGTGCGGCTGGAGCTGGACATTCCAGCCACGCTGGCACCGATCTGGGTGCACCCGGCGCTGGTCGAACAGGCCGTGTTCAACGTGATGGAGAACGCGGCCAAGTTCTCGCCGCCCGACGCCGCCGTGCAGGTACAGGCGCGCGAGCTGGACGGCCAGCTGCGCATCGACGTGATCGACGCCGGCCCCGGCATTCCCGATGACGAGCGCGCGCGCATCTTCGACATGTTCTACAGCGTCGAGCGCGGTGACCGAGGCCGCCACGGCACCGGCCTGGGCCTGACCATCTGCCAGGGCATGATCGGCGCACATGGCGGCAGCGTGCAGGCGCTGCCCGGACGCGACGGTCGCGGTACCCTGATCCGCATCACCCTGCCCCTGCTCAAGCCAGCCTCCCACGATGAGCCCGACCCCGATTGATGCCAGCGTGCCGGCCGCACGCGTGCTGGTGATCGATGATGAAACCCAGATCCGCCGGTTCCTGGACATCAGCCTGCGCGCGCAGGGCTACCAGGTGCGGCAGGCCGCCACCGGCCAGGAAGGCCTGCAGCTGGCCGCCAGCGAGGACATGGACCTGGTGATCCTGGATATCGGCCTGCCGGACATGGAAGGCCACGAGGTCCTGGAACAGCTGCGCCAGTGGAGCCAGGTGCCGGTGATCATGCTGACCGTGCGCGCCGGCGAAGCCGAGAAGGTGCGCGCACTGGATACCGGCGCCAACGACTACGTGACCAAGCCGTTCGGCACGCAGGAACTGATGGCGCGCGTGCGGGCGCTGCTGCGCACGCGCAGCGTGCCGACCGATGGCACACCGCCGGTGTTCGACGATGGCCACCTGCACGTGGACCTGGTGCGTCGCGAAGTCGCCCTGCAGGGTGAGCCGGTGGCGTTGACCCGCAAGGAATACGCGCTGCTGTCGCTGCTGCTGCGCAATGCCGGACGGGTGGTGACCCAGCCGCAGATCCTGCAGGAGATCTGGGGGCCGACCCACCAGCACGACACCCACTACCTGCGCATCCTGGTCGGCAAGCTGCGGCACAAGCTGGGCGATTCGGCGCTGGATTCGCGCTACCTGTTCACCGAGCCGGGCGTGGGGTTGCGGTTCAAGGGGTAGTGCCGGCCGCTGGCCGGCAACTGCAGGGTGTGTGAGGTTCATGGGCTTGCCGGCCAGCGGCCGGCACTACCCATTCTGCTGCAGCTTCCAAAGGGGTCAGAACCCCAGCGGGGTGTCGCCCAGCACTGGTTGCAGCTGGCTGCGGAACAGGGCCTGGATGCGTTCCAGTGCCGCCTCGTCGTTGCCTTCGAAGCGCAGCACCAGCACCGGCGTGGTATTGGAGGCACGCACCAGGCCCCAGCCATCGGCGAAGTCCACGCGCAGCCCGTCGATGGTCGACAGACGGCCACCCACATACGGGTTGTCCGGGGACTGCGCCGCCGCCACCAGCATCGCCACCAGGGCATGCGGCGTCCCGTCGGCCACCGGTACCTTCAGCTCCGGCGTGGCGACCATTTCCGGCAGCTCGCCCAGCACCTCGCCCGGCGTTTCCTCGCGCTGGGCCAGGATCTCCAGCAATCGCGCAGCGGCGTACAGACCGTCGTCGAAACCGAACCAGCGTTCCTTGAAGAAGAAGTGGCCGCTCATCTCGCCGGCCAGCTCGGCATCGGTCTCGCGCATCTTCGCCTTCATCAGCGAATGCCCGGTCTTCCACATCAGCGGGCTGCCACCGTTGCGCAACACGTGGTCGGACAGCTTGCCGGTGCACTTCACGTCGTAGATCACCATCGCGCCCGGATTGCGCATCAACACATCGGCAGCGAACAGCATCAGCAGGCGATCGGCGTAGATGATCCGGCCTTCGCCGGTCACCACGCCCAGCCGGTCGCCGTCGCCATCGAAGGCAACGCCGAGATCGGCGCCAAAGCGCTTGACCGTCTGCACCAGGTCTTCCAGGTTGGCCGGTTCGCTCGGGTCGGGATGATGGTTGGGGAAGGTGCCGTCGACGTCGCAGTACAGCGGAATGACGTCGGCGCCGATCGCTTCCAGCAGCTGCGGCGCCAGTGCGCCGGCCACGCCATTGCCGGCATCGGCCACGACCTTCAGCGGACGGTCCAGCTGCACGTCATCGGCGATGCGCTGGATGTAGTCGGCACTGACATCGCGCTGCTGGTAGTCACCGGGCTCAGCGGCCTGCACCAGGCGGCCCTCGACGATGCGCTGGTAGAGATCGGTGATGGCATCGCCGGACAGCGTCTCTCCGCCAATGACCACCTTGAAGCCGTTGTACTCGGGCGGATTGTGGCTGCCGGTGACTGCCACGCAGGTGCCGGTACGCAGATGGAAGGCGGCGTAGTACACCAGCGGGGTGGGCGCCAGGCCGATGTCGATCACCGCGCAGCCGGCACGGCGCAGGCCCTCGGCCAGCCCAGCCGTCAGCTCGGGTCCGGACAGGCGGCCATCGCGACCGATCACCACCTCGCGCAGGCCCTGCTCCAGTGCCACGGTGCCGATGGCCTGGCCGATCAGCGCCGCGGTCTTCGGTGTCAGTTCACTGCCCACCACGCCGCGGATGTCATAAGCACGGAAGATGCCGGCGGCCAGCTCTTCAGCGGGCACTGGCGGTGGCGGCGGTGGCGCGGCATCGCCACTGTCGGTCACAGCGGCCTCGGATGGCGGCGCCTGCTGCAGGCTCTCGCTCAGGGTCGGGCCATGGTCGGCCTCGGACGCTGCGGCGCGGCGCGGGAAGGGCAGCGACTTCGGCAGTCGGTCACGTCCCACCACCAGCAACACGGCAATGAACGCCAGCAGCAACGCCACAATGGCGCTGGCCAGCGCGCCCAGGCCCAGCGGACCGGCGTCGACATTCGGCACCGACGCGACCAGCCGCAGCGGCGTGCCTGCAACCGGGCGCGCCAGGGCTTCGGCGCTTTCGGACAGGCCCACGTCGCCCTGGGTGACCAGATCGAAGCCACCCTGGCGCAGGCCAAGGAAGCCTGCGGACGGCGCACGCACCTGGTCCAGCGGCGAGGTCAGCCGCAGCAGCGGCTGGCGGACATAGATCACGGCCGGCCCCAGGCTGCCCAGCTGCACTGGCGCAGCCAGGCCCAGGCGATTGCCGCCACCATCGCGGACGACGCGCAGGCTGGGTTTGCCCTCAGCCACCGCCGCTTCCAGCAGGGCCAGGCGTGCATACCCGAAGGTGGCCGGATCGGCATAGGCGTTGGCCAGATCGGCCGTCAGCACCTCGACCTGCTCAACCCCGGTCCAGCTCTCGCGCACGGCCAGCGCCGCTGCAGCGGCATCGCCGGCCTGCAGCGCCTGCTGCACGCGATCGTTCTTCAACTGCTGCTGCAGCTGCTGCAACTGGCCTGCAGCGGCCTGCTGCAGGCCCTGCACGGCCTGGTCGCGCGCTTCTTCCAGCGCCTGGCCGTTGGCCTCCTGCCGCCATTGCTGCACCGCGCTCCATCCGAACCAGCCGGCCAGCAGGATCAGCAGCACCCCCAGTAGTGGTGCACTGCGACCCAACGACCGTCCCCGCTGTCCTTCCCCGATGCCGCTCATCGATGTCCCCTGTCAACGCACCCCGGTATGGCCGAATCCACCCGTGCCCCGCACGCTGTCGGTGAAAGTATCCACCACCTGCAGGCTGACGCGGGCAATCGGAACCACCACCAGCTGCGCGATGCGATCGCCGGGCTCGATGGTGAAGGCCTCGCGGCCACGGTTCCAGACGCTGATCAGCAGCGGCCCCTGGTAGTCGGCATCGATCAGGCCGGTGCCGTTGCCCAGCACGATGCCATGCCGATGGCCCAGCCCGGAACGCGGCAGGATCACCGCGCACAGGTTCGGGTCGGCAATGTGGATGGCCAGGCCGCTGGGCACCAGCGCGGTGTCGCCCGGCTGCAGGGTCAGCGCGGTATCCAGCGCCGCGCGCAGGTCCATGCCGGCGCTGGCTTCGGTGGCGTAGGCCGGCAGCGGCCAGCTGTCGCCGAAGCGCGGATCGAGCAGCTTGACCTGCAGCGGTTGGGAAAGGGATGCCTGGGTCATGCCTGGAGTCTCCGCGCGATCAGCGCCAGCAGTTGTTCGGCCAGTTCGCGCTTGGAGGTGGCCGGGAATACCTGTTCACCGTCCTGCCAGAAGGCCGTGGCGGCATTGTTGTCGCTCTCGAAACCACCGCCACTGATGCCGACCTGGTTGGCGATCACCAGGTCCAGGCGCTTGTCGATCAGCTTGCCGCGAGCATATTTCTCCACGTCATGGGTCTCGGCGGCAAAGCCGACCACCAGCTTCAGCGACTGCGTCTGCGCGGCGACTTCGGCCAGGATGTCCGGCGTGCGCACCAGCTCGATCACCAGCGACTGGCTGTCGGCGGTCTTCTTCAGCTTCTGCGCGGCGACCTGGCGCGGGGTGTAGTCGGACACTGCGGCGGCACCGATATAGATGTCGGCGGGCAGCGACTTCAGTACGGCATCGCGCATCTGCGCGGCCGAGCGCACATCGATGCGCTGCACGCCCGGCGGCGTCGGCAGCTGTACCGGGCCACTGACCAGCACCACCTGCGCGCCCAGCGCGGCGGCGGCGGCGGCCAGGGCGAAGCCCATCTTGCCGCTGCTGCGGTTGCCGACGTAGCGCACCGGATCGATGTCTTCGTAGGTCGGGCCGGCACTGATCAGCAGGCGCAACCCCTGCAGGGCACGGGTTTCCGGCGCGGCAACCGTCGCAACGACCCCGCCATTGGTCGCCAGCGCGGCCACGATGTCGCCCGGTTCGGCCAGCCGACCGGGGCCGGATTCACCTTCGGCCAGCGGGCCATCGACCGGGCCGATCACCTGCGCACCGCGCTGGCGCAGCAGGGCGATGTTGGCCTGGGTAGCCGGATGCAGCCACATCCGGTGGTTCATTGCCGGGCAGATCGTCAGCGGTGCGGTGCTGGCCAGACACAGGGTGCTGACCAGGTCATCGGCATGGCCCTGGGCCAGCCGCGCCAGCAGATCGGCGGTACCCGGCGCGACCACGATGCGGTCGGCCCAGCGGGCCAGCTCGATGTGGCCCATGGCCTGCTCGGCGGCGCTGTCCCACAGCGTGGTGCGGGTCGGCTGCCCGGACAGGGCCTGGAAGCTGAGGGGGGTGACGAACTGCTGGGCGCCGGCGGTCATCGCCACCTGCACCTGGGCGCCCGCGTCACGCAGGCGCCGCACCAGCTCCAGGGCCTTGTAGGCCGCGATCCCGCCTCCGACGCACAACAGCAGTTTCTGGCCTTCCAGCGCGCGGGCCGGCGCGGGGGAAGCGTTGGGGGAGTCAGCCACCTGGAATTCCTGTGCAAACGAGGGCATTAGCTTACCCGATGGTCGGTAATGTCCCGGTACACGGCACACATAGCGGGCGGCTATCAGCAGATGGGACTTGCGCCACAACGCTTCCGGGGTTCAAGACACTGCGATTCGGAACTTTCCTATACCTGTTGGCCGGCCACGTTTGCAGAATCGTCAGTGGCCACCGCAGGTGTGCCGCTTCGCTTTTCGAGGATTCCGCGTGCACCCGCGCATCATCATCGCCGACGACCATCCCGTCGTCCTGCACGGCATCCGCATCGTGCTGCAGACCCATCTGATGGAGGTCGTCGGCAGCGCGCGTGACGGCGCCCAGCTGCTGCAGCTGGTCGAGCACCACGGCTGCGACGCGGTGCTGACCGACCTCTCCATGCCGGGCACCGGCCCGGATGGCCCGGAACTGATCGCTGAGCTGCGCGCACGCCACCCGGGCATGCCCGTGGTGGTGCTTACCGGCGCCCGTCACCCCGGCCTGCTCGATGGCCTGCTGCGTGAAGGTGTCAGTGGCCTGGTCGACAAGTGCGCCGATTTCGGCGAGTTGCCGCAGGCCCTGAACGCGGCCATGGCTGGGCAGGTGTTCGTCTCGCAGCAGCTGCGCGACCACCTGCAGGCGCGCGACCTGATGTTCGCGCGTGAGCCGGCGGCGCTGTCGGCCCGCGAACAGGAAGTGCTGGACCTGTTGGCCGCCGGGCTGAAAGTGAACGCCATCGCCGTCCACTGCGGCCGCAGCCCGAAAACGATCAGCCGGCAGAAGGCCGAAGCCAAGCGCAAGCTGGGGCTGCAGAACAACCAGGAGCTGTTCGCCTATCTGCAGTCGCGACGCGACTGAGGCAACAGCCTACCCGGGCGTGCGCCCTGCCCTGATGGGACGCATCACGCGCGCTGGCGATGATGCAGGCATGCCCATCCATGACTGGCCCGAGCAGGAACGTCCCCGCGAGAAGCTGATCGCCCGCGGCCCCGCCACGTTGTCCGACGCAGAGCTGCTGGCGCTGTTTCTCGGCTCCGGCTTCGGTGGACGCGACGCGGTGCAGACCGCCCGCGACCTGTTGCAGGCGCATGGCCCCCTGCGCGTGCTGCTGGACCGCCCGGCCCGCGAGCTGGCCCGGTTGCCGGGGCTGGGGCCGGCACGAAGCTGTGCCCTGGCCGCCGGCCTGGAACTGGCCCATCGCTACCTGGCCGCCGAGCTTCAGCAGGGCGAGGCGGTCGGCAACAACCCAGCCGCGGTCGGCCGCTACCTGCAGCACCGCCTGCGCGGCCAGGCCCGCGAGATCTTCATGGCGCTGTTCCTGGACAACCGCCACCGGCTGATCGCCTGCGAGGAACTGTTCCAGGGCACCATCAATGCCGCCCCGGTCTACCCCCGCGAGGTGGTGCGGCGAGCCCTGCTGCACAATGCGGCAGCGGTGATCCTCAGCCACAACCACCCCTCCGGCGACCCGGAACCCTCCGGCGCCGATACCCGGATCACCGATGAACTGCAGCAGGCGCTGGCACTGGTGGACGTACGCCTGCTGGACCACTTCGTGGTCGGCGAAGGCCGCCCCGTTTCGTTTGCTGAACGGGGCCTGCTGTCCCCGCCCCAGCCACGCCTGTTCGGCTGAGCGGGCCTGACCAGGGCCGGGCAGGTACCCCCCACAGGCATGTTCTGGTCAGCGTGGGCGCGGGTATCTGCGCTAAAATGGGCGATTCCGCCGCTCATTCTCACAGCAGGCCTCGTGAAAAATCTCCTCCGCGCCCTGATCAGCCAAGGCATCGAAGCCTTGCGCGCCAATGGCACCCTGCCCGCCGACTCCCTGCCGCCGGACTTCGTGGTCGAGCGCCCGAAGACCCGTGACCATGGCGACTTCGCCACCAACGCCGCGATGCTGCTGGCCAAGGCCGCGCGCAGCAATCCGCGCGCACTGGCTCAGGCGCTGGTCGAGGCGCTTCCGCGCAGCGAGGACGTCAGCAAGGTCGAGATCGCCGGCCCTGGCTTCATCAACTTCCACCTGGCTCCGGCTGCGTACCAGCGCGAAGCCGCGTCGGTCATCAAGGAAGCCCACGACTACGGCCGCAACCTGTCCGGCAATGGCCGCACGGTGGGCGTGGAGTACGTGTCGGCCAACCCGACCGGCCCGCTGCATGTCGGCCATGGCCGCGCGGCGGCTATCGGCGACTGCGTGGCCCGCGTGCTCGACGCCAACGGCTGGAACGCCAAGCGCGAGTTCTACTACAACGACGCCGGCGTGCAGATCGAGAACCTGGCGCTGTCGGTGCAGGCCCGCGTGAAGGGCATTGCGCCGGACCAGGAAGGCTGGCCGGAAGGCGGCTACCGCGGTGAGTACATCGCCGACGTTGCCCGCGCCTACATGGCCGGCGCCAGCGTTGACCTGGAAGGCACGCTGGTGGTCGGCGCCAAGGACCCGGACGACATGCAGGCGATCCGTCGCTTCGCCGTGGCCTACCTGCGCAACGAGCAGAACCTGGACCTGGCCGCCTTCGGCGTCGACTTCGACATCTACTTCCTGGAAAGCTCGCTGTACGCCGATGGCAAGGTCGCCGAGGCCGTGGCCAAGCTGCAGGCCTCCGGGCACACCTACGAGGAAGGCGGCGCGCTGTGGCTGCGCAGCACCGATTTCGGTGACGACAAGGACCGCGTGATGCGCAAGTCCGACGGCACCTTCACCTACTTCGTACCGGACGTGGCCTACCACCTGTCCAAGTGGCAGCGCGGCTACGAGCGCGCGATCACCGAACTGGGTGCCGATCACCACGGCTCGCTGGCGCGCGTACGCGCCGGCCTGCAGGCGCTGGAAGTGGGCATCCCGCAGGGCTGGCCGGAATACGTGCTGCACCAGATGGTCACCGTCATGCGCGGCGGCGAGGAAGTGAAGCTGTCCAAGCGTGCCGGCAGCTATTTCACCCTGCGCGACCTGATCGAGGAGGCCGGCCGCGATGCGACCCGCTGGTTCCTGATCGCGCGCAAGCCCGATTCGCAGCTGACCTTCGACATCGACCTGGCCCGCCAGCAGAGCAACGACAATCCGGTGTTCTACGTGCAGTACGCGCACGCCCGCGTCTGCAGCCTGCTGCGCCAGGCCCAGGAAAAGGGCCTTGTGTACGAGCAGGGCAATGGCCTGGCCAATCTGGGCCGCCTGGCCGACGATGCCTCGCTGGGGCTGATGAACGAGATCTCGCGGTATCCGGAAGTGGTGGAAGCGGCCGGCGTGGCGCTGGAGCCGCACCTGGTGGCGCAGTACCTGCGTGAATTGGCGCATGCCTTCCACACGTGGTATCACGGGACGCCGGTGCTGGTGGACGACGCCACCGATCGCAACGCCAAGCTGACCCTGGCCTGCGCGGCGCGCCAGGTGCTGGCCAACGGCCTCGAACTCCTGGGCGTGAGTGCCCCGGAAAAAATGTAAGCATCAGGAGACGCAGTACACATGGCAGCACGACGCGGCAAAACCCAGGCACGACGCAACAGCAGCAGCCAGGGCACCCCCGGATGGGTGTGGCTGGTGGCCGGTGTGGCGATCGCCGCCGTGGTGTTCCTGGCGGCGCCGAACCTGTTCAAGGGCGAAGGCGATGGCTTCCTGCGTGCCGGTCCGCAGCCGAACCCGAACGCGCAGCCGGCCCCGGTCGCTGATGCCGACAGCGATGTCGGCAGCCAGCCGGCCGCGCAGCCGGCCACGCCGAAGCCGGCCGAACCGGAGAAGCCCGCCGCGACGCAGTACGACTTCTACACCCTGCTGCCGGGCAAGGAAGTGGAAATGTCCGACGCCGAACTGGCCGCCAGCGCGCGCGCCGAGGATCAGCGCCGGGCCAAGGCCGAAGCGTCGCGCGCGCAGGCCGCGCTGGAGGGCAAGCCGGTACCGCCGGCCAGTACGGCCACGCCGGCACCGACCGCAACGGCCAGCGTCGCAAGCACCGCGCCGGTAACCGCGACCAACCGTCCGTTGCCGGCACCGCTGAGCGAGCGCCCGGCCGCGGCAACCCCGTCGGCCAGCACGGCGGCCGCCACTCCGGCGCCGCGCGCGGAAAGCGCGCCCGCCGCATCGGCACCGCCGGCCGCAGCTGCACCAGCGGCCGCCGACAACGCCCGCTACATCCTGCAGGCAGGAGCCTTTGGGGCTTCCGGTGACGCCGAAGCCACCAAGGCCAAGCTCGCCATGATGGGCCTGGCGGCACGCGTGGAGTCGGCGCAGATCAACGGCAAGACCGTGTACCGCGTGCGCATGGGCCCGTACGGCAGTGCCGGCGAGTTGTCCGAAGCCAAGCAGAAGCTGGATGGCACCGGCCTGCAGGCGATGGCGATCAAGGCGCAGTAAGCCTGCCGATGTGAATGAAAAAGCCGGGCAGTGCCCGGCTTTCTTGTTTCTGTAGAGTCGAGCCATGCTCGACTCTGCAAAAAGCGATACAACTCCGGTCAGCCCTCGCGGGCGACCTGGAATCCGGCAAACGACTGGCTGACCGGCATCAGCTCCAGCCGGTTGATGTTCAGGTGCGGCGGCAGGCTGGCCACCCAGAAGATCTGCTCGGCGATGTCTTCGGCGGTCATCGGGTTGGCGCCGCTGTAGAGCTTGTCCGAGGCGTTCTGGTCGCCATGGGTACGTACCACGGTGAATTCGGTTTCGGCCATGCCCGGCTCGATCGTGGTCACGCGCACGCCGGTGCCGTGCAGGTCCGAACGCAGGCCCAGCGAGAACTGGCTGACGAAGGCCTTGGTGCCACCGTAGGCGTTGCCACCCGGGTACGGGTAGACGCCGGCCACCGACGAGATGTTGATGATCGCGCCCTTGCGCTCCACCAGCTGCGGCAGCAGCCGGTGGGTCAGGGTCACCAGCGCGGTGATGTTGGTGTCGATCATCGTGGTCCAGTCCGACAGCGTGGCGCTCTGTGCCGGCGCGGTGCCCTGCGCCAGGCCAGCGTTGTTGACCAGCAGGTCGATCTCGCCAAAGGCCGGCGGCAGCGCCAGCAGGGCCGCCTCCATCGCCACCGCATCGCGGATGTCGAAGGCGGCGGCGTGCACCACGTCCTTGCCGTAGCGCTCGACCAGCGGCTGCAGGCGTTCGCTGCGGCGGCCCGTGGCGATCACTTTCCAGCCGGCCTGGGCGAAGCGGTGGACGGCGGCGGCGCCGAAGCCGGACGTGGCGCCGGTAATCAGGACAGTGCGGGTCATCAGGCAACTCCAGGGGGGAAAAACCGGACGCCCATTCTGGCATTCCCGGCCCGTCCTGAGTTGCCCGCCGTCCAGCCGTCCCCCCGGCTCAACGCACGCGAAACACTCTGGCCTTGGGCAGGTCTTCGTCGACCTGCAGGAACCAGCGCCCGGCAATTCCAGGAACAACGGCGATCTGCGGCGACTGCAACACCTTGCGCAGCTTCATCTGTCCCTTCATCACCTGCCATTGCTGACCGTTATCAAGAGTGAACAGCGTGCCGGGCTGCCAGCCTGCGACCTCTCCGACTACACGGGCACTGACCGGTTCGTCATCCAGGCCCAGATGCATTGCTGCCGGTGCCGGCACATTGGCAGGCAGCGGCGCAGCGACCGGGGCCACCGCTGCCGTCGACGCAGCGGTCGTGCTCTCTGCCTCGCGCAGTACCCGGTTCAACGCCTGCAACTGCGCTGGGCTGAGCCCGACCTCGGCCAGTTGGGATGCACTGAGGCGCCGCTCGACGGGTACGAAGCGGTCCTGGGCGAAGGCAGCGAAGCTGCCGGCGAGCAGTAGTGCGGAAAACAGATACCGGCGCATGCAAGGGTCCCAGCGAACGAGTGCTCACGATGCTGCAGTTCGATGACAGTCCGGTGACACGCCAGGGGCCGGTACAATTGGGCCATGATCAACAATGATGTCCTGCGCAGCGTGCGCTACTCCCTGGACCTGGGTGACCAGCACGTGGTCGCCCTGTGCCAGATGGCCGACCCGGCCTTTGCCGTGGATACCGGGCAGGTGAAGGCCTGGCTGCGCCGCGAGGACGAAGCCGGTTTCGAGGCGATGAACGACAGCGCGCTGGCGCACTTCCTCGACGGCCTGATCGTGCACCTGCGTGGCCGCGACGAGAGCCAGCCGCAGCGCGCAGTGGAGACCCGCATCGACAACAACCTGGTGCTGAAGAAGCTGCGCGTGGCGTTCCAGCTGCGCGACGTGGACCTGATGGAGATCTTTGCCAGCGCAGGTTTCAATGTCTCCAAGTCGGAAGTGGGCGCGCTGTTCCGCCAACCCGGGCACGCCAACTACCGGCGTTGCCTGGACCAGATGCTGCGCAACTTCCTCAAGGGCCTGAGCCTGCGCCTGCGCGGTTGAGCACGGCGTCGACGAACGCCCGCGCCGCTGGTGTCGGCAGGCGCTGCCAGACTAGGTGCACGCGCCGGGTCGGGGTCGGCTGCAGCGGAATCTGCACCACGCCCTGAAACCCATCGGCGATCAATGCCGGCACGATGCCGACCGCCAACCCATGGCGGACGAAGCGCTCGACCAGTTCCATCAGGTTGACCTCGAAACGGACCGTGTGCGGCAGTCCGGCTGCGGCAAAAGCATCATCGGTCTGCCGGCGTGCGCCGGTGCCGCGCGGGAAGTCGACCAGTGCTTCATCCTGCAGTGCGGCCAATGGCAGCCGCTTGCGCCCGGCCAGCCGGTGCGATGGCGCCAGTACCGCCACCAGATCCTCCTCCTGCAGCACCTGATGGCAGACACCGTACAGCGCTGCCGAAGGCGCCAGGCCGACCAGTGCCACATCCAGCGCGCGCGACTGTACCTGCGCGATCAGGTCCTCGCTCTTGTCCACGCGCAACTGGAACTCCACCTGCGGGTGCACGCGCTGGAAGGCCGCCAGCATCGCCACAACGTCGATTCCGGTCAGCGAGGAAATCTGCCCGATGGCCAGCAACCCACGCACTTCGCCACTGACGGCGGCCACGTCGGCGCGCAGGTGGCGCAGGCTGGCCAGCACCTGGCGTGCGTGCACCAGCAACGCCTCGCCGGCGGCGGTGGCCCGCACCTGGCGCGGCAGGCGCTCGAACAGCGTGGCACCCAGTTCCTGTTCAAGATGGGCGATCTGGTGGCTGAGCGCGGACTGCACCACGTGGCAGCGCTCGGCGGCACGGGTGAAATTGCCCTCCTCGGCCAGCGCCACGGCGAACTCGAGCTGCTTGAGGTTCATACAACTATCTTGTTTTCAGATGGCATGGATGATGATGATTCATTTCCATCATGATCGCAGCAGGCGGACACTGTGCCCCCCCGCTTCCTGGAACATCGCGTGAGCCCGTCCCTTCCCCCTCTGCACCGTTGGCAGGTGCTGCTGATGTCGGTCGCCACCGGCGTGGCCGTGGCCAGCAACTACTACGCGCAACCGCTGCTGCACACCATCGCCGACGCCTTCGGCGTGCCGTTCGGCCAGGTCGGCATGGTGGTTACCGCCGCGCAGCTGAGCTATGCCGCCGGCTTGATCCTGCTGGTGCCGCTGGGTGACCTGTTCGAACGCCGCCGCCTGATCGTGGTGATGAGCCTGCTGTCGGCGGGCGGACTGGTGATCAGTGCCTGCGCACCGTCGCTGACCTGGTTGCTGGTGGGCGCCGCGATCACCGGCCTGTTTTCGGTGGTGGCCCAGGTGCTGGTGCCGTTCGCCGCCACGCTGGCCGCGCCGGAACATCGTGGCCGCGTGGTCGGAACATTGATGAGTGGCCTGCTGCTGGGCATCCTGCTGGCGCGCACCGTGGCCGGCCTGCTTTCCAGCCTGGGCGACTGGCGCCTGGTGTACGCGATCGCCGCTGCCACCCTGGTGCTGACCGCACTGGCATTGCAGCGCGGCCTGCCGCGATTCCACCACAGCGCCGGCCTTGGCTATTTCGCATTGCTGCGCTCCATCGGCGAGCTGTTCGTGCGGGAACCGGTGCTGCGCCAGCGCACGCTGCTGGGGGCCTGCAGCTTCGCCATGTTCGCGATCTTCTGGACCCCGCTCGCATTCCTGCTGGCACAACCGCCGTACGCCTACAGCGACGCCACCATCGGCCTGTTCGGGCTGGTCGGTGCGGCCGGGACGCTGGCGGCGGGTCTGGCTGGTCGCATGTCCGACCGTGGCCAGACCGGACGTGCCACCGCCATTGCACTGGCGCTGTTGCTGCTGTCGTGGCTGCCACTGGGGCTGTCGGCCCACTCGCTGCTGGCGCTGCTGGTCGGCGTGGTGGTGCTGGACCTGGCCGCGCAGCTGCTGCATGTCAGCAACCAGAACCTGATCTATGCGCTGCAGCCTGCGGCACGCAACCGCCTCAATGCCGGCTACATGACCGGCTATTTCATCGGCGGCTCGCTGGGCTCGTTGCTGTCTGCACAGGTCTACCAGCGCTTCGGCTGGACCGGTGTCTGCGTGGCCGGTGCCGCCGTAGCCGTGCTGGCCCTGCTGCTGTGGCTGCCCGGCGCGCTGCGTGCGCGCCAGGCGGCATCGTCGAATTAGAAACTGCCCTGCAGCGCCAGCTCCCAGCGTCCACCGGCGTTACCCGGGAACAGGCGCTTGGCCGCACTGTCGGTGTCGTGCACGGTGGCACGCAGCTCCCATGCCGGGGCCAGCGTGGCAATGGCACTGAGCTGGCCATGCAGGTAGTCCGGGCCCTGCGCGGTGGCCAGCCAGTACTGGCCCACCGCCGCTTCCAGGCGGACGCGTTCGTGCAGCGGCACACGCACACCCAGCTGGGCATAGGTGCCGCGATGGCCACCGGCCAGTGCATCGCTGGAATGGGCGACCTGCAGCCAGGCACGCTGCTTCCAGGTCAACGTGGTGTTGAGTTCGGTCCAGTCCAGCATGCGGCCGCTGCCCGGGTACACGTAGCGGGTCAGGTTCGCATCCAGGTTCCAGGCCGGCGCCAGTGCGCCGGACCAGCCGGCCACCAGGTCGAACTCGCTGCGCGCGCCATTGTCCGGTTTGAACGAAACGTTCGAACCCCACACGCTGGCGTACCATCCCGACGGGATCGAGACCTTCGCGCCGGCCTGCACCGCCGGGTCGCCATCGCTCTGCGAGCTGCCACGCCACACGTAGTCGCTGGTCAATGCAGCACTGCCACTGGCCTGCACCTGTGCCTGCGCGCTGCCGATCCCGAGCAGCCCTGCCAGGGCGGCCACCAGCGCCGCCATCGTCTCCTTGCTGTTCACTGCACTGTGTTCCTCGTCGAAGGCGATCGCGCCGCCGGGACGGCAGTGTCGGGGGCGCCGCCGTAACGGATCGAGGGCGCTGCCCGGCCTGCAGCGCAAATTCGGCGTAAATCCCGTGGATGGAGGCTACGTGCCAGCCGCGCGGTATCATGGCGCCTTGTTTCCAGGAACCAACCACGTGGACGCCATCCTGACCCCGGTATCGATCGGCGAGCTGATCGACAAGATCACCATTCTCGAGATCAAGGCCGAGCGCATCGACGATGCTGCCAAGCTGGCCAACGTGCGCACCGAACTGGATGGCCTGTTGCCCTTGCTGCAGCAGCAGCTGCAGGCGCAGCCGGCATTGGACGCGCTGAAGCAGCAGCTGAAGGCGATCAACGAACGCATGTGGGACATCCAGGACCAGCTGCGCGACAAGGAAGCGGCCCAGGAGTTCGACGATGCGTTCATCCAGCTGGCACGCGGTGTCTATGGCACCAATGGCGAGCGCGTGCAGGTGAAGAACGAGATCAACCGCGTGGCCGGTTCGGCGCTGGTGGAAGAGAAGCAGTACCAGGGCGAGTAAGGCCGCTCAGCCGCATTCGAGCAGGTGGCGGAAGCGGAACAGGTCACCATCCCCGCGGATGCCGAGCTTGCGGTAGGCCGACGTCTTCTGCGAGCTGATGGTGCTGGCCGAGCGCCCTGAGCGCAGGGCCATTTCACTGGTGCTGACGCCCTTCAGCACCAACCCGAGCACTTCACGCTCGCGCTGGCTCAGCGGCGTCAGCACCGGTGCAGATACCCGGCGTGTGCGTGGCAGCTTCAGCTCCTCGCGTAGTTCCGGTGGCACGAAGCGCCCTCCGCGAGCGACCACGTCAATGGCGCGCAGCAACGTCTCCGGTGGCATCGACTTGGACAGGAAGCCGCGCGCGCCGGCTCGCATCGCGGTGGTCACCGTACTGGCGTTGCAGTGCGCCGAGAGCACCAGCACCGGCAGCGCCGGCCAGCGCTGCGACAGCACGCGCAGCAGGGCCAATCCATCGCCCAGGTCGCCCATCGGCAGCGCATCGATCAGCAGCAGGTCGACACACCTCGGGCTGCGCTCCAGCAGCTGCAGCAGGTGCGCCTCGTTGGACAGGCTCACGCGCACCTGCACACCACTGTGTTGGCGGAGCAGAACTTCCACGCCCAACCGAAGTACCGGGTGCGGATCCAGCAGCGCCAGGCGTCGTGGCCGATCAGGCCGCAGGGGCGGGAGTGTCGGTGGCATCGCGGCCTGTCCAGGCAACATGGAACATCCACCGTAGGCCGGTGCCCGCAGCGGCGGAATCCAATTCCTTGCAATGCTCGGCCCGCGTGCGCCACCAGTCAGACGGCATTTTGTTTCGCGCCGCCACAAACGCAACAGGCCCGGCAAGAGCCGGGCCTGTCGAGACGCCTCCAGCGCGCAGGCGCGCCGGAACAGCAGTTACCAGCTGAAGCGCGGGCCGACGGTGTATTCCTTGTCGCCGTCGCGGTTCATCTTCAGTTCGCCGTTCAGGCCCCAGTTCTGGTTCAGCTTGACCTGGCCACCCAGGCGGCCGTACCACTGGCCTTCCGGATTCACGCCGTGCTTCTTGGCGTAGTCTTCGTAGCCAACCATGCCGTAGACCTCGGCGTGGGCGCCGAAGGCAGTGCGGATACCGGCTTCAGCGCTGTAGCCGTTGAAGTCCAGGCCATGCTTCTGGTCGAGCTTCTGATAGGCAACGCGGGCAACGAAGTCGGTGCTCGGAGCGATTTCAACGTTGTAGCCGGCACCGATCTTCCACTGGTCCAGCTTGACGTTGGTGTGGTCGAATTCCTGACGGCTGTACTCACCGAAAGCGTGGAAGTTCGGCAGGAAGCCGTACGAACCCTTCACACCCCAACCGTCGGACTTGAACGCGTCGTTGTCGGTCTTGGCGTAGTCGGCTTCGGCGTAGTTGTAGGACAGGTTCTCAGCAGCCGAGGCGGTGAACGGCAGGGCGGCGGCCAGGGCCAGAGCAATCAGCGAATTCTTCATGGGGGTACACCTTTACTTTCTTATGGTGTGCAGCAGCGCCAGGGCGCCATCGCATCGGGAATGTAAATTCTCCGTTATTCGCCACAACGCTCCCTGAAAACAGCAGCCTTCGCATTGCTGAATTTTTTGGGTTGATTCAGGCTGTATCTGGCATACGCGCGCGGCGCGCGTGCATTCGAGTTCCGCTGACCCTTGCAACAGGAGGTTGCCTTGCACGTGCCTGCCCCGCTGCGGTTCCCGCTCTGCGCTGTCGTCCTCGCCTTCATCGACGGGTGTTCCACTGTATCGGCTCAGCCACTGCAGCCTTCTGATTACCAGCGCGCCGAGCGCGTGCACGACAGCCACCTGCGCGGTGCATTGCGCAATGCCTCGGTCGTGCCGAACTGGCTGGCCGATGGCCGCTTCTGGTATGAGCGCGAGGATGCACGCGGTCGACGCCAGGCGGTACTGGTCGACCCGCTACAGGCCACTGGCGAGGTCCTGTTCGAGCCCGCCGCACTGGACAGCGCGGTGGCGCCCTTCGGTGCCAGCGGGCCACGCCTGCGACTGGCCAGCGTGCAGGCAACCGACGATGGCCTGCGCCTGCGATTCAGCGGCGAGGCGCCGATCGATTGCCGGTGGCCGCGCTGGCAATGCGCGCCGTCGCAGGATGCGATGCCGCCGGCAGATGCGTTGCTTTCGCCCGCTGGCGATGCCTGGCTGCAGGTGCGCGACCACAATCTGTGGCTGCAGTCGCCCGGAACGGCAGCACGGGCACTGACCACCGGCGGCGAACCCGGTCATGGTTATGGCGTACTGCCGGACTTCACCCTCCGCGGCATTCCGCGCCGCCAGGGCCGGATGCCGGTGCGGCCGTTTGCGGTCAGCTGGTCACCGGATGGCCGCTACGTGGCCGGCATCCGCTACGACGAGCGTGCGCTGCAGGACTACCCCTATCTGGAAAGCACGCCGGCCAACAGCGCGCGCCCACGCGTGCACACCGTGAAGCTGGGGGTACTGGGCGATGCACAGCAGGTGCGCGACAGCCTGTACATCGTCGATGTACGCAGCGGCCGGCAGCAGGACATCACCCTGCCCGAGGGCTGGAACATCCTGAGCGAGGCGGGCATCCTGGGCTGGGACGGTGGCCGGTTGTACGCCGCGATGGCGCACTTCGGCATGCCACGGCGCCTGCGCCTGGTAGAGATCGACGCCGGCAGCGGTGCGCTGCGCACCGTGCTGGAGGAGTCCAGTGATACCCGCCTGCAGCTCAACGTGTATTCCTACAACCGGCCAGCGGTGGCAATCCTGCCCGGCCGGGACACCGCCGTGTGGTTCTCGCAGCGCGATGGCTGGGGCCATCTGTACCGGGTGCGCCTGTCCGACGGCAAGGTGATGGGCCAGCTCACCGGCGGCCGGTGGGCGGTGCGGGACCTGCTCGGCGTGGACAGCGCAGGCGATTGGGCATACTTCAGTGCTGGCGGTGTCGAGGGCGGCGATCCCTACGTGCGTGGCCTGTACCGGGTACCGCTGCACGGCGGAGCGGTGCAGCGCCTGGCCGCCGATGGCGACGACCACCTGGTTGATGCGGGCACCGGCATGCTGTTCGGTGGACGTGCACCGCAAGCGCTGTCACCCGGCGGTGGCTACCTGGTGGATACGGTGTCCAGCCTCACGCAGCCGCCACGCACGGTGCTGCGCGCCAGCGACGATGGCCGCGAAGTGATGGTGCTGGAGGCTGCGGATGCGCAGGCGGTCATCACTGCTGGCTGGCGGCCGCCACGGCGCGAGCGGCTGCTGGCCGCCGACGGGCGCACGCCGATCTTCGCCACCATCTACCTGCCCCGCGACTATCGCGATGACGGCAGCTTCCCGGTGATCGACGCGATGTACGGCGGTGCTTTCATCAGCAATGCGCCGGTCACCTATGCCGAAGCGGTCTCGGCGCAGAACCCGGTATCCCGCGCCAGCCTCGCCGAGCTCGGCTTCGTGGTGGTCAGCATCGATGCCCGCGGCACCGGCGGCCGCGACAAGGCATTCCATGACAGCAGCTTCCTGCACGGCGCCGATGTACAGCTCGATGACCATGTGGCCGCACTGCGCCAGCTGGGCGAACGCTACCAGGGTATCGACCTGCAGCGGGTCGGCATCTATGGGCATTCGTTCGGCGGCTACAGCGCGGCGCGTGCCCTGCTGCGCTACCCCGCGTTCTACAGGGTGGCCGTGGCCTCGGCCGGCAGCCACAATTTCCAGGGCATGTACGGCGGCGCCCTGCACGGCATGGACCGGCTGTTCGGTGGCGTGGTGCCAGCTACAGCCATGGCCGATGGCGTGCCGGCCCCCTTTGCCGGTCTCGACAATGCGGCGCTGGCCAGCAACCTGCGCGGGCATCTGCTGCTGGTCTATGGCGAACTGGACGAGAACGCGCCACCCGCGCTGACCCTGCAGCTGGCCGCGGCCCTGAACAAGGCCCAGCGTCGCTACGACCTGCTGTACCTGGCTCGACAGGACCACGAACTGTTCCGCAACGACGCCACCTATACGCACCGCATGTGGGACTACTTCGTGCGCCACCTGGCCGGCCAGCAGCCACCGGATACGGCGCTGGCCCCGCTCCCGGGTGGCCCGGGCTGAACAGGCGTACGCGGGATGTCGATCCCCGCCGCGCTGGTTCGTCGTGTACTTGAAGGCCGTGCATGTGGCACGGTCCATCCGGAGGCTGGCAATGAGCTACATCGATGGTTTCGTCCTGGCGGTTCCCACCGCCAACAAGGAGAAGTTCCTCGCCCATGCACGCACAGGAGATCCGGTCTTCATCGAGTACGGCGCACTGCGCGTGGTGGAGTGCTGGGGCGATGACGTGCCGCACGGCAAGACCACCGATTTCTTCGGCGCGGTGAAAGCCACGCCGGACGAGACGGTGGTGTTTTCCTGGATCGAATGGCCCGACAAATCGACCCGCGACGCCGGTATGAAGAAGATGATGGAAGACCCGCGGTTTGATCCAACGAAGAATCCGATGCCGTTTGACGGTGCGCGGATGATCTACGGCGGCTTCGTGCCGATCTACGAGCTGACCCGCTGAACCCGGCGGACGTGCTCAGCGCGCGTCCGTTTCATCGCTGGCAGCGGCATGGCCGGCGCCCAGTGCGGCGCCGGCACCGAGGCCCATGCCGCCCATGCCAGCGCCCATTCCGCCGCCCCCACCTCCGCCACCACCCGCACGGCCGCCCTTGGCATCGCCATCGTTGCGCCCCTTGCCGCCACCACTGGCAGCGGGGCGGGTCGGCCCCTGCGGCGGAATCCGCAGGTCGGGAGGAATCGGCGCCAGGTCCAGCGCTTCGCGCACGAAGTCGCGCAGCGAGACCACCAGTTCGTGGGTATGCACCGGTCGCCCCTGTGCCAGTTCGTTGGCAGCGCGCGCGGCCAGCCGCACCTGTTCGTCGGTGCCCAGCAACAGGATGTCCGAGAGCGCGGCCTCGACCGCATCGCGGATGCGGCGCGTTCGATCTGAACGCGGTTCGGCGATGCCTTCGGCCGCTTCGCGCTGGCGCAGATCACGGCGATGGCTGGGATCCACGCCCAGTTCACCAGTGAATGAACCGCCCAGGGTCTTGTAGGCCGCCATCAGTGTGCGCAGCCGCTCGTTGATCTGCCGGTTCTCGCGCTCGCGACGCTGCTGCAGGGTCTGCATCACCAGCAGGCGGATGCCCACGCCCAGCAGGGTGATCAGGACCAGGCCGGCCAACGTGGACAGCACGCCCTGCCAGGAACTGAAATCGATACCGCGCATGCTGGGGCTCCGGCGGGAAGAATCTGCATCTTGCCCCAGACCGCGCCCCGAAAACGCGAAAGGCCCCACCACCCGGTGGGCGGCAGGGCCTTCGGTCACGGCGCGATTACTTGCGCTTGGCGACCTTGCGCACGGCCTTGGCCGGGGCCTTCCTGGCAACAGCCTTCTTGGCCGGAGCCTTCTTGGCGGCGACCTTCTTCAGCGGTGCAGCCTTCTTGGCGACGACCTTCTTGGTCGAAGCGACCTTCTTGCCGACAGCCTTCTTGGCAGCAGTGGTCTTCCTGGCAACGGCCTTCTTGGCGACGGCAGCCTTCTTGCCGACAACCTTCTTGGCGGCGGCGGTCTTCTTGGTGGCGACCTTCCTGGTGGCGGCAACCTTCTTGCCGACAACCTTCTTCGCAGCCACTGCCTTCTTGCCGGCAACCTTCTTGGCGGCGACGGTCTTCTTGGCCACAGCCTTCTTGGCGGTGGCGACCTTCTTGCCAACCACCTTCTTGGCGGCCGTGGTCTTCTTGGCAACGGTCTTCTTCGCGACAGCAGCCTTGTTGGTGGCGGCCTTCTTCACGGTGGCGACCTTCTTGCCGGCAGCCTTGGTGGCGGCCTTGGTGGCGGCCTTGGTGGTCTTCTTGGCAGCGGCGGCCTTCTTGGTCACGGCCTTGCCCGCAGCCGCCTTCTTCTTCGCCACTTCCTTCTTCAGGGCAGCAGCTTCGGCCTTGGCGTTCTTCTTGGCCGCTTCCAGCTTCTTCTTGGCGTTGGCAACTGTCTTGCCAACCGACTTGGCAGCCTTCTCGGCCTTCTTGGCAACGGTCTTCTCGACCTTGGCCACGGCCTTCTTGGCCTTGGCAACGCGGGTACCGGCAGCCTTGCTGGCGCGCTTGACGGTCTTCTTGACCGACTTCACTGCGTCTTCGGCGGCGTGGGCGATGGTCTCGCCGACGTTGGTGGCGGTTTCTTTCACGTTCTCGACAGCGTCGGTCACGACCGACACACCATTACCGTTGCTCATGTTGCCCTCCTGCGGGCCTTAAGTATCAAAACGGGGCGATGCTATACCGACATTGACGATCGTGGAACGGGGCATGTGCCAGCAATCGCATCTGTTGCGACGCCGATGGTGTACGCAGCAGCCCCCGTTGCCACCTGCGGTTCGCAGCAAACCCCTTTTTTTCAGTACTGCGCCACGCGAACCCAGCATTGCCTGGCCGTCGTCGCGCGCACATGCACGGGCGCAGCGTCCGGCATCCGTCGTGGCGCATTGCGGCACCCGCCTGCGCGGAACTGCGCAAGTATCCGCCTGTGCCAGTGCGGCGCGCGTTGGCCTTGAGTGGCGCACCCATCACCTGCCCGGGTGTCACCACAACCGCGCTTTTGGCCCCCGCGCTCCCACCTTCGAGGCCCCCGTTTTCATGGCGCATTTATCCAGATCGCGACACACTCATTCAGCTTGTTTTACCGTAGGCCCGAACAGCCCCCACCCACGCCAGCGAACCGACTCCCATGCGACCGCTTCCCACCCTGCTCACGCTCGCAATCGCCGCCGCCTTCGGTGGCTTCGTTGCCACCGGCATCAATGCCCACCTGGACAACCGTGCCGACGCCGCGCCGCTGCCGGCGGTCCTGCCGACCACCGCAGCGTTGCCGGCCTCGGTGGCCGGACAGGCGGTACCGTCACTGGCACCGATGCTGGAGAAGGCGATGCCGGCGGTGGTCAGCGTCAACACCAAGCAGGTGGTTCGCGTACGCAATCCCTTCTTCAACGACCCGTTCTTCCGCCGCCTGTTCCCGGACATCCCGCAGGAACGCATCAACGAATCGCTCGGCTCCGGCGTGATCATCGACGCCAAGGAAGGCCTGGTACTGACCAACCACCATGTCATCGAGAACGCCGATGACGTGCAGGTGACACTGGCCGACGGGCGCACGGTCAAGGCCCAGTTCCTGGGTTCGGACCGCGATACCGACATCGCCCTGATCCGCATTCCGGCGCAGAACCTGACCGACATCAAGCTCGGCAACAGCGACCAGCTGCGCGTGGGCGACTTCGTGGTGGCCATCGGCAACCCGTTCGGCTTCAGCCAGACGGTCACGTCCGGCATCGTCTCGGCGGTGGGCCGCAGCGGCATCCGCGGGCTGGGCTACCAGAACTTCATCCAGACCGATGCGTCGATCAATCCCGGCAATTCCGGTGGTGCACTGGTCGACCTGCAGGGGCAGCTGGTCGGCATCAATACCGCCAGCTTCAACCCGCAGGGCAGCATGGCCGGCAACATCGGCCTGGGCCTGGCGATTCCATCGAACCTGGCGCGCAGCGTGGTCGACCAGCTGGTCAAGCACGGCGTGGTGGTGCGCGGCACGCTGGGGGTGGAAAGCCAGAACCTGACCGCGCAGATTGCGCAGGGACTGGGCCTGGCCGAAACACGTGGTGCGCTGATCACCCGCGTGCTGGCCGGCTCGGCCGCTGCCGCAGCCGGGCTGAAGCCGGGCGACGTGGTGGTCTCGGCCAACGGCCAACGCGTGGACAGCGCCGAAGCCCTGCACAACGTGGAAGGCCTGGCCGCCGTCGGCAGCCCGATGACGCTGGACGTCCGCCGCGAAGGCAAGCCCGTGCAGATCAAGGCAACGCTGAAGGAACAGGCACGGGCGGTCACCGGCGAGAGCCTGGACCCGCGGCTGACCGGCGCCACCTTCGTCGACCTGCCCGAGTCGCTGCGGCAGTCGGGGGTCGGCGGCGTGCTGGTCAGCGAGGTCAAGCGCGGCAGCCGCGCGGCCAGCAACGGCCTGCAGCAGGGCGACATCATCACCGACGCCACCGTGGGTGAATTCGCCGACCTGGCCAGCTGGCGTGCCAATTTCCAGCAACGCCCGCCGACCCTGGTGGTGCGCGTGCTGCGCAACAATGGCCAGCAGCAGGGCCAGCTCGTGATGCGCTGATCGCCCTGCCGTAACACCCCCTATACCCCAGCAATGCTATTGCTGTCAGTCCAGGTCGGCACCGCCGACGCCCGTTCCCCCATCGCAACAGGAGTGATTCGATGAGCCCCACCAATACCGAGAACCTGAAGGAACACCTGGGTGAAGCCGGTTCCCACCTGAAGCAGGCCGCCACGGCCGCCGGCGGTGCGATCAAGGGCGCAACCGGTGCCGCGACCGACGAACTGCGCATCGGCAAGGCCAACGTCAAGGCTGAACTGTCCGACAGCGCGCTGTCCGGCCTGGCCGCCGCCGAGTTCGGCGGGGCCGCTGCCAAGGAACAGGTCGATGCACTGATGGACAAGGGCAAGGACCTGATCGACAGCGCCGCCGAGCTGATCCGCGAACGTCCGCTGGCCTCGTTCGGCGTGGCCTTCGCTGCCGGCTGGATCATCGCCAAGCTGGCCCGCAGCAGCAGCGACAAGTAAGCCGCGGCGTGAGCGAAGACAACGCGCAAGCCCCTGATCCGGCGGCCACCCCGCCGCTGGATGAGAGCATCCGCCAGGTCGGCGCGGCCGGTCGTGCCGCTGCCGATTCGGCCAAGCACTCGCTGCGTTCGCTGCGCCGGCTGGCCTCGGCCGACTTTGCGCTGGCTCGCAGCGCATTCGGCCGTGCACTGGCCTGGGCCGGGGTAGCGATCGTATTCGGTGCGTCGGCCTGGCTGCTGATGGCCGCCACCCTCATCGCCCTGCTGCAAAGCTGGGGCCTGAGCTGGCTGCAGGCGCTGCTGATCACCTCGCTGCTGAGCCTGGCCGTCACCGGTTATGCGATCTGGCGGGTGTCCTACTTCTTCCACCACACCGGCATGCACGCCACCCGGCGCCAGCTGTCCCGCCTGGGCCTGTTCGACGAGCCCAGCGAAGACGACCCCGATGCCGATGTGCAGCTGCCAGAGGGCAAGCCATGAAGTTCGGTGCGCTGCAGCGGCGGGTGAAGCGCTGCGAACAGGTGGTGACCGTGCGTCTGGTCGAGACCCAGGACCACTGGTCCACGCTCAGCCAGGTCTGGCGCCAGGGCTGGTCGCCACTACGCATCGTGGTAGTGGGCCTGGCCGGTGGCTTCATTGCCGGCAAGCTGGAAATGCCGGGCAAGGTCAACGGTGCGCGCTGGCTGCAGATGGTGGGTTCAGTGTCGAACCTGTTCGCCAGTGCGCAGGCAGCGTTCGCCACGGCGATGGCGGCGCAGGCTGCGGCTACCGCCGACGATGCGGCCGAAGAAGCCGACAACGCCAGCGAACAGGCACAGGCGGCCGCATCGGCATCAGCCGCACGGCCCGCGCCAGCGGCGGCGCCACGGGCCGCCGCAGAACCGGAGCCGCGCGAACCGCGCCCGGCCGAAGCCGCCACCGAACTGTCCGAACGTTGATCCATGGAATCCGCCGCGCCGATCGCGGCCGGCGGATAATGCGCTCCCCTTTCCGGCTGATGCGTCGATGAGCGAGTCCTCCCTGTCCCTGTCACCAGCCGATCCGCAGGACCCGGAGGCACCGCTGCCGCCTCCGTCTCGCCCACGCGGGCCGATGTCGCTGGTGGTGCTGGCGACCCTGGCGGTGGGCTACACGCTGTGGGCTGCGCAGGACATCATCCTGCCGGTGCTGCTGGCGATGTTCTTCGCACTGGTCGGCAACCCGATCCTGCGCCTGCTGCAGAAACTGTGGATTCCGCGCGCGCTGGGCGCGCTGCTGATTCTCGGCGCCGGCCTGGGCGTGACCGGTTCGCTGGCGGTGCAATTGATCGGCCCGGCGATGGAATGGGCGCAGGAAGCCCCGCAGCAGCTGCGCAAGGTCGCCCGCCAGGTGCAGGACCTGACCAAGCCGGTGCAGCAGGCCAACCAGGCGGCGGAGAACTTCGCGCGCGTCGCCGGCGGCGACAGCAACCACAAGGTGCAGGTGATCCGCACCCAGCTCGACGACCCGTACCGCATGCTGACCCGCGCGCCACGGCTTGCCGCCTCGGTGCTGGCCGTGGTGCTGCTGACCCTGTTCTTCATGATCTATGGGCAGAGCCTGCAGCGCGCGGCAATCGCGCTGTTCCCGAACCGCCAGCAGCAGCGCTTCACCGCCGACATCCTGCGGTCGATCGAGCGCGAGGTCTCGCGCTACGTGCTGACCATCAGCGTGATCAACACCCTGGTCGGGCTGGTGTTCGCAGGCGTGCTGATGCTGCTCGGCATCGGCCTGCAGGAGGCGCTGCTGTGGGGCACGGTGGCCGCGCTGCTGAACTTTGCCCCGTACGTCGGTCCGCTGATCGGCGTGGCACTGATGCTGCTGATGGGCTTCGTGGAATTCCGCGACCCGCTGCAGGCGCTGCTGCCGGCGGCCGCGTACCTGGCCCTGCACACTCTGGAAGGGCAGATGGTGACCCCGATCGTGCTGGGCCGGCGCATGAAGCTGTCGCCGCTGGTGCTGATCCTGGCGCTGATGGTGTTCGGCTGGGCCTGGGGCATGATCGGCCTGCTGCTGGCGGTGCCGCTGCTGGTCTGCATCAAGCTGGTGCTGGCACGGCTGGAAGGCATGCAGGGCTGGGCACGGCTGCTGGAATGAAAGCCCGCGCGGGCAGGCGTAGAATGGAGGGGTGAATTTCCCCGTCCAAGCCATCACTCTCGACCTTGACGACACGCTGTGGCCGTTCGCTCCGATTGGCGCCCGCATCGACCTGGTCCTGCACGAGTGGATGCGTGAACACAGCCCCGCCACCGCCGCGATGTATCCGGTGGCGGCAATGCGCGAACTGCGCGAGCGCCTGTACCACGCCCATCCGCACCTCCATCACGACCTGAGCGCACTGCGCCGGCTGACCCTGCACGAAGCGCTGCACGCCAGTGGCGCCAGCCTCGATCTGCTGGAGCCAGCGTACGAAGCGTTCTACGCCGCGCGCAACCAGGTCGAGTGCTATCCCGATGCGATCGATGCGCTGGCGCGGATTGCCGCGCGGGTGCCGGTGGCAGCGCTGAGCAACGGCAACGCCGATCTGGAGCGGATCGGCCTGGCGCATCATTTCGCCTTCCAGCTGGGCGCGCGCGAACACGGCGCGGCCAAGCCGGAGGCAAGCATTTTCCACGCCGCCTGCACCCGACTGGGTGTGGCGCCGGCACAGGTACTGCATGTCGGCGACCACGCCGAAATGGACGTGGCCGGGGCGATCGCCGCCGGCCTGCGCGGGTGCTGGATCAACCGCGAAGCAGCCACCTGGACCCATCCGAAACTGCAGCCGGACCTGCAGTTCGACACCCTCACCGGCCTGGCCGACTGGTTGGACGCCAACCTCGACGCCGCCGCATCCCGGAGTACCTGACGCATGAGCGAGATCACTGGTTTCACCGCCGACACCACCGCGGCGCTGCCGCTGTACGTGCTGGACCGCGAGCAGTTCGCCGCCTGGAAGGACGGCCAACCGGCCGCCACCCAGGCCTGGCTGGCCTCGCAGGGTTTCACTGCCGGTGCGCACAGCGTGGCCCTGCTGCCCGGCAGTGAGGGCCTGGCCGGCGCGGTGATCGGTGTCGGTGATCGCGCCGATGCCTACAGCTATGCGCATGCGCCGCACGCGCTGCCGGAAGGCAGTGTCTGGCAGCTGGCCAATGAACTGCCTGCCGCCGAACAGGCGCTGCTGCAGCTGGGCTGGGGCTTGGGCAGCTACCGCTTCGACCGTTACCGCAAGCGCAACCGCGCCCCGGCGCAGCTGGTGGCCGCACCGTCCGGCGAAGTGGCCGACCTGATCGCCGCCAGCCTGCGCGTGCGCGACTGGGTCAACACCCCGACCGAAGACATGGGGCCGCAGCAGCTGGAAGACGCCGCGCGTGCACTGGCCGATGCACATGGTGCGCAGGTCGAGGCGATCACCGGCGATGAACTGCTGAAGCAGAACTTCCCGGCCATCCACGCCGTGGGCCGCGCTTCGCACCGTGCGCCGCGCCTGGTAGTGCTGCGCTGGGGCAAGGAAACCGACCCGGCACTGGTGCTGGTCGGCAAGGGCGTGTGCTTTGATACCGGCGGCCTGGACATCAAGCCGGCCGACGGCATGCGCAACATGAAGAAGGACATGGGCGGCGCCGCGCATGCGCTGGCCCTGGCCGGCCTGGTGATGGCGCGCGGACTGCCGGTGCGCCTGACGCTGCTGGTGCCGGCGGTGGAAAATGCGATCGGTCCGGATGCGTTCCGCCCGGGCGAAGTGATCGCCACCCGCAAGGGCCTGAGCGTGGAGATCGACAACACCGATGCCGAAGGCCGCGTGATCCTGTGCGATGCGCTGACCTTCGCCGGTGAGCAGAAGCCGGACCTTGTGCTGGATTTCGCCACTCTTACCGGTGCCGCACGCATCGCGCTGGGTCCGGATCTGCCGGCGCTCTTCAGCAATGACGACACGGTGGCGCAGCAGTGGCTGCAGGCCGGCGACGCAACCCGTGACCCGGTCTGGCGCATGCCGCTGTGGCGGCCCTACCTGCGCTATCTGAGCAGCGGCATTGCCGACCTGGCCAATGCCGGTTCGCGCATGGCCGGCTCGGTGACCGCCGCGCTGTACCTGGAACGCTTCCTCGAAGACGGCCAGCGCTGGGCGCACCTGGACGTGTACGCCTGGAACGACGGTGAACGCCCGGGCCGTCCGGCCGGTGGCGAAGCGCTGGCGCTGCGCTCGGCGTGGGCGATGTTGAAGGCGCGTTACAGCTGATCGGGTGGGTGCCGACCTTGGTCGGCACGCCGTCCCCGGCAAACTTGACGAAAATTTGAATACCGGGCCTGGAAGGGTTCTGCGAGGATGTGTGGGTCGACCACCCACACGCTCCGTGAAGGCAGGACTCCGACCATGTCGCTCTTCGGCTACACCCGTGCCGGCCAGACGCCGGGCGCACCGCGCAAGCATTCCCCCCTGCTCTGGATCGCGCTGATCGCGCTCATCCTGGGTACCGTGGCGCTGGCCTTCGCCTGGCTGGCCGGCTGGATGGGCGACCGTCTCACCGCGCAGCGCTTCACCGACACCATCGAGGCCACCGGCCCGGCCCATCCGGGCTTCCGCCGTGCACACAGCAAGGGCGTCTGCGTAAGCGGCTGGTTCGAACCCAGCGCGCAGGCCCCTACCCTGTCCAGTGCCCGGGTGTTCTCGCAGACGCGTGTGCCGGTGATGGGCCGCCTGTCGATCGGTGGCGGCGACCCCTACGGCGCCGACAACACCGCACGCGTGCGCAGCCTGGCGGTGCAGATGGTCAGCGATGATGGCCAGGAATGGCGCATGGCGATGAACAGCTTCCCGTTCTTCGCGGTACCCACGGCCGAGGCGTTCTACGAGCAGACCCGCGCCTCGATTCCCGACCCGGCCACCGGCAAGCCGGACCCGCAGAAGATGGCGGCAGTGCTGGCGAAATACCCCAGTGCGCAGGCGTTCCAGCAGTGGGCGAAGACAGCGCCATGGACCAGCAGCTGGGCCGACACCACTTTCAACAGCGTCAACAGTTTCTGGTTCACCAATGCGCAGGGCCAGAAGCGTGCGGTGCGCTGGCGCTGGCAGCCGCTGGCGCCGGTGGTGGAGATGGATGCGGAAGCGCGCAAGCAGGCCAGCGTCGATTTCCTCAGCCAGGAACTGCAGCAGCGCCTGGCCCGCGGCCCGGTACGCTGGAACCTGGTCGTGACCACCGCCGAGCCCGGCGATGCCATCGATGATCCGTCGGTACCGTGGCCCGAGTCGCGTGACCAGGTAGTGGCGGGCGTACTCAGCCTGGACCGCATGCAGTCGCAGGAAGAAGGCGCCTGCGGCCAGATCAACTTCGATCCGCTGATCCTGCCCAGTGGGGTGCGCGGCAGTAATGATCCGATCCTGGCGGCCCGCTCGGCGGTGTACTCGCAGTCCTTCAACCGCCGTGAACGCGAGCGCGCCGCCGGCAATGTCGAACAACCGAAGGAGGCCGCACGATGAGCACCGGCAACGGCCACTTCAACCTGCTGGCGCGGGTGCTGCACTGGTCCATGGCGCTGATGATCGTCGCCATGCTGTTCATCGGCGTGACCATGGTCGCCTCGCTGCACCTGCGTCCCGCGCTGATCGACCTGCACCGCCCGCTGGGCATCGCGATCCTGTTGCTGGCGCTGCTGCGCCTGTACAACCGGCTGCGCCATCGCCCACCGGCGCTGCCTGCCGACCTGCCGGTCTGGCAGGGGGTAGCGGCCAAGGCCTCGCACTGGATGCTGTACGCGCTGATGCTGGCGATGCCGTTGATCGGCTGGGCGATGCTGTCGGCCGGCGGATACCCGATCGTGTTGTGGGGAGGGCTGCACCTGCCGCCGATCGTGCCGCACACCCCGGCGTTGTATGCCGCCTTGCGCAATGCGCACAGCCTGTTGGCGTATGTGCTGTTCGCTACGGTGCTGATGCATGTGGGTGCGGCGTTGTTCCACCTGTGGGTGCGGCGGGACGGGGTGTTCCAGGCGATGGCGCGCGGGAAGGAGTGATGATCGGGTTCGCCGGGAGTTCCCGGCGGATCGTTTCCGCGACCGCGGGGGGTGTCACTTTTCTTTTCGCGCGAAAAGAAAAGTAACCAAAAGAAACGCGCCGCCAGAGCGCGAGCCGGTGCTGCGCACCGGTGCCCTGTGCTTCTCGGTGAATCAGGGGACGGCGCCGAACTCGCTACGCTCAAACACCGGCGCCTCTTCGCCCCTGATTCCCCTGCGATGCTCGGCTCGCTCAAGGCGGAACCAACGTCAAAGGCAGAAGCTGCACCCAGTAGATCCACGCCATGCGTGGATGCTCTTGCTGTTGATCTTGACCTTCAAGTCCGCCTTGAGCGAGCCGAGCACCGCAGGGCCGGCGAGGGCGAAGAGGTGCGGGTGTCTGAGCGCAGCGAGTTCCCGCACCGTCCCTCGACGGACCGAGGAGCGCAGGGCACCGGCGTGCGAAGCGCGCCGGCTCGCGGCCGGCGGAGCGTTTCTTTGGTTACTTTCTTTGCGCGCAAAGAAAGTAACACCCACCCGCGGTCGCGGAAACGACATCACCAGGAAAGGCAGGCCGCCCCTACAGCCACCCCTTCTGCCGCGCCAGCCGGTACGCCTCGATCCGGTTGGCCACGCCCAGCTTGCCGATGCACTCGGACAGATAGTTGCGCACTGTGCCGTGCGACAACCCCAGCTGTTCGGCGATCTCGCTGGCGGTGCGGCCCTCGCCCGCCAGCCGCAGCACGCGACGCTCACGGTCGGTCAGCGGATCGGCCTGCGACCACGCATCCAGTGCCAGCTGCGGGTCGATCGCGCGGATGCCCTGCTTCACCTTGCGCAGTGCCTCGGCCAGGTTCTCGGCCGGTGCATCCTTCAGCAGATAGCCCAGCACGCCCGCTTCCAACGCACGGCGCAGGAAACCGGCGCGGGCAAAGGTGGTCACGATCACCACCTTGATCGGCAGCTCGTGACGCGCGATGCGCTGTGCAAGCTCCAACCCGGACAAGCCCGGCATCTCGATGTCGGTCACCAGGATGTCCGGCTGCAGCTGCTGCAGCATGCGCCACGCGGTTTCGCCGTCGGCGGCGCTGCCCAGCACTTCGATATCCGCTTCCAGGCCCAGCAGCGCCGACAGTGCGCCGCGTACCATCGCCTGGTCTTCGGCCAGCAGGATGCGGATCATGCGGCACCGTCCTGCACCAGCGACGGCGGCACGCCTGGCGGCAGCGGTGTGGTCGCGGCGGCCAGTGGCACGCGCACGGTCAGCACCGTACCCTCGCCCCTTGCGGACTGCACCTGCAGGCTTCCACCCAGGGCGGCCACGCGTTCGCGCATGCCGCACAACCCATTGCCCTCGGCCTGCACGCCGCCACGACCATCGTCGCGGATCTGCATCGCCAGCATGCGTCCCTCCAGCATGAACTCCACCCGTGCCTGCGTCGCCTGTGCGTGGCGCACGATATTGGTCGCGGCCTCGCGCAGCACCAGCGCCAGCCCACGTTCGACATCCACCGGCATCGCCGGTGGGGGTGCGTATTGAAGGTGGACCTGCTGGCACTCCAGCAGCAGCCGCGCCGACGCCAGCTCACCGGCCAGGTCACTGGCGCGGATGCCGGTGACCGCGCTGCGGACCTGTGCCAGCGCTTCGCGGGCGATGGCCTCGGCCTCGCCGATCTCCACCCGCGCGCGCGCGTCGCCGCGGTCGTGCAGCTTGCGCGCCAGCTCCAGCTTCAACGTGATCAGCGACAGGGTGTGACCGAGCAGGTCATGCAGGTCGCGGCCGATGCGTTCGCGCTCGGCAGTGGCCGCCAGCCGCCGCACCTCGTCCTGCGACAGCTGCAGTGCCGCATCCTTCTGCTGGTTGAGTGCCTCCACGTTCACGACCAGGCCGACGATATAGGACACGGCGGGGATCCAGACCAGGCTCTGCCACGGGTACTGGAACAGCAGGGCGAGGCTGCAGAACAGGAGGTTCAGGCCAGTGAGCTGCAGCAGATACTGCCACCACCCTCCGCGACCGCTCACCCGCAGCAGCACGCAGCCGAACACGAAGTAGGTCAGCCCGGACGGGTACCAGGGCAGCAGCACCAGCGACATCGCGATCAGGCCCAGGGCATAGCGCGGGGCGTGATGGCGCGGCGCCACCATCACCTTGGCGTACAGCAGCAGGAACACCGGGTAGCTGGCCAGCGTCAGCAGCAGCCAGCGCAGGGTGAAGCCATGGCCAAGCAAGGGCGTCAGGAAGATCCACACTGACCACAGCAGGTGGATTGCCTCGCCCCAGGGGGACTTTCCCCGGCGCAGCGTATCGGCCACCGCCGAGTCGGGCGCGGGGCGCAGCAGCGAGGCAAGCCAGATGGACGGCACGGGCGGTTCCAGGCGGGGACGATCGCCGCCGATCATGCCAGTTCAGCCGCCTGCGCGCAGGCGCCACCGTCGGCTGGGCGGCACTCGCGCAGCCGAGCGCAGATCACGGTACGCTTGGCGGCGCCGCTGCGGCGGGCCGGCAATAGGGCGATCGGATCCATGGGCGGTACCGGTAGCGGAGACGTTGCCATCCTGTGCCGTCGTGGTCACATTTCGCAGTTGCCGCCGTCAGTGTCATCGGATGACAGCTGTCACTGCCGTCATCGCTGTACCTGCCTTCATGCTGTGCCGCACGCTCCACCGCCGGAACCGCCGTCGTCCGCGCTTCCGGCCACACCCGCCCGAACGCCTGTGATGGAACGAATGAACGCTTCTGCCGAGCTGTTGAAGGAACTCCGTATCGACCGCAAGTCGCCGCCGCCGGCCTCCGGAGGCAATGGCGGTGGTCGCCGCTGGTTGTGGATCGCGATCATCGTGGTCGTGCTGCTGGTCGCCGCGGCCGTGGCCTACCTGTTCAGTCGCGCACCGGCCGTAGAGGTGGAAACCGCTCCGGCCGTGGCCATCCAGCAGGGCAGCGCCAGCAGTTCGGTGCTCGACGCCAGTGGCTACGTGGTTGCCCGTCGCATGGCCACGGTGTCGGCCAAGATCACCGGCAAGGTGCGCGAGGTGATGATCGAGGAAGGCATGCGGGTCGAAGCCGGCCAGGTGATGGCCACGCTCGACCCGATCGATGCCGACGCGCAGCGCAGCCTGTATGCCTCGCAGCTGCAGGCTGCGCGCAGCCAGGTGGCCGGCCTGGAGGCACAGCAGAAGCAGACCGCCGCCGAAGCCAGCCGCCTGCAGGCGCTGGTTGGCCAGCAGCTGGTCTCGCGCTCGCAGTACGACCAGGCCGTGGCCCAGCGCGACAGTCTGCGTGCGCAGCTGGATACCGCGCAGCGCAACGTCAAGGTTGCCAGCGACCAGCTGGCCATCGCCGATCTGGGCGTGGACAACAACATCGTGCGCGCGCCGTTCTCCGGCGTGGTCACCGCCAAGGCGGCGCAGCCCGGCGAGATCGTTTCGCCGCTGTCGGCGGGTGGTGGGTTCACCCGTACCGGCATCGGCACCATCGTGGACATGGACTCGCTGGAGATCGAAGTCGAGGTCGGCGAGGCTTTCATCGGCCGCGTGCAGCCGAAGATGCCGGTAGAAGCCACGCTCAACGCCTACCCGGAATGGAAGATTCCCGGCGAGGTGATCGCCATCATCCCCACCGCCGACCGCGGCAAGGCCACGGTCAAGGTGCGCGTGGCGCTGAAGGTGAAGGACCCGCGCATCGTGCCGGAGATGGGCGTGCGCGTCAGCTTCCTGGAACAGGCGCAGCCGCAGGCCGCGGCCAAGCCGCAGGGCGTGCGCGTGCCCGGCGGCGCCGTGGTGCAGCGCGACGGTGCCTCGGTGGCCTTCGTGCTGGGTGACGAGAGCCGCGTGCAGCAGCGCACGGTCGAGGCCGGCCAGGCGATGGGCAAGGACCGCCAGATCCTCAAGGGCGTGAGCGCAGGTGAATCGGTGGTGGTGAACCCGCCGGACACCCTGCGCGATGGCGCCAAGGTGCAACAGAAACAAGCGCAGTAACGGCCTGGCGCCCGTGGGCGCGGCCGGCAGCATCGCTCGACGCACGCCTGCGGCCGCCGCAGGTGCGCTTCCCCGTTTCCCGCCTCCCGTGGAGAACCACCCATGTCGACCCTGGTTTCACTGCGCAACATCACCAAGACCTACCAGCGTGGCCCCGAGCAAGTGCAGGTGCTGCACGGCATCGACCTGGACATCGCCAGCGGCGACTTCGTCGCGCTGATGGGCCCGTCCGGTTCGGGCAAGACCACCCTGCTCAACCTGATCGGCGGCCTGGACAGCCCCACTGGCGGCGAGATCAGCATCGAGGGCGAGCGCATCGACCAGATGAGTGGCGGCCAGCTGTCGACGTGGCGCAGCCACCATGTCGGCTTCGTATTCCAGTTCTACAACCTGATGCCGATGCTGACCGCGCAGAAGAACGTGGAACTGCCGCTGCTGCTGACCCACCTCAGTGCGGCGCAGCGCCGCCGCAATGCCGAAATCGCGCTCACCCTGGTCGGCCTGGCCGACCGTCGCAGCCACCGCCCGAATGAACTGTCCGGCGGCCAGCAGCAGCGCGTGGCGATCGCCCGCGCGATCGTCTCCGACCCGACCTTCCTGATCTGCGACGAACCAACCGGCGACCTCGACCGCCAATCGGCCGAGGAGATCCTCGGCCTGCTGCAGCAGCTCAACCGCGAGCACGGCAAGACCATCATCATGGTCACCCATGACCCGAAGGCCGCCGAGTACGCCACGCACACGGTGCACCTGGACAAGGGCGAGCTGGCCGACGCGCCGCTGGCCCACTGACGGAGGCCACAGCGATGAAATACTTCTCGTTGGTGTGGGCGCAGCTGTTCCGCAGCCGCACGCGCACCTTGCTGACCCTGCTGTCGGTGGTGGCCGCGTTCCTGCTGTTCGGCATGCTCGATTCGGTGCGCGTGGCGTTCTCGTCGGGTGGCAGCGTGGAAGGCGCCAACCGCCTGGTGGTGGCCTCGCGGCTGTCGATCACCCAGTCACTGCCGATCCGGCTGGAAGCACAGGTTCGGCAGGTGGCCGGCGTCCGTGACGTGGCTTATGGCATGTGGTTTGGTGGCATCTACCAGGACCCGAAGAACTTCTTCCCGAACTTCTCGGTGTCACCCAACTACTTCGATGTCTACCGCGAACTGCAGATCGATCCGGCACAACTGGAGGACTGGAAGCAGACCCGCACCGGCGCCATCGTCGGCGAAACCCTGGCCAAGCAGTTCGGCTGGAAGATCGGCGACACCATCCCGCTGCAGGCGACGATCTTCCCGCGTGGCGGCAGCAACGACTGGCCGCTGGTGCTCAAGGGCATCTACCGTTCCAAGGACCGTGCGCTGGCCGCCAACGAAGAACGCCAGTTGATGATGAACTGGAAGTACTTCGATGAATCCAACGACTACATCAAGAACCAGGTGAGCTGGTACACGGTGACGCTGGACAACCCGGACCATTCCTCGCGGGTGGCACAGGCGATCGATGCGATCTCGGCCAACTCCGACCACGAGACCAAGACCCAGACCGAATCGGCGTTCCAGCAGGCCTTCGTCAAGCAGTTCGCGGATATCGGCATGATCGTCACCTCGATCATGGGCGCGGTGTTCTTCACCCTGCTGCTGTTGACCGGCAACACCATGGCGCAGGCCGTGCGCGAGCGCGTGCCGGAGCTGGCCACGCTGAAAACGCTGGGCTTCAAGGACAGCACCGTGCTGACCCTGGTGATGGTGGAGTCGGTGCTGCTGATCGGCCTGGGCGGCCTGATCGGCATGGGCCTGGCCGCCCTGATCCTGCCGGCCATAGGCCCGAAGAGCATGGGCATGCTGCCGCCGCACGTGCCGACGCCAACCTGGCTGATGGGGCTGGGCC
Source organism: Stenotrophomonas sp. P2112 (assembly GCF_041897515.1). Taxonomy (NCBI): domain Bacteria; kingdom Pseudomonadati; phylum Pseudomonadota; class Gammaproteobacteria; order Lysobacterales; family Lysobacteraceae; genus Stenotrophomonas; species Stenotrophomonas sp. P2112. Next base: position 305,304 of record NZ_CP169216.1, on the reverse strand, counting down.
TGATCGTGGTGATCGGCATCATCGTCGGCCTGTTGCCAGCGCTGCGTGCCAAGCGCCTGAAGATCGTCGACGCACTGGCCGGTCGCTGAGGAGAACACCGACATGTTCAAGAGCAAACTCAAGAAGTGGCTGGGCAACGGCGTGACGGTGCTGCTGCTGGCGGTCGGCCTGGTGCTGTGGATCAGCCTGCCGTGGATCGGCGTGCTGGCCGTGGCCGTGCTGGTGGCCCTGTGGTTGCTGCTGACCCGCGGTGGACGGCTGGCGTTGGCCGCCACCCGCATCGGCGTTGCCAGCCTGCCGCAGCGCTGGGGCGCGTCCTCGGTGATCGTGGTCGGCATCGCTGGCGTGGTCGGCGTGCTGGTGGCGATGCTGGCGATGGGCGAAGGCTTCCAGGCCACGCTCAACAACACCGGCGATGACACCACTGCCATCGTGCTGCGCGGTGGCTCGCAGGCCGAGACCAACTCGGTGATCACCCGCGAACAGGTACCCATGCTGTCCACCCTGCCCGGCATCAGCCGCGATGCGCAGGGCCGGCCGTTGTTGTCACCGGAGCTGTCGCAGGTGGTCAACCTGGTGTCCAAGTCCGATGGCACCGACGTCAACGCGCAGTTCCGCGGCGTCGGCCCGCAGGCGTGGGCGGTGCATGACAAGGTCAAGATCGTTGAGGGCCGCAAGTTCGCCACCGGGCTGCGCGAGATCGTGGTCGGCCAGGGCGCCAAGGGCCAGTTCCGCGACATGGAGGTCGGCAGGACGCTGACGCTGGGCAACCAGACCTGGACCGTGGTCGGTGTGTTCGCCACTGGCGATGCGCATGATTCGGAACTGTGGACCGACGCCGATACGCTGGCCACCACCTACCAGCGCAGCGCCTGGCAGTCGATCAGCGTGCGTACCGATGGCAAGGCCGGCTTCGATCAGTTCAAGGCGGCCGTCGCTGCCGACCCACGCCTGAAGCTGGACGTGGAAACCACCCGCGTCTACTACAGCAAGCAGGGCGGCGGGCTGACCAAGCTGATCGACATTCTGGGCAAGGTGATCGGCACGATCATGGCGGTCGGTGCGGTGTTCGGCGCGCTCAACACCATGTATGCGGCCGTGGCCACGCGCGCCCGCGAAATCGCCACCATGCGTGCGATCGGCTTCCGCGGCCTGCCGGTGGTGACGGCCGTGATGCTGGAAACGATGCTGCTGGCGCTGCTCGGTGGCCTGCTCGGCTGTGCGGTTGCATGGCTGCTGTTCAATGGCTACAGCGTGTCCACCATCGGCAGCAACTTCAGCGCGGTGGTGTTCAAGTTCCACGTATCACCGGAACTGCTGTGGACCGGCCTGAAATGGGCACTGGGCATCGGCCTGGTCGGCGGCCTGTTCCCAGCGCTGCGCGCGGCGCGCTTGCCGATCACTACGGCGCTGCGCGAAACCTGAGCATCATGCAGCGGTGGACTGCGCATCACGCAGGGGGACGGAGCGAAGGCTCCGTCCCTTTTTCGTTGCTGAACTCAGGCATCCATCGCCGCAACATCGGATGGTGGGTGCCGCAGGGCCAAATGCCGGCGAACAGCCTCCTCCGGCGCGTACGCCGTGCCCAGCGCGTGCTGCTCACCCGTATGCCTGTCGATGAAGATCGGGCCATTGCCGGCCAGCGCGTCCGAGATCTCGCCGGATTGCAGGTAGCGCAGCGACTGGAAGCAGAACAGCCAGCCTTCGACCATCTCATGCTCGTGCGTGATGGCAACCGGCTCATCGTCGCTGGCAAGTGCAGCCTGCACGCGACGGCGTGCTTCGTCGAGCTGGATCATTCCTTCGCCTCTTGTTTTCGATGACAGCGCGAAGAGCATTTCATGCGGGTGGATGCATCGCAACGGATAGGCACCTGCGTACAAGTGCGCACTGCAGCGTGTTGTCACAACAGCTCAAGCGTGGCGGTTCTGTGCCGCTATCGATGCCTCTACTCATCGCAGACGCAGTGCGCGTGACGCTGCGCACAGTGCATCTGTGGATTGTTGGTTGCGATTCATCTTCGCGCACTTCCAGCGGCGTCGAGACAAACAGTTACGAATGAAAACATTCTAGAATCGCGCCCCCCACGTTGGTTTGCAGCACCCCACGCGCCCATAGAACGGGCGCATGTTTTTACTGAAACACGAGATTTCACGGATGTCCCTGAAAACCAATCCGCTGCGCAACGCGATCGTCATCGCGCTGGCCGCCAGCTGCACCACCCCCGCCTTCGCACAGAGCGCCGGCGATACCCCGACCAACCTCGACCGCATCGAAATCACCGGCTCGCGCATCCGCCAGGCCAGTGTCGAAACCGCACAGCCGGTGGTCGCGCTCAACCGCGCCGAGATCGAGAAGAAGGGTTACGTCAACGTCGCCGACATCCTGCAGGACATTCCTGCCGCCGGTGCGCCGAGCATGAGCCGCGCCTCGTCGCTGACTTCTTCGCGCGATTTCGGCGGCATGTACGTCAGCCTGCGCAACCTTGGCCCGGAACGCAGCCTGGTGCTGATCGACGGCCGCCGCATGGGCGTCAGCGCCGGCGGCTACTCCGACCTGGCCTCGATCCCGTCGTCCATCGTCGAGCGCGTGGAAGTGCTGACCGACGGCGCCTCCGCGCTGTACGGCTCCGATGCCATCGCCGGTGTGGTCAACATCATCACCCGCAAGAATTTCGATGGTGGCGAGGCCAGCGTCTATGTCGGCCAGTACGGCCAGGGTGACGGCCAGAAGCGCGCATACAGTGCAACCTTCGGCAAGACCTTCGAGCGCGGCTGGTTCAGCGTGGGCGCCGAGCGCACCAAGGAAGACGAGGTGCTGGGCAAGGACCGCGAGTTCAGCCGTTACACCAACGGCCCGCGCCACCCGAACGATGGCCTCAACGGCAACACGCCGTGGGGCTACGTCACCGTCGGCGGCAAGAACCTGACCGTGGGTCCGGGCGGCGACCCAAGCAAGGCCGGCAACTTCCATGCGCCGAACCCGGCCGATGGTGCCAACACCAAGTCGAACATGAGCCTGCTGACCGGCCTGGAGCGCACCTCGGTGTTCGCCAACGGTGGCTTCTCGATCACCGACAACCTGCGCATCGTCGCCGACGCGCTGTACAGCAAGCGCGAGTCGACCAAGCACCTGGCCGGCTACCCGTACTCGGTCAGCGCCGCGCAGGCCCGCAATGGCAGCCGTGCCGCCCTGTCCAAGGACAGCGCGTTCAACCTGTGGGGCCAGGATGCGCTGTTCGCGCACCGCACCGAAGAGCTGCCGCGCGGCACCGAGAACAACCTGGAAACCAAGCGCGCCAGCATCGGCCTGGAAGGCAGCTTCGAAACCGGTTCGCGGTACTGGGACTGGAACATCAACTACATGTACAACCGCAACGAAGGCGAGCGCATCGGTACCGGCAGCATGTACCAGCCGCACGTCAACCTGGCCGTCGGCCCGTCCTTCATGGACGGCAACGTGGCCCGTTGCGGTGCGCCGGGCGCGGTGATCGCCGGCTGCGTGCCGTGGAACCCGGCTGCCCCGATGGGTTACACCGGCCCGGGCTCGCTGAGCAACCAGGACGTGCAGGACTACCTGTTCACCCGCTTCGTCGACAAGATGCAGAGCACCACCAAGGTCGCCAGCGGCAACATCTCCGGTTCGCTGTTCACCCTGCCGGCCGGCGACATCCTGGCCGCGATGGGCTTCGAGCACCGCAGCGAGGAGGCCAGCTACACGCCGGACATGAAGGTGCAGAAGGGCGAGATCGCCGGCACCAGCGGCCAGCCGACCCGCGGCAACTACTCGCTCAACGAGGCCTACCTGGAACTGCAGGTGCCGTTGCTGGCCGACCTGCCGTTCGCCCGCGAACTGTCGCTGGACGTGGCCGGTCGCTACTCGGACTACAACAACTTCGGTTCCACCACCAACAGCAAGTTCGGCCTGAAGTGGAAGCCGATCGACAGCCTGCTGGTGCGCGCCACCTACGGCACCGGCTTCCGTGCGCCGACCGTGGATGACCTGTATGGCGGCACCGTCAGCAGTCGCGACTCGTTCACCGACCCGTGCGATACCTCCTTCGGCACCGCCGCCAGCAGCCCGGCCGTCGCTGCCCGTTGCCAGGCGCTGAAGGTGCCGGCCAACTTCCGCCAGCTCAACAGCGATGGCAGCGTGGCCACCAAGCCCGGCCAGCAGGCCACCACCGATTTCAGCTCGGGTTCCAACCCGGACCTGAAGCCGGAAACCGCCAAGACCTGGACCGTGGGCCTGGTCTACAGCCCGGACTTCGTGCAGGGCCTGGACGTCAGCCTGGACTGGTGGAAGATCCGCATCGACAACGCCATCGTCGGTGAGTCGGCCACCAACATCCTGGAACAGTGCTACGTGCAGGGTTCGGATGCTGCCTGTGGCCGCTTCACCCGTGGCAGCAACGGCCAGGTCAACTCGCTGGACCGCTCGCTGGTCAACGCGGGCTACCGCGAAACTGCCGGCTATGACATCAACGTGCGTTACCGCCTGCCGGAAACCGCGTTCGGCAAGTTCGCCGTCAACTGGAACACCACCTACACCGATTATCTGGAGCAGCGCAACGACAGTGCCGCCACCACCCCGGTGGAACAGCGTACCGGTTGGGCGGGCGACTTCCGCGTGCGCTCCACCTTCAACCTGGATTGGCAGTATGGCGACCTCGGCATCGGCTGGACCGCGCGCTACTACTCCAGCATGAAGGAGAAGTGCTCGTACATGGACGAGTGCAACATGCCGGGCTTCAACTCGTCGTACACCAGCGCCTCGCCGACCAACAAGGTGGGCTCCAACACCTTCCACGACCTGCAGGTGCGCTACAGCCTGCCGTGGGATGGCACCGTGTCGCTGGGCGTGAACAACGTGTTCAACCACCAGGGCCCGATCATGTACAGCCAGCCGAACAGCAGCTTCACCTACTACGGTGGCTTCGACATCGGCCGCTTCATGTACATGAAGTACCAGCAGCGCTTCTAAGCCTGCAACCGCGTTCCCGCCACGGCCATCCCTCTCTCCTGGCCGTGGATGGAAGCAGAACGGCGCCCCTCGGGGCGCCGTTCTTTTTTGCGTGGAAGCAGGGTCGGATCCCCGCCGGCGCTAGCGCTTGGCGCGCATCGTGCGGATGTTGTCGCCGACGAACAGCACCAGGCCAGCCCAGATCGCTGCAAACCCGATCGCCTTGGCAGTGTCGAATGCCTCATGGAAGAAGAACACACCCAGCAGCAGCTGCAGGCTCGGTGCGATGTACTGCAGGATGCCGACCAGCGACAGCGGAATGCGCTTCACGCCGTAGGCGAAGCCGATCAGCGGTACTGCGGTGACCGCGCCGCCGAAGATCAGCAGCAGGTCGTTGCGCCAGCCCCAACCATGGAAGAACGCACCGCCGTGGCCGTTCTCGGCCCAGATCGCAAACGCCAGCGCCGGCAGGAACAGGTACATGCTCTCCACGCCGAGGCCGGCCACCGGGTCGACCGAGACCAGCTTGCGCAGCAGGCCATACAAGCCGAACGAACAGGCCAGGCCCAGCGCGATCCACGGTGGCGTACCTGCATCGATGGTCAGCCAGGCCACGCCCACCGCCGCCATTGCCACCGCTACCCACTGCAGCCGGCGCAGCCGTTCCTTCAGCACCAGCACGCCCAGCAGCACGTTCACCAGCGGGTTGATGAAGTAGCCCAGGCTGGTCTCGATGACATGACCGGCGTTGACCGCCCAGATGTACAGGCCCCAGTTGAACGCGATGGTCAGGCTCGACACCAGCAGGATCGGCAGCGCGCGCGGCTGCGCGGCGATCTTCCGCCACCAGCCCAGGCGCGCACTGATCAACAGCCAACTCAGCACCAGCACCGTGCTCCAGATGATGCGGTGGGCGATGATCTGGAACGAGGGCACCTCGTTGAGCAGGTGCCAATAGACCGGCACCAGGCCCCAGATCACGAAGGTGGATGCAGTGACCAGCAGGCCCCGGCGTTGTTCTTTCTCGTCCATGCTCACTTCTTTCTCGTCCTTGCCATTGTCAGCACCACCACACCCAGAAGAATCACCGCCATCGCCAGCAGGTCGCGCCAACCGAAGCGCTCACCGTTGAGCAGCGCGCCCAGCAGCACCGCGATCACCGGATTGACATACGCGTAGCTGCCCGCGAGCGCCGGGCGCACGTTCTGCAGCAGCCACACGTAGGCAGTGAACGCGACGATGGAGCCGAACACGCACAGATAGGCCATCGCCAGCAGGCCACCGGTATCGGGCAGCGTGGTCGGGCGCTCGCCCACCGCCAGGCCGATCAGCACCAGCAGCACGCCGCCGCAGATCATCTGCCCGGCCGCGGTCATGAACGGACCCGGCAGGTCCAGGCCGCGTGCCCACACAGAACCGAACGCCCAGCCGATCGGCGCGATCAGCAGCAGCACCAGCCCGGTCGGCGAGCCGGTCAGGCTGCTGCCGGCGTTGAGCCAGACCACGCCGAGGAAGCCGATGGCGATGCCCAGCCACTCACCACGGCTGGCATGTTGCCCGCGCAGCGCCGAGAACAGCGCCATCCACAGCGGCACCGAGGCCACCGCCGTGGCGGCCAGGCCCGAGGACACCTCGCGCTCGGCCAGCACCACCATGCCGTTGCCCAGCACCAGCATGGTCACACCCATGATGACCAGGTTGCGCCACTGCCGCAGCGTCGGGTTCGGCAGCTTCCAGAACAGGCGCAAGGCCAGGAACATCAGGCCGCCGGCAATGATGAAGCGGCTGCCGGAGACCATCGTCAGCGGCAGTGCGCCGCCGTGCAGGGCCTTGGCGATGCCCAGATAGGTCGAACCCCAGACCACGTAGACCAGCAGCAGTGCCAGCGCGACAAGGCCACCCCGGGGGGCAGCCGCAGACGAAGAGGGGGGAGCCGACATGACACACCAGGGAGCCGGGGGAAGGCGGATTCTAGGACGTTTTGAGTATGGTCCGGGACCCCATACGGTGGCACGCTGTCATCCATCCATGCACCCTGCTCTGGTCTGCTACCCCGTGTTGACGGCCGATGCAGTACCAAGAGGGCTGCCCGGCCGCGCCGCCCCAAGGCCGGACGCCGTTTTCCCTGCGCACGGACGCGCCGCATCGAGGATTTCCACCCAGATGAGCACCACGTCCCAACCTGTTGTCCCCGCGAACGACCGTGCCGCCTTGCGGCGGTCGATCTCCAACACCCTCAAAGGCTCCGCCGGCAACCTGGTGGAGTGGTATGACGTCTACGTGTACTCGGTGTTCGCCGTGTACTTCGAATCGCAGTTCTTCTCGCCGGACGACAAGAACTCCACCCTGTACGTGTGGGCGATCTTCGCGGCGACCTTCCTGATGCGCCCGATCGGCGCCTGGTTCTTCGGCCGCTTCGCCGACCGCCACGGCCGCCGCCTGGCGCTGACCGTCTCGGTCACGTTGATGGCGCTGTGCTCGTTCCTCATCGCCATCACCCCCACCGCCGCCAGCATCGGCATCTGGGCCGCCGTGATCCTGTTGTTCGCGCGCCTGCTGCAGGGCTTCGCCACTGGCGGCGAGTATGGTGCCAGCGCCACTTACATGTCCGAGGCCGCCATTCCGGGCCGTCGCGGCTTCCTGTCCTCGTTCCACTACGTCACCCTGGTCGGCGGCCACGTGCTGGCCCAGCTGACCCTGCTGCTGATGCTGACCTTCTGGGGCAAGCCGGAGATCTCCGAGTGGGGCTGGCGCATCGCCTTCGGTATCGGTGGCATCGCCGCGGTGGTGGTGTTCTGGCTGCGCCGGGGCATGGACGAATCGCTGTCGGAGTCGTCGATCGAGGCCGCGCGCGAGGGCAAGGCAAAGAAGTCCGGTTCGATGTACGAGTTGTTCGTGCACCAGTGGCGGCCGCTGCTGCTGTGCTTCCTGATCACCGCTGGCGGCACCGTGGCCTTCTACACCTACTCGGTGAACGGCCCGAAGATGATCCAGAGCGCCTTCGCCGGCAACGACCCGATGACCGGCACCCTGATCAACCTGGGCGTGCTGGCCTTCCTGATGGTGCTGCAACCGGTCGGCGGCTGGCTGTCGGACATCATCGGCCGCAAGACCCTGCTGGTGTTCTTCGGCGTCGGCGGCGTGCTGTACAGCTGGTACCTGATCACCCAGCTGCCGCACCAGCATGACGCCACCCTGGCCTTCCTGACCCTGGCGCTGGCATTCGTCATCCTCACCGGCTACACCTCGATCAACGCGGTGGTGAAGGCCGAGCTGTTCCCCACCCACGTGCGTGCACTGGGCGTGGGCCTGGGCTATGCGCTGGCCAACTCGCTGTTCGGCGGCACCGCCCCGCTGCTGTACCAGGGCGCGCTGAAGACCGGCCACGTCGACTGGTTCGCCATCTACGTGACCGCCACGATCGCGGTATCGTTGGTGGTCTATGTGTTCTTCCTTACCAACAAGGGCCCGAACTGGCTCGACGGCACCCGCAAGTAAGCGCGTTGCCGTGATCGCGGCCACTGGCGCAATGCCGGTGGCCGCTACGTCTCCCGCCACCACGCTGATGTGGATCGCGGTGACGCTGGCCGCAGCCACGGCATTGGCCTGGGTGCTGCGCCGCCCCAACGCGCAGGCCACGTGGCCGCGCACGGGTTTCGGGATCGCCCTGCTGGTGTTCTGCGCCGCGCTGGCGCTGCAGCTGGCGATGGACCTGGGCAGCGGCCACAGCTCGCTGCACCTGCGGCTGCATCGCGGCGTCAACGCGGGGCCGCTGGTCGGCCTGCGCACGATGGCGGCGTGCTATCTGGCCGCGCTCGCCGCCGGCGGCTGGGGCGCGTGGAAGCTGCTGCGACGGCGCGGGTAGTGCCGGCCGCTGGCCGGCAACCTCATGAACCTCCGGAAAGAGCAGGGAGTTGCCGGCCAGCGGCCGGCATTACTCAGCGGCGGGCCGCTTCGCTCTTGTCGCGCGCGCCGCGGAACTCCGATTCCTTTTCCCACGTCGGCCAGCGGCGGCTGTTGGCCAGCTCGGCACCCAGGTCGTAGACCAGCAGCGTGTCGGCAGCGTGGCCGCTCGGGTCCCAGCTCGGCGTCCAGGCATCACAGGCCTGGTGGTAGCAGTCGGCGAAGTACTTTTCGCGCAGCGCGCGGCCGCCTTCAACGCCACCGTCCAGCTTGTCCAGGCCCGGGCCGATGGTGATCGCCGGCACGCCCAGGCGGGCGAAGGCAAAGTGATCGGCACGGTAGAAGAAGCCGGCTTCCAGGTTCGGGTCCGGACTGTAGCTGCGGCCACGGGCCTTGGCCACGCGCTCCAGATCGCCTTCCAACGACACCCGGCCCTTGCCCCACGAGGCAATGTCGCGGGTCGGGCCATCCGGGCTGAACATCTCGATGTTCAGCACCGCAGCGGTCTTGTCCAGCGGCGCCAGCGGGTGCGCAGCATAGTAGCTGGCCCCCAGCAGGCCCTTCTCTTCAGCGGTCAGCGCCACGAAGTACAGCGTGCGCTGTGGCTGCGGGCCGGCAGCGAACACCCGACCCAGCTCCAGCACCGTGGCCACGCCGGTGGCGTTGTCGATCGCACCGCGGCGGATGCGGTCCCCCTTGGCGTCGGGCTGACCGATGCCGAACGCATCCCAGTGCGCGGAGAAGATCACGGCCTCGTCAGCATGTTCACCACCGGGCAGCTTGGCGACCACGTTGCGGGTCACCACCTGCTCGCGCTTGAGCGCGAAATCCACGCTCAATTTCGCGTTGTCCAGTGCCACCGGGCGGAAGTCGGCACGCATCGCCTTGCGCTTCTCCGCATCGAAGTCGAGGCCGGCGTCGGCGAAGATCGCCTCGGCCAGCTCGCGCTGCATCCAGCCGCGCAGCGGGGTGTGCTGCGCCATCGCTTCGGCGTGGCCGCGCTCGATGTCGAACAGCGGCGAAGTGCCCGAGCTCTTTACCGTGGCCCAGCCATACGCGGCCGGCGCGGTCTCGTGCACGATCAGCACGCCTTCGGCACCCCGGCGTGCGGCTTCCTCGAACTTGTAGGTCCACCGGCCGTAGTAGGTCACCGCCTTGCCATCGAACGCGCCCGGCGCGTCGGCCTCGAAGTCGGCGTCGTTGATCAGCACCACGGCGATCTTGCCGTGCAGGTCCACGTCCTTGTAGTCGTTCCAGTGGCGTTCCGGTGCGTCGATGCCGTAGCCGACGAACACCAACGGTGCATCCTTGATCTGCACGCGCTTGCGCGGCTGCAGGCTCTGCAGGGTCACGTCCACGCCATTGGCCAGCGCACGCTTGCCCTGCTTCAGCGACAGGCTGGCCTTGGCCTCACCCTCCAGCTGCGCGCGCACCAGCGGCACCGGCTGCACCCAGCTGCCGTCCACGCCGCCCGGCTGCAGGCCATAGCTGCGGAACTGCTCGATCAGGTACTGCACCGTGCGCTCTTCGCCCTCGGTGGCCGGTGCGCGGCCCTCGAACTCATCCGACGCCAGCACACGCACATGCCGCGACAGTGCCTGCGGATCGATGCCGCCACCCGGCAGGTCGTTGGCCGCATGGGCCAGGCCCCCGACGAACAGGCAGGACGACAGCAGCAACACGCGCATCGGATTCACGGCAGTACCACGGCTAGCTTGGAAGTCACCAGAGTGTAACGTGGTCGTGACACCACGGCGCGGCTTGGGCCTGTGTCATCCACGCATCGCGTTGATCTACCTGCTGATGCGATCCAGCCAGCAGGCCAGGCCCTGTGCGTTGAGTTCGATGTCCATCGCCAGCACGGCAATCACCGCCGCATCGTCCAGCGCACAACCATGCTGCTGCGCCCGTTCCAGGTACAGCGCCTGCAGTGCGGCCAGCAGGCAGCGGTGGCGGTCCGGCCGGCCATCGCACTGGCGGCCGATCGCGGCCATCGCATCGATCTGTTCGAACAGGTCGTTGGCCAGTTTCTGCACCTGCTGCACGCGCCCATAGTGGGTCAGGTACATCGCCTGCGGGCCGTAGCCCAGCATGCGTCGGATCGAGGCCTTCATCGCCTCCGGGTCGAACTGCACCGGCGAGGAAGTCGGGAAGATGAAAGCGCCCTGCGCGCTGTCCAGCTCGCGGTAGGAGATGCCGAACGTATCGCCAGTGAACCAGCTGCGGCTGCGCGCATCCCACACGCAATAATGGTGCAGTGCGTGGCCCGGCGTGTGCAGCAGCACCAGCTCGCGGCCAGCGAGATCGATGCGGTGGCCGTCTTCGGCCACCACCACGCGGTGTTCGGGAATCGGCTCGATGCGGCCGTAGCTGCGCGCGATCTCCTCGGCGCCGTACACCGCCGTCGCACCCGCAATCAGCCGGGTCGGGTCGATCATGTGCGGCGCACCGCGCGGATGCAGCACCGCCTTTGCGTTGGGCAGCTGCTGCATCAGCAGTCCGGCGCCGCCGGCGTGGTCCAGGTGCACGTGCGTGAGCAGCAGCCAGTCCACGGCATCCACGCCCAAGCCAGCGTCCACCAGCGCCTGCAGCATCGCCGGCACAGACAGGCCGGTGCCGCAGTCGACGAAGGCCGCGCGGCCGTTTTCAACGATCAGGTAGGCCGCGTCGAAGTCCGGGCGCTGGAAGCCGGTATCGATGGTGTGGATGCTGGGATCGGCGGTCATCGGCACGCACCTGGCAGTCTCGGAAACAGACGCCCATGGTAGGCGCGCAGGCGGCCCGGGTTCGATGCGGCTTTGGTCGGGTAGTGCCGGCCGCTGGCCGGCAACCTCGGGATGGCCGGGAGAATGCATGTGCCGGCCAGCGGCCGGCACTACCGATCAGCCAGAGCGCAATCCGAACCGCGGCCGCAGCAGCAACGCCAGCACCAGCACCGCCAGGAACGCGCCATAGGCATACAGCACCGCCAGCACCTGCGGCCAGATCGGGCCGGCGCCGGGCTGCACCACGCCAATGCGGTAGCCCCACAGCATCGACACGATGCTCAGCGCGAACGCCACGACCAGGGTGGTGCCATCGAACAGGCGCCGCCGCGCGCTGCGCGGCTGGCGCGGAAACAGCCAGTACAGGCTGCCCAGCAGCAGGAACCAGGGCAGGAACAGCAGCAGCGACAACCAGGCCATCGCAGACTCCATGTCATCGCGCCAGAGGCGCGCGGACATCATGCCATGGGTGCTGTGCCACGGTCGTGCCGGCGGGGGTCTTCCCTGTAGAGCCGAGCCCATGCTCGGCTGGGTAGCAAAGCAGCCGAGCGTGGGCTCGGCTCTACAGAGGCGGAGCCGGGTCGAGCATGGCTCGACTCTACAAAGGGCAGGCAGGCCCGGCGATCAGGCCGCTTCGCGCAACGCAGCCAGGGCGGCCAGCACGGCGTCCACCTCGGTTTCCAGCTTGAACAGCTCGCTCTGCAACTGGTCGCCCTGCTCGGCCTGCTTGATCACCGCAATCAACTGGCCGGCATCGCGTGGCGAATCGAAGCCTTCGCTCTGGATCAGCAGCGTGCCGTCACCGGCGGTCAGCTTGAAGTAGAAGCGGCCGTCCTTTTCGCGGTACTGCTTGAACTGCGGCGGCGCCACGCGGGCCACGCCGGCATCTTCGCTGGCGATGTCACCGGCACTGGACAGGTCACGCAGGCCCACCGCATGACGCAGCTCGTCCAGCAGCGGTGCCGCCAGCTGCTCGCGCAGCTGCTGGCCACGGCGCTTGAGCAGCGCTTCGATCTTCTCCGGCTCGGCCATCAGCGCGTTGTAGCGCTCGCGCAGCGGCGACAGCTCGCTGTCGATACGCTCGAACAGCTGCTGCTTGGCGTCGCCCCAACTGATGCCGGCGGCGAAGGCCCTGGCGAATTCCGCGGTCTGTTCCGGCGTCGCGAACGCCTGGTACATCTGGAACAGCGCCGAGCCCTCGGTGTCCTTCGGCTCGCCCGGTGCGCGCGAGTCGGTCAGGATCGAGAACACCAGCTTCTTCAGCTCCTCGCGCGGCACGAACAGCGGAATGGTGTTGTGGTAGCTCTTGCTCATCTTGCGGCCATCCAGGCCCGCCAGCGTTGCCACCTGCTCATCGATCACCACGTCCGGCAGCGGGAAGTACTCCTTGCCGTACACGTGGTTGAAGCGCTGGGCGAAATCGCGTGCCATCTCGATGTGCTGGATCTGGTCACGGCCCACCGGTACCTGGTTGGCCTTGAAGATCAGGATGTCGGCGGCCATCAGCACCGGGTACATGAACAGACCGGCGCTGACGCCTGCGTCCTCGTCCACGCCTTCCTCGCGGTTCTTGTCCACTGCCGCCTTGTAGGCGTGCGCGCGGTTGAGGATGCCCTTGCTGGCGATGGCGGTCAGGAACCACATCAGCTCGGTGGTCTCGCGGATGTCGCTCTGGCGGTAGAACCACACGTGTTCCGGGTCCAGGCCGCAGGCCAGCCAGCTGGCCGCGATCTCCAGGGTCGCGCGCTGGGTGCGCTGCGGGTCCTGCGACTTGATCAGGCTGTGCAGGTCGGCCAGGAAGAAGAAGCTCTCGATCCCCGGCGCGCGGCTGGCCGCGATGGCCGGACGGATGGCGCCAACGTAGTTGCCCAGGTGGGGCGTGCCGGAGGGGGTGATGCCGGTAAGGACTCGGGTCGTCATGACTGCGTGGGGTAACCTTCGATGAACGGGGCCAGTTTACCTTGCACGCCACCAACCCCGTCAGGGCCTGCGGCGCGTTCATTCACGCAACCCCGCTGGAGACGCCCGATGAAACGCCTGCTGCCCCTGCTGCTGATCCTGCCCCTGGCCGGTTTCCGCCCGGCTCCCCTGCCGCCGCCGGTGTACGACGGCGGCCCCGTGCGCATGGCCCTGGTCGACCGCGACCGCGGCACCGAACTGCGCAGCTACCCCGCCGAGGGCCAGCGCTGGGTGGCCGGCGAGCGCGGCCACCGCTACGCCGTGCGCCTGTACAACGACAGCCCTCGCCGGGTACTGGTAGTGCTGTCGGTGGACGGCGTCAACGCCATCTCCGGCGAGGATGCCGATCCCTCGCAGACCGGCTACGTGCTCAATCCCGGCCAGCGCGCCGACATCACCGGCTGGCGCAAGAGCCAGGACGAAGTGGCGCAATTCGTGTTCAGCAGCCCCAGCGGCAGCTATGCCAGCCGCACCGGCCGCCCGGACAACATCGGTGTGGTCGGCGTGGCCGTGTTCGAGGAAGCGCGTCGCTGGCGCCCCGAGCCGATCCTGCGCCGTGGCCTGCCGCCGCCGGCTCCAGCCGCACAGGCCGAAGCGGCGGCCGACGCCAGTGCCAGCCGCATCGAGGGTTTCGCCAGCAAGTCGCAGGCCCCGGCGCTGGGTACCGGCCATGGCGCACGCGAGCAATCCTCGGTACGCGACACCGACTTCGAACGTGCCAGCCGCAGCCCTGCACAGGTATTGCAGCTGCGCTACGACAGTGCCCGCAACCTGCGTGCGCGCGGCATCCTGGTCGATGCGCCCTCGCGCCTGCCGCGCGAACCGCAGGCGTTCCCCAACCGCTACGTGCCGGACCCTCCGGCCCGCTGATCGTCCCGCGCAGACAACACGACGCCCGCAACCTCACGGTGCGGGCGTCGTGATGTGGGGGAAACCGAAGCGCTTACTTGTAGTCCGGGTAGTCCTTGCTCACCGCGTCCTGGAACTCACGCACTTCCTTCTCCGCGCGGTCCTTGGCCCAGCCATAACGTTCCTGCAGGCGGCCGGCCAGATACTCGGCATTGCCTTCGGCCACATCGAAGTCGTCGTTGGTCAGATCGCCCCACTTGGCCTGGGCCTTGCCCTTCAGCTGCGACCACTTGCCGGAAATGATGTCTTTGTTCATTGCTGGGAGTCCTTGGTTGCAACGGCGTTCTTACCGTGGCTCCAGCTTCGCGCAGTCGCTGTTGAGTACCGGTCAACCGGCAATGAAATGCACGCTCACCTGCTTGAATGGTTCACTACGCTTCGACACGTACGCTGCAGAAAAACGCGCAAGCAAAAAGGCCGGGGAGATCCCCCCGGCCTTTTTGCTTTCCGTTCCACTTCAGGCTCAACGGCCCTTGGCGGCGTCCTCAACCTTTTCACCGGCCTTCTGCACGTCCTTGCCGGCACCGGCCACGGTGTTGCAACCGGCCAGCAGGGCCACCGAGAACATCGACAACAGCATCAGGGCAACTACGCGCTTCATGGGCTTCTCCTTGGGTTCGCCGCTATACCGCTTCATTCGCGGATGGGATTCTTTCGCTCGGCGGGAGGGCACCAATGCCCACTGCCGCCGCGTGAAGTGCAATCTGGCGGCAGGGGCGTGGAGCGGGCGTGAACGGTCCGGCGATCCGTTCAGCAGGGGGCGGTCAGTCGCGCATCAGGGTGGACTTGCCGAACAGGCTTTCCACCAGGTCCACGGCCAGTTCGGCGGTGGCATTCTGCTTGTCCAGCAAGGGGTTGAGCTCGACGATGTCCAACGAACCCATGCGCCCGGTGTCGGCGATCATTTCCATCACCAACTGCGCCTCGCGGTAGTTCACCCCGCCCGGCACCGTGGTGCCCACGCCCGGCGCGATGCTGGGGTCGAGGAAATCCACATCGAAGCTGACATGCAGATGGGTGTTCTCATCAATGCCGGCCAGCGCCGCTTCCACGGCACGCTTCATGCCGTTCTCGTCGATGTAGCGCATGTCATAGACATCCACCTTGTGGGTCTTGATCAGGCGCTTCTCTTCCGGGTCCACCGAGCGGATGCCGATCTGGTGCATCTGCGCCGGGGTGATCGCCGGTGCGCTGCCGCCCAGACGGGTCAGCGCGTCCGGGCCGAGGCCGCACAGGCAGGCCACCGGCATGCCGTGGATGTTGCCCGACGGCGTGACATCGCTGGTGTTGAAGTCCGAATGCGCATCCAGCCACAGCACGCGCAGATTCTTCCCCTGCTCGCGGCACCAGCGCGCAACGGCGGTGATCGAACCGATGCCCAGGCAATGGTCGCCACCGAGCATGATCGGCATGCGCCCGGCCTGCAGCTCGGCGTAGCTGGCTTTCATCAGTGCGCGGTTCCAGGCCACCACCTCATCCAGGTGGCGGTAGCCCTCCACCGGCGCGGTCCACGGGTTGCGCGGGCCATCCAGGTTGCCCACGTCGCGCACGTCCACGCCGCGCGCTTCCAGCGCCTCCGGCAGGCCCGCCACGCGCAGCGCCTCCGGCCCCAGCCGTGCGCCGCGATGGCCCGCACCGACATCGGTGGGAACGCCAATCAGGGATACGGAAATGGGATGGGCCATGGGTGCCTCCTGCGGTGCGGAGAAAGAAGCACAGTCTAGCCAGAGCTGTGTGACACCACTCGCGGCGGTGCAGCAGGGCATGGGTCAGATCGCCGCGGCCTGCCAGCCGTATCCGGTCAGGCATTCCAGCGCTGGGTCGTCAGGAATTGGACCTTCCGCGATCCACCTCACATCCCGGTCGGTTTCGCCTCTTACGCAAGGCTGTTGTTGTGTCCACGCTGCGCAGGCACCCTGAAGGTGCCGCCTCACTTCCTCAATCATGGAGCTCCACGCGCATGAAACATGCACTCAATGGACTTGCGGTACTGGCAATTGCCCTGGGC
Organism: Stenotrophomonas sp. P2112; assembly: GCF_041897515.1. Classification (NCBI taxonomy): domain Bacteria; kingdom Pseudomonadati; phylum Pseudomonadota; class Gammaproteobacteria; order Lysobacterales; family Lysobacteraceae; genus Stenotrophomonas; species Stenotrophomonas sp. P2112. The sequence goes on along the minus strand of NZ_CP169216.1, from coordinate 288,798 downwards.
GGACTGTTTCCCGCCGCTGCCAGTGCACCCTCGCAACGCATCACGCATACGGTGACCTCCGATGCGTATCCCATGCAGACGGCAGGCGCACGCCAGGTACTCGACTGGGTGGCGCAGCGGGTAAAGCCGTCGTTCGCTCCCCAGGGCTACGGCAACGTACAGGTGGAACGACAGGCAGTCTCCGTAGGCCGCGCGTCTGCACGCTCGGATGAATCGATACCTGGAAAACTGCCAGACCAGGGCATTCCCGGTGAGATCTACCGGGTGGAAAACCTGCTTCCCGACGGTTCCATCCAGACGTGGGAATTCACCTGGGTGGAACCCTCTTCCGGCCATGGCGGCGGCTGGGACGTCACCGGCTACACCTACAAGAAGGGAAATGACCCGGTGAACCAGCAGTAGCGGAACGGGGGCAACGCGCACCGCGCTGCCCCCTTAGACACGCCGCCGCCGCGCCTCAACCGCCGCGGCGGCGAACCGGCGTCAGGCTCTGCACCTGACCGTTGTTGCGCATCATGCACAGGAAACGGCCGTCGGGATAATCGATGATCAGTTCCTGGTAATCGCTGCCCACCGGCATCTGGGTGACCAGCGCGCCCTGAGCGCCCTTGCGCATGTTGCAGGCGCCCAACGCGGTATCGCCTGCCGGCGCCGGGGTGGTCACCGAAGACACATTGCGGAACACCGCGCGGCAGCCGCCATTGACCCACACCGAGTGCCGCGACAGGCCCCAGTTCCTGCCTTCCTCGCAGCGGGTGCGGCTGAGCTGGCGCACGATTTCCACATTGCCGCGGGTATTCAGATCGCACGACACCTGCTGCTGGCCGGTGGATTCGCAGGTGACTTCGCGCGGTAGCGCGGCATCCCCGGCGGCACCGTCGCGAGAGCGTTCGCCGTTTGCGGCGGGCGCAGGCGTGCCGCTGGCGCTGACTTGGCAGATGCCATTGGCGCCGCCACGGCCGGTGTAGCTGACTTGCGGCGCGCCGTCATCGTTGCGGCTGATCGACAGGGTGATGCCGCTGTTGGCATCGCGTGCTTCGAAATAGCGGTCGTTGAAGCGCTTCAGCGCCGTCTCGCGGCCCTGCACGTAGACCGGCCCGCCATCGTCTGCGTGAACATCGATGCCGCCCGGGCAGCTGGCGTTGAAGAACGGCACGGCGGCCATGGCCGGGGCTGCGAAGGTTGTGACCAACAGTGCGACGGTGAGCGGCAGGGCGTGGCGACGCATGGGTGGGTCCCGAAGGGCATGTGTCCCCAGTATGTGTCGGGGGTCTGCAAATGGTCTGTGAATCAAAAAGCCGGCAGCGCATTCGGGCGTTTGTGTTTGCTATGGTAGATGTGGAGCCTTGCCCGGGCTGTTAAGTCACCTTTACTTCGTGGGCCAGCTCAGGGCATGCGGCAGCGATGGTTCGGGCAGATTTCTCGCTGATGGCGCCACTGCGCAATCTGTCGCTTCTGGCATTGCGATGCCCGAAACGGGCCAAACGCGATAATTCATTTTTCCTTTCAGATCTCCCGATGCCATCGAAACAAACGACTGGCAGGCGGTGATTTCACGTGCGCATGATGAATCGCCACCTGCAAAGGTGGCCGGGTCTTCCAAGCCCGCGTAATCGATGCTGTATACGCTTGCCAGCCGGCGCCGTCTTCCCAAGCGGCGCCGGCTGGCAATCCGTTCGCCGATCGACGGCGGGCGGTGCGTGGGGGCCCCGTGCCCGCCGGCTCATCGATTCCCGGTCTTGGAAGCCACGCATCGCCCGCCACCCTACCGTGGCGGCACCTCTGTTCCTGACGAGGATGCCCGCATGTCCAGAACCCCTCACCCGTACCTGACCGCCACCCTCGGCGAGGCGGCTCTGCGCCTGCCACCTGAACTGGCCCAGCCGTTGGAAGCCGCTTTCGCCGCCGCGAACGAGGCGCCCGCGCCGATCAACCTGCCCGGCTGCCTGCAGCGCATCCAGGCCGGTGACGCCGCCGATGGACAGCCGTGGCCGGGGCCCGCCAGCACACCCGGCCAGGCCGTGGCCGCCGCGCGCCGGGATCGCGCCGCAGTGGGCCTGGTGTCACTGCTGGAGCTGTACCACGCCGCCGAGCGCGTGCGCGTGGACGGGGAAGAGAAAGACGACATCGGCGACGGCACGCGCGAAGGACTGATGCTGGCCTGCCGGGGTCTGGCGGAGTATGTGGCGTTGCAGGTGCGTAGCTGAGGCTGCTGCGGTCGCAGTGTGTGTGCGGCGTTGATCGAAGGATCTGCCCACGTCATACATTGAGCTGACTCACCGGGTTGGGGCGAGAAGACCGGCGAAAGGCGGTTTCTTCATTTTCGTTCCCCCGCCTTTGCGACCGGCGCCGCGCCGACGCATCATGCTCGGCGCATGCCCATGCTGCTCTGGCATGCAAGCGCACACCCAAGGCACGGATCACGGACCCAATCCGCAGTCAAAAGATGCTGTGCTAGATTCAAGAGCGTGACAGTGGCGCGAGAGATGCTTTCATGGATGCGTGGGTCGAGAAATGCGATTCTTCATCAAAACGCGGACTTCGGCGCCGCCTCTGGATCGCAGCGCGTCGTCGCCTCGCGATCGTTATTCCGGCGCTGGTGCTGACAGCATGTTCGAGCGCCGCGACGCCGCCCCCATCAGATCATGTGAATCAAAGACAGGCCATCAAATCAGGGAGTGAAGCTGGTATGGAGCGATTCAAGAACAGCATCGAGCGATTGTCCAATGTGCGTTTTGGCGATATCGATGCGTTGAACGAACAGCTTCACACGCATCTTGGAAAACCGACCCGGCAGGGCCTGAGAGACGAGCGAACCGCAGAACGTGGAATGTTGGGCGGCCTTGAAGTTCGGAACATCTCACTGAGAAGTGCTGTCGATAATCCTGCGCAGGCGAAGCTGACCTTCGATGTCGCGCCACCGAGCGTCGCGCTCAAAGAAGTCATCTGGGAGGGAACCGCGCAATATCCACCTCGGCCTGATGCCCCTGACTCACGCCCTTACTGGACCGCGCCAGTGAACGGTGCTGAGGTTGTACTCACTCTGGCCCCTGACAATGCGACATTGACCCACGTATTGATCAGTCAGCGTTGACCCCCAGGGCAGGAGCTCCAACATGGAACGTACTGAAGACTCTGTACTGCCGCAGCCGCAGGGGGGGCCTCGCCCAGGACCCGAACGTCGGCCGGACTCCCCGTTAGCTGACCCCTCGCTGGCGCCGCTTCTAGCGAAATCCCCAACACTTCGGGCGGGTCTCGCACAGGCCGAGCGCGACGATCTGGAGGTTGTCTGGGGACAAGCCGGTAGGGGCACCTATCTTGTTCCCGGTGAGAAGATCGTTATTGACGAGAACGCGGTTGGACAAGGCTCCAGAATCGCGCGCTCTCTTTCACACGAGGTGGGGCACCATCTCTTCACCGAACGTCCCGATCCGACGTCCAAGCAAACCTATGTAAACACCCTGCTACGCGGAGAAGCCGCTGCGACGCTCAGTAATGTCCAGGTCCAGCGTGAACTCATTGCGGCCGGTGGACCGGACATTGGCGTGTCGGGTACGGGTAATCGACCGCAACAGTATGGAGCCATTGCCGTTGAACTCCAGGCCGGGCGGATCAATCGAAACCAGGCACTTGGACAGATCGCTGAGGTGTTCAAAACGGAGGCTCCTTCTGTTGGTCCTCATGCGACATACGAGCTTTACTATGGCGCGCACTATGATCAGCACATAGCACCCACGCAGCGTCGACGTAGGCCCGAGCCAGAATTTGACGCCGAGCGCACTTCGGCTGCGGAAAGAGACGCCGTGGTCGCCGACGACTCACTCTCAGTGCAGCGAACAGCTTCCTCAGTAGCTGAACTCGGAAACGCTGACCGCTCTCTCTACATGCAGATAAGAGCGGGTGTGGAACGCTTGGACGCCGAGAGCGGGAAGCAGTGGGATGAGTCGAGTCAGCGCATATCCGCGAGTCTGTTGGTGCTCGCGAAGGAGCAGGGGTTTTCAAGAGTTGACCACGTTGCATTGAACAACCCGACAGAGTCCCTTGCACGTGGCGAGAAAGTATTCATCGTCGAGGGGGCGATGGACGATCCTGCCCAACGCCGTGGAACCATGAATATGATGGACGCGCTTCGCGTTCCTGAAGCAGAGTCCCTTCATCGCGCTGAAGCGTTGGCCGCAAATCTTGAACAGCAGCCGGCGCAGCAGGTTCATGCGCAGGACGGGCCATCGTTTTCAAGGTGAGGCTGTCGAGAAAACAGCTCTGCCGCCCTTCGAACCACCGGGCAGGTACCTAGAGCAGCGCAAAGAGGCGCTGAATCTTGGGGTGGTGCCGCTTATCCGAATCGAACGGATGACCTACTGTTTACAAGACAGTTGCTCTACCAACTGAGCTAAAGCGGCATGGGTGGTGCACCGGCGGCAGGGCCGCGGTCCGGGGATTCTAGCGCAACCTTGCGCATTCCAGCGACCGGCTCTGTGCTGCCCCGCTGCGCTGCTGGGCCTGGGCCCGCTGCGTGCCTGCCGCCAGCTGCCCTTCCAGCCACCATTGGCCGGCGTCGCCGCTGGTCACCAGGCGCGGCTGGAACCCGGCGGCCTGCACCGCCGCCATGCGCCGTTCGGCGCCTTCGCGGTTGCGGTACTGGCCCAGCGCCACGGCGTTGGCCTCCTCGCCCTGGCTGATGATGTAGTAGTCGCTCAGGCCGGCGGCGACAATGCGTTTCACGGTGGCCTGGGCTTCATCACGGTTGGCGGCGGCCGGCAGCATCACCCGGTAACGGGCGCTGCCGCTGGCAGCGGGCTGTTCGCGCAGGTGCACCTGGCTGAGCAGCGTGCCGGCCTTGCCCTGCGCGCTGCTCGCGGCGGCGCGGTCGGCGAACGGGCCCAGCGCGACGCAGCGCGGCGGCTCGGCGGCCGCGGGCGGGGTGACGGGCTTTTCCGGTGCCGGAACGGGTACAGGCGGTGTTCCCGGCTTGGCAGCGTCAGCAACCGGCGCAGCCTCAGCCACCTGCGACTTGGCGATCTCCGGCTTGGCCGGCGCAACGGGCGCGGGCGTCGCAGCCACCGCGGTCTTCGCCGCCGGTTCGCGCTCCATCAGCGGTGCGGTCGGGGCGGCCGCAGTGGCCTCGGCTGCGGCATTCTCATCCGCGCCACCCGGCACCCACCGCAGCTCGGCGACGCCAGCCGGTTGCGGCGCAGGCGCAGGCTTCTGCGGCGCATCGCGCAGCAGCCACCAGCAGGCGACGCCGAGATTGAGAATGGCCAGTACGACGATCAGGGCACGGGTCAGCATGCGCGGATACTAGCGCGCGGGCTGGTGCACCGCCCAGCGGGCGAGGCCATCCAGCACCAGCGAGGGGTGGTAATCGGCAGCGGGCAGCAACGGCATCAGCGCCGATGCGCCGCCACCGTGCACGAGCAGCGACGGTGCCACGCCCAGCAGCGTGTGCGCGTGCTGTGCGCTGCGTTCAATCAGCGCCACCGCAGCGCCATCGCAGCCGGAGGCCAGCGCGTCGGCGGTGTCGTTGGCGAACTCGCTGTAGCCGCCACCGGTCGCGGGCAGCTGCACGGCACGGGCGTGCAGTGCTTCGCGCATGGTGGTGGGCGATGCGGAGATGCGGCCACCGTGGTGCTGGCCGTCGGCATCGAGCAGGTCAATCGTCAGCGCGGTGCCCACGCCGACCACCAGCACCGGGCGTTGTGCCTTTGCGGCAGCCAGCAGGGCCAGGAAGCGGTCGACGCCGTACTTTTCCGGCTTGGCATAGGCAATGCGCACACCGGCGCATTCGGCGCTGGTGCGCACCACGTGCACGTTTTCGAAGCGGCGTTGCAGCTGGTCCAGCATCGCGCTGGTCAGCGACGGTGCGGCCACGCTGGCCACGAACGCGGTGCGGCCGCTGGGCAGGCTGTGCGGCGGCTGCCCGGCCATGCCTTCGGCGCCATGCGCCCAGGCCTGTACGTCACCGGCACGGTCACCCTGCAACGGCGCGAACTTGAAGCGCGAGTTGCCGAGGTCGAACAACCAATCGCTCATGCCGCCCTCACGCTGACTTCGCCGGCGTGCAGCAGGCGTTCCTGGCCATCGATGCGCACGCGCAATGCGCCGTCATCGGCCAGGCCAAGCGCAGTACCGTGCTGCCACTGCCCGTCCAGTTCCACGCGCACTTCGCGGCCGGCCAGCATGTCGAAGGCAGCGTAGCGCGGCAGGAACGGAGCGAGGCCTTCGCGATCGAATTCCTCCAGCGCCGGCAGCAGGCGCGCCAGCACGGCAGCAACCACCCCATTGCGGTCCACCGGCTTGCCGGCCAACGTGTCCAGGTCCACCCACGGCTGGGTGATCTGCTCGCCGAACGACGGCGGCATGTGGGTGTTGATGCCGATGCCGATCACCGCGCGCGCCGGGCCGGCGTATTCGCCACCGCCCTCGGCAAGCAGGCCGACCAGCTTTCGCTTGCCATCGACGATCAGGTCGTTCGGCCACTTCAACTGCGCTTGGGTGTAGCCCAGGTCGTGCAGCGCTTCGGCCACGGCGATGCCGGCCACCAGGCTCAACCCGGCCAGGCGCCCCAGGCCGCCGGAGTACAGGCGCATCACCGACAGGTAGATATGCGCGGCCAACGGCGAGGCCCAGGTGCGGCCACGACGGCCGCGGCCGCCAGTCTGGCGTTCGGCCAGCAGGACGCTGACTCCGCGCTGGGGCGCGCTGCACCGCAGCAATTCGGCGTTGGTAGAGTCCACCGTCCAGGCCACCTGCAGGTCGTGCAGCAGGGCCTGGGCATCGGCGGGCAGGCCGGCGCGGATCGCCGCCGGGTCCAGCAGGTCGACCGGGCGGGTCAGGCCATAGCCCTCGCCAGCACGGCCCTCGATGTCCACACCTGCGGCCCTAAGCCCTTGAATACGCTTCCAAATAGCCGCCCGGGTCTGGCCCAGCTCTCGGGCCAGGGCGTCGCCGGACAGGCGACCGGCAGCGAGTTTGGCCAGCAATTGGCGATCGTCCACGGCAGCTTCCACGAAGTCAGGAAGGAATTATGCGGGAAAGCCGCCAGCGACGCCTGCCACGCTGGGTTCCGCAGGGGCTTCCAACGGGGCGCCGGGTTCGGGCTAGAATCGGGAACTCACCCTCCCTTAACGTGGATGTCGTCAATGCGCCGTTATGCCCATTGCCTGATCCTGCTGATGATGCCCTTCGCGGCGTCTGCAACGGCAGCGCTGGACGACAGCCGCGGCGCCTGCGTGTCCTCCAACGGTGATGCCGCCTCGCAGCGCGCGCCGACCGCGACCGCCTCGGCTGCGACCACCAAGCCGGCACCGGTACGCCCTGCGGCCAGCAGTGCCACCAGCACCGGGGGCGGCGGCAGCGACGACGACGTGCTGCAGCGCATCCGTGCGCCGAAGTGGCACAGCTACCTGCCGGGAATGTTCCGCTGATCAAGTCGTTGCTGCAGTGGCTGCGGCCCTCGCCGCGGCCGATCGACGATGCGCTTTGGGAAGACGCCTGCCGCCGTGCGGCCTGGCTGCACGGCCTGGACGACGAACGCCGCGCGCGACTGCGCGTGCTGGCCACGCGCTTCCTGCATGAGAAGACCATTACTCCGATCGGTGAGCTGCAGTTGCAGGCCGGCGACGGCGTGCTGCTGGCCGCGCTGTGCTGCCTGCCGCTGCTGGAGTTCGGCGCGGTGGGGCTGGAGGGCTGGTCGCAACTGATCGTCTACCCGGATGCGTTCCGCGTGCACCGCAGCCACATGGATGCGGCCGGCGTGCTGCACGAGTGGGATGACGAGCTGATCGGCGAGTCGTGGGACAGCGGTCCGTTGATCCTGTCCTGGGCCGATGTGCAGGCCGACCTGGCCGCACCGCACGACGGCTACTGCGTGGCGGTGCATGAGATGGTGCACAAGCTCGATGCGCTGGATGGTGCAATGGACGGCACACCGCCGCTGCCGCGGCAATGGCAGCTTGAGTGGGCAGCCACGTTCCAGCGCGCCTACGACGCCTTCTGCGCGCAGGTGGACGCCGGCGAAGAGACCCTGATCGATCCGTATGCGGCCGAGGCGCCGGAGGAGTTCTTCGCGGTGGCCAGCGAGTACCACTTCTCGGCACCGGATCTGCTGCAGCAGGCGTTGCCGGAGGTGGCCGCGCAGCTGCGGCGGTTCTATGGCGAGCCGCCGAAGATCGAAATGCCGTAGTGCCGGCCGCTGGCCGGCAACCTCATGATCTTCGATGGCATTGCTTGGTTGCCGGCCAGCGGCCGGCACTACCGATCAACGAGGTTTACGGCCCCGGCGGCAAGCGCACTTCGAAGCGGGCGCCACCCAGTTCGGCTGAACGGCCCACGGTCAGTTCGCCGCGGTAGTCCTTGATCAGGTCCTGCACGATCGACAGGCCGATGCCGTGGCCCTGCACGCGCTCGTCGCCACGCACGCCACGCTGCAGCACCTTGCCGATGTCGTCCGGGGCGATGCCCGGGCCATCATCGTCCACCGCCAGCAGCAGGCCGGCACGGCGTGCGTTCGGCGCCGGCAGCGGCTGCGCGGTCAGCAGCACGCGGCGGTTGGCCCACTTGAAGGCGTTCTCCAGCAAGTTACCGAGCAGTTCCTGCAGGTCCCCCGGTTCGCCGTGGAAGCGCGCGGCCGGGTCGATATCGAATTCGCACAGCACGCCCTTGGAGGCGTAGACCTTTTCCAGGCCACGCACGATTTCCTCGGCGTTGGACTCGATCGGCAGCGGCGCGGAGAACAGCTTGTGGCCCGACGAGGCCGCGCGTGCCAACTGGTACGAAACCAGGTTGTTCATGCGCTGCAGCTGCACGTCCAGTTCTTCGCGCAGCGCACCGTCGCCGGCACCGCTGTCCATCTGCGTGCGCAGTACCGCGATTGGCGTTTTCAGGCTGTGCGCCAGATCGGCAAGGGTATTGCGCTGGCGCTCAAGGTTCTCGCGCTCGCTTTCGATGAAGGCGTTGATGCTGTCGGTCAGCGGTTCCAGCTCGCGCGGGTGGCGCTCGCTCATGCGCTCGGTCTCGCCGCGCTGCACCTTGGTCAGCTCGGTGATCACCCGGCGCAGCGGGCGCAGGCTCCACTGCAGGATGACGGTCTGCAGCAGCAGCAGGATCAGGCCGATGCCGCCCAGGTAGAACCAGACGCGGCCACGGAACACGCGCAGCTGCGCACCCAGCGCGCGCGAGTCTTCCATCACGTAGATGGTGTACGGGAATTCGGTGGCGGGGTCGGCGTCGGCGCCCCACACCAGGCCCAGGCCATAGCGGTACACCGAGCCCTGGCTGCCATCGATCTGGATCATCGGCAGCGGACCTTCGAACACTTCCTGGCGCGGCGCCAGCAGGCCGCCACCGACGGTGGGCAGCATCGGGCCTTCGGCGGACATCGAATTGCCCTTGCCGTGCGGCATCACCACCTGCAGGTACAGGCCACTGCCCGGTACGTCGAAGCGCGAATCCGGCGGCTGCTCGCGGATGTACAGCGAGCGGTCGCGGGTGAAGTCGATGCCGGCCGCGTAGGAGGTGGCGTAGTTCTTCAGGCGCTCACGCAGGTTCGCCTTCGCCGTATCGGCGAAGGCGGCGTCGAGCGCGTAACCGGCCAGCGCCAGGAACGCGACCAGGCCCACGGACGCGGCGAGCATCTGGCGCGCCTGCAGTGAGCGCGGCCGCCAGCGTCGGAAGAACCACAGACGGCCGGACATCGTGTTATCGCCAGGGTGAGCCGGCTCAGCCCTCGTTGCGCGGGATCGCGAAACGGTAGCCGCGACCGCGCACGGTCTCGATCGGCTTCAGTTCTCCATCCGGGTCCAGCTTCTTGCGCAGGCGGCCGATGAAGACCTCCAGCACGTTGGAGTCGCGGTCGAAGTCCTGCTGGTAGATGTGTTCGGTGAGGTCGGCCTTGGAGACCAGTTCACCGGCATGCATCATCAGGTACTCCAGCACCTTGTACTCGTAGCTGGTCAGGTCGACATTGCTGCCGGCCACGCTGACCGTCTGGGCAGCAAGGTCCAGGGCGACCGGGCCGCATTCCAGGGTCGGCTTGCTCCAGCCGGCGGCGCGGCGCAGCAGCGCGTTGACGCGGGCCAGCAGCTCTTCGACGTGGAACGGCTTGACCAGGTAATCGTCGGCGCCCTGCTTCAGGCCCTCGACCTTGTCCTGCCAGCTCGAACGCGCGGTCAGGATCAGTACCGGGAACTTCTTGCCTTCGTCACGCAGGGCCTTGATCAGCTCCATGCCCGACATCTTGGGCAGGCCGAGGTCGATGATGCCGACATCGAACGGAACTTCGCGCCCCATGTAGAGGCCTTCCTCGCCGTCCTGCGCAGCATCGACGGCAAAGCCTTCGCGCTTGAGCCGGGCTGCCAGGGTCTCACGCAGCGGGGCTTCGTCTTCGACCAGAAGGATACGCATGAACTCTCCCTAGTGTCCTGGGTGTGGCCCGGAGGCCTGTGGGGTACGGGTTGATACCGACGACTATCCCTGTTCAGGGGTTATCGCCGCGTAGTGATGACATATCCGACCGCGGCGTGCGCGGCTGTGAACGCGACGGGGCGGGGTCGTCCATGTAGCGGACCCGGCCCCGGTCGTCCATGTACTTCACCCGGTTGATATCACGACCATCGAACGGCACGCGCTCGGCGCCGAGGATGTGGCCGCCGGTGCTGCGCTGCACGCGGCGCACGGCATCGGACAGCGAACGCTCGTCGCCACGGTTGCCGCGCTCTCCCCGATCCATCATTTCCGCCCGTGCCTGCTCGCCGCGCGGCGGCTGTTGCGCCAGCGCCGACGACAGCGGCGCAGCCGACAGCACCACGCAGGTGGCCAGGGCAATGCGGCAATGGAAGGGAGCGGAAGACATCGATGCGATCCTAGCCGAGCACGGCGATTCGTTCAAAAGTCGTAAATCCGGGAGCCGGGTGCGGGACCCGGCCTTTACAATTCCTTTGCAAATTCTTGGTTTGGGGCAGTGAATCCGGTCTGAACTTTTCCGGCCGCAGCCCTGCGATGTTCAGCTAGGTGAACATTCGGGACGAATCGCCGTCCCTTGTCAAGTCAGGAATGTGACTGCGGTCACGCTGCGGCACGATCGGCATCGCGCTCGGTGACCGACAGCGCCTGCTCGACCAGGCTCCAGTCGGCGCCCGGGCGGTGCGCGCCCTCGCTCAGCACCTGGCGGAACGCGCGGCCACCGGGCTGGCCGTGGAACAGGCCGAGCAGGTGGCGGGTGATGTGCTTCAGTGCCAGACCTTCGCCCAGGCGCGCTTCCACGTAGGGACGCAGCGTGCGCAGCAGGTCACCGCGCGCCTGCAACGGCGCGCCGGTCTGCAGCGCCTCCAGCTGATGCAGCAGGTAGGGGTCGTGGTAGGCCGCGCGGCCCAGCATCACGCCATCGACGTGCGCGGCCTGCGCCTGCACCGCCTCGATGCTGGCCAGGCCGCCATTGAGCACCACCGGCAGCGCCGGGCGCTCCTGCTTCAGGCGGTAGGCCCAGTCGTACTTCAGTGGCGGAACCTCGCGGTTCTCCTTCGGCGACAGGCCCTTCAGCCACGCGTTGCGCGCATGCACCACCACCATTGCGGCACCGGCGGCGACCTGGCGGTCGACGAAGGCGGCGAACACGTCATAGTCGTTGTCCTCGTCCACGCCCAGGCGGCACTTCACCGTCACCGGGATCCCGATCGCGTCGACCATCGCCGCCACGCAGTCGGCTACCAGCGCCGGCTCGCGCATCAGGCAGGCGCCAAAACGCCCGGCCTGCACGCGGTCGGACGGACAGCCGCAGTTGAGGTTGACCTCGTCGTAGCCCCACTCCGCGGCGATGCGCGCGGCCTGCGCCAGCAGCGCCGGGTCGCTGCCGCCCAGCTGCAGCGCCAGCGGCTGTTCGCTGCGGTCGAAGCCGAGCAGGCGCTCGCGGTCGCCGTGGATGACCGCGTTGGTGTGCACCATTTCCGTGTACAGGCGCGCACCCGGCGCCAGCACGCGGTGGAACACGCGGCAATGGCGGTCGGTCCAGTCCATCATGGGGGCCACGGACAGGCGAATTTCATCACTTCTCAACGTTTTCATATACTTAAGACCTGTCAGGGGCACAGCAAAGCACCCAATTTTTCCCAATTTTTCCCGGTGATTCCCATTCATCTGTACCATCCGTGTGCCAAGCCGGCCTTGGCACAACACGGACTGGCACAACGATGGCAACACTGCAGAATCGGAACGGCCGCTGGCGCGCTATGGTGCGCCGCAAGGGCCACAAAGAACAAACCCGCACATTCCCCACCAAGACCGCCGCTAAGACCTGGGCTGACCGCGTAGAGCGCGAGATGGCCGACCTTGAAGCGCGAGGCGGGACCGCCGGCGACGAAACCACGATCAACGAACTCATCGCCTGGCGCACGGAGACCCTGTCCAGCGTAAAGGCGGTGTCGAAGACACAGTCCGGCAACATGACCCGCCTGCAGGAGAGCCTGGGGCACATCGCGGCCAGACAACTTACGGCCGGCGACGTGATCGAGCACGCTCGGCGCCGGGTCACCGGAAACCACATGACCGGCAAGGGGGTCATTATCCCAGCTTGCTCGCCGGCAACCATGAACGTAGAGCTGGGCTACCTCTCCGAGCTGCTGAAGCTGGCCGCACCCCTGAAAGGCGTAAAGCTGCTGGTGGACCCAGTCGCGGAGGCCCGCCCCGCCCTGCGGCTGCTTGGGCTGGTTGGGAAGTCCAAGCGGCGCGACCGAAGGCCGACCGATGCGGAGCTGGAGCAGCTGCGCGACCATTTCATGCAGGCGGCCTGGCGCTCGCAGATTCCGATGGCGGACATCATCGATTTCGCGATTCTGTCGGCGAAACGCGAAGGCGAAATTACCCGCCTACTGTGGTCAGACATCGACGTGGCCACGCGGACCATCCTCCTGCGTGACGCCAAGCATCCAAGGAAAAAGGCGGGCAACCATAAGCGGTTTGCGCTGCTGGGTGATGCCTGGTCAATCGTGCAGCGGCAGCCGCGGACCGAGGGGGAAGACCGTATCTTCCCCTACAACACGAAATCGATCAGCACATCATTTACGCGGGCCTGCATCCGTTTAGGCATCGTGGATCTGTGCTTCCACGATCTCCGACACGAAGCCACGTCGCGGCTGTTCGAGCAGGGCTACGATATCCCCGAGGTGGCCTCGGTCACCCTACATGAGTCATGGAATGAGCTGAAGCGATACACGCAGCTTCGCCCTGAGTCATTGCATCGCCATCCGGAGTAGAAACGGTCCATCAGGAGAACATTGGACATGCGGCTGTACAAGTTCAAAGGAAGTGCGGATTCGCTGTACGCGCTTGATATTGCCATTCATGAGCGCCTTTTCTGCTCTCCATACGAGGCGTTGAATGACCCTTTTGAAGGGCAGTTTCGAACCCTCGTGTCGGGACCACCCTCGCGGGTTTTTGGCATGCAATTCGGGGGGAACTTCGGCCCAGGTAGAGGCCGCGAGGTTTATACAAATGCCGGCCTTGCGCGCCTCACCGGCGGCAAGAACGTTTGCAGCCTTACCACTGCCTGGCAAGACGTTAGGATGTGGGCGCTCTATGGCGACAGTTTTCGCGGCCTCGCGTTTGAGTTCGAGGTCGATGACAACCACCCCCAGCTCCGACAGGTTCAGTATGTCGACCGCTTACCGAAGATCCCCACGGGCCTGCTCACTTCCAGCACCGTCGAGGACGCCCTTAGCTACAAGACGCACCACTGGGAGTACGAGGCGGAGTGGCGCTTCATCACTGACCAATCCTATGTTCTTCTAGAGGGTCGATTGCGAAGCATCCTGCTTGGGACACGTGTGCCTGATGCGGTGAAGGAAGCGATCCTCAAGATCGCGCCCCCCGATTGCACGGTGCATCAGGTTGGCCTAGACCCCGAAGGCATCCGAGTGACCCGCCACGTGCAGCTACCGCGACCTCAGCGCAACGTCTAACTGGCGCTGGAATCCGGCCTGTGCACGTGGGCTCCACGTGCCATGGCCTTACGCTGCGTCTCATGTGCGGTCGATTCGTCCAGCGCCCTGTCCTCGACTTCGGTCTGCCGTCGCTGGTCGACCTCGCGCCGGCGTTGGCCGAGATCCCACCCAGCTACAACCTGGCGCCTACACAACGGGCGTCCGTAATCCTCGATCGAGGAACGGGCAGGCAGCTGTCTCGGCTCGCGTGGGGCCTGTTGCCGTTCTGGGCCAAGACCAAGAGCCTGCAGGGCTCCACCATCAACGCCCGCATCGAGACGGTGGCCACCAAGAACAGCTTCCGGGCCGCGTTCAAGAAGCGCAGATGCCTGGTGCCAATGGCGGGCTACTACGAGTGGTCGATCAGCGACGTGGACGGCAAGAAAGATCCATGGTTCATCCACGCCGACGGTCCACTTTGGGCTGCAGGTCTGTGGGAGGACACCAGCCCGCTGCTGCCAGACGACAACCTGGGTACCTTCACCATCATCACGGGCGACAGCAGCGGGGTGTCGGCCGATATCCACGACCGGATGCCTGTCTGGATCGACCCTGGCCAGCTCGACGCGTGGCTCACGGCTGAGCCGGAGGAAGCGATGGCGATGCTGCTGGCTTCCGAGCCGCCCGCTATGCAGGCTTACCGCGTGAGCCGGGCTGTGAACACCCCACGCAACAACACCGAGCAGCTCCTGCAGCCCGTAGCCTGAGCGTATGCCGGCAGGCGTCTACCCCTGCCAGCCGAAGGGCGGCTCGATGTGCAGCTTCTTCAACCTGTTCGCCCGCACCGCCTCTCGATAGGCCTCGATCTTGGCCACATCCTCTCGCAGGCGGTTCTCGTGCCTGGTCACCCACATCTCGGCGCCGGCACGCCCCTGCTCGTAGCTGGTACACCAGCGGAACGGCCCGCCGGGACCATGCCGGTGCCGGTCAAGACTGGCGATCCAGATCCCGTCGTTCACCCGTTGCATCAGTGCGACCACCCACACGCCGCTGCAAGCGATGACCGTAGGGGCATCGTCGGGGAGGCTGGCAGAGCGCGTCGTCCAGTAGAAGTCGGGGGGAAGCGGCATGGCCGGCAGGATACGGCTGGGCGTCGCAAACGCTGCGACAAGGGCGCGAGTTGCGGGCGTGAGCGCGTGCGGCGGCAGGGAAGCTGATGGCCCCCCTTACGCGCGATAGAGTGCGATTTTTGAGGTGACCACGGGAAAGAGGTAACAAAGGTAATCAACCCATCGAATTCTGCCAATTAACTTTTAAAATCAATTACTTATATGATCTTCATGAAGGTAACAATCGGGTAACCTTGGAGTAACCCGATTACCTATTGGGGAGGTAACATCGGCAGAGTAGAAATTCCTTATGAATCAATGACATTACTTTGTAGGGGGCAGAAAATTACCTCCCATCACCTCAAAAGGTAACCACCTTTATTCTTTTGAAATCACAGGCTTAGACCATGTTCTGGGCCGCGTGTTACCTGGTTACCTCCTTCCCGTGGTCACCTGAAAAATCGGGCCTTTCGAGAAGGGCCAGGGAACGGCCGCAGAGGGCCTCGCAGGCGCCGCTCTTGCGCAGGGAACCGCAGGACCGGGCGCTGGCTGGAAACCCCGGAGAACGCCACACAGGGCCGGGCTGGGCTTTGCCGCAGGGAGTGCAGAAAAAGCACGCTATGAAGTGCGCAGGCGTGGCGGGGAGACGAGTGCGCACGTGGAGGTCTGGACGGCCTGACCGTACGAATTGAAATCCATCCGTACGCAATCACAACTTCAGGCACACTGGCGGCGTAGCCACCACGCCCAAGAGGCCATGACGCCGCTCATCACCCAAACGCTCGCGCTCGCGACCGAACAGTTGACCGCAGTGAACACGCTGATCGGTTGCATGCGTCCGCCCCTGGCTCCGCCTGGCCGCCCTCAATGCGCCTTGTTCCTGACCGTGGCCGAGCAGTTCGAAGCGGCGGTCCGGTTGGCCCATGCCGGCCTCATTACCCACAGCGCGGTGCATGTACGCTCAATGCTGGAGGCCACGGCTGATCTCCATCTGCTCGGGCAGGACAGCCAGCACGTGGAGCGCATGAGGTATAAGCAGGCTCGCGGTGAGAAGCGGTTCTATGACCAGATGCTCGCCTACGAGGGTTTGCCGGATGGCGTCCGGACAATGATTGATGGCCGGATGGCCGATTGCCTCGCTCGCTACGAACCTCTCCACGAAGAGTTCGCGGGAACGCTGCCCACCCAAGCTGCGAGCTTCAAGGCGGCAGGCATGGACTTTGTCATTGGCCTCTACACCATGCTGTGCGGCTTTTCGCACAATGATCTGAGCGCGTTGGCGCTACGCCACCAAGGCGACTCTACGATGATGCATAGGGCAGAAGTGCCAGAGGCGGTCGCCTCACTGATCCTCTCGCTTGCCAGTACCGCGCTGATGCACGCTACCTATCCCATGAATGGCATAGCCTGGACACCCGAAGGCGAATTCGACCGGCTCTTCGGCACAATGAACGACTTGCACGGGAAGATGATGGATCTCCGCGACGCGTCACAGACTGCAGACGTGCAGTAAGAAAGCCGCCCGAGGGCGGCTTGTGGTTGGCTCAGTTGCGACGTGGGTTACAGCTTGGGTAGGCGCGCCCTGGCCACGTCGAAGTAGTGCGCGGTCATCTCGATTCCGGTCCAGTTGTACCCCTCGGCATCTGCGGCCACCAGCGTGGTACCGGAGCCGGCGAACGGGTCAAGGATGCGGCCACCCTGCTCGCAGATACGGACAAGCTGGCGCATGAGATCGGTGGGCTTGCCGGTCAGGTGATGCTTGTCGGCTTTGCGTACCGCCTCGCGGAACACACCCGGCAGCGTGGGTGCCGCCCGCCCCAGCGGCATCCCGCCCTTGCTGCCCCACACTACGTACTCGGCCTGGTTGGAGAAGCGGCCACGCTGCGGTCGCACGCCGCCCGTCTTGTCCCACACCGCCACACCGCGCCAGGTGAAGCCGGCGCACTGCATTGCGTCGGTAGTCAGCGGCAGCTGCCTCCAGTCGGTGAACAGCAACACGGGCGCACCATCGCGCAGGACGCGGTGGCACTGCGCGAGCCACAGGTGCATCCATGCCAGATGTGATCGCTGGTCGCGTTCGTCGCTTGGGAAGTCGGCATGCAGGTGTGGGCCACCGCTCTGCATGTACTTCTCGTTGGGGCTGCGCTGGCGAGCGGAGGCGTGGGTGCCGCCGCTGGCGTATGGCGGGTCAGTGATGAGCGCGTCGAAGCTGTTGGCCGGCAGGGTCGGCAGGACGGTCAGCGCATCGCCGTGGATCAGTTCGTTCTTCATGGATAGAGCCTTCTTCGTGGTGTCGCTCGCGGCGATCCGTGGAGAGGCTCTGGGCCTTCATGTGGTTCATATCCCCACACCGGGGGCACTTCATCTGTAGGTCGTAGTCGCCAGCCGCTTTGGCCAGCAGGCGCGCACAGGCGCCGCAGCGGAGGTTCTGTCGTGCTTGATTCATGCCGCTGCCGCTCCCAGCTCGAAGGCGTCGAAGCGGATCACCTCCTGCCCCAGCCACTCGTTGATCGCGGTCATGCGCGTCTGCAGCGGGGCAAGCTCCATCGCCGCCCACACCGCCGCTGCGTCCCGGATCGATCCAAAGCCGCCGCTGTTCTGGGGCACGATGCCCAGCAACTGCGGCGGTACACGTAGCGCTGCCAGCATGTCGTCGCGGGTCACGCTCTTGATGCCGGTGAATTCATCCCTTGCCGCCACCTCGCTGACCGGGATCACCTGCAGGCCGTCCTTCTTTCCGTTGGGCGAGTGCACGAACAGGTTCTTGAAATTGCCCGGCCCGCGCGACTGTCGCAGTGCGTCCCGCAACGCATCCACGTCCATTCCCTCGGGTTGGGGGTCGGTCATGTAGAGGATGTAGCCGGCGTGCGATCCGTTGTTGTAATACTTCCGCCGGAACAGCGTGGCCGACTCGTTCAGCAGCGCGGCCTGTACGGCTGGCATCCATTCCGGCAGACCGTAGATTTCCTGATCGGCATCTGCCTCCCGCAGCTGGAACACCTCACCGGCCGGAAACTCATGCTCTACCCGTCCGGCGCGCACCTGGAAGAACTCACCGGGCCGCACGCCACGGCGCACGTACTGCGCCAGCGGCACGGCCAGGCTGTGCGCGGTACCGGACATAGCGCGGCGGCGTTCGACGTAACCCATACCAAAGGTGGTGTAATCCAGCGCCAGCTGCGAGAACGCCTCGCGGCTCAGCAGCCGGTGCGGCCGGAACGTGCGCACCAGCATGTTGCGTTTGAACGTCAGGCCGCTGTGCAGGTAGGGGTTGGAGCGCGTGGTGCGCGACAGCCCTTGCAGATCCACCGGCGGCTCGAAGTAGCGGCCATTACGCCAGCATTCGAGGTAGTCGAGGAAGCCACGCGATTCCAGCACGGGGCTGGCCTCGCCAAAGGTGAACGCTTCGATACTCACCGGCGGCGCGGCCATGGCGCCCTGGTCGGTGTCGGTCATCAGAAAATCTCCATGGTGCCGCGCGCAGCCTGTCCGCCTTCCAGCGGCTCGTTCTGCAGCGCGTGCATGAGTGCCCAGGCCAGGTCAGCATGGCCAGTGGTGCGCGAGCGCCCGGCGGTGTAGGTCACCTGGCGCCCGCTCGGGGTGATGGTTTTCTGGATCGCCAGCAGTGACTGCGTGAGGTCGGTCCAGCCTGCGTCGTATTCCAGCCGTTCGTCATTGATTACGTCGTAGGCTTTCAGCACCAGCCGCGTTTTCACCTCGGGCGAGTAGTTGAAGACGGTCACACCGGGGAAGAACTGGCGCACCAGCTGTGCAACGCCGGTGCCCATGCCGGTCGCGTCCACGCCGATGTAGGTCACCCAATAGCGCTTGGTGATCTGCTCGATGAACGCGGCCTGGTCCTTGAACTCCATGCCCTTGAACTGGTGCCGCTCCAGCACGCGGAACTTGCCCCCGGGCACCAGCGGCGGGGCCACCACCACAATGCCCGCGCTGTCGCCGGTCTCGGCCGGGTCGTAGCCGATCCACACAGCGCGGTCGCCGTAGGGACGGACGGCAAACGGCTTATAGTCGTCCGCCCACTCGACCCAGCTGTCGACCTGGCAGGGCTGCAGCATGGTTAGCGGGAACACGCTGGCGCTGTCATCCACGAACTCGCACATCAGCAGATTGGCGAATTCCTCGGCGCTGTAGTCGCGGCGCAGTTCCTCGATATCGAACAGGTCACAGCCACGGCCCGCCGCATCGAGAACGGTCACGATCTGGCGCCAGATCGCGTCCTCACAACGCCGGCCCCCCATCAGGCGCGCGTGGCTCACATCCAGCTGGATCTGCTGGGACACCGAGCGTCCCTTGTTGAAGCGCTCGCCGGTCCAGAAATCGAAGGCTTCATGCGCCATGGTGGACGGCGTGCTGAAGTAGGTCTTGCGCCACTTCTTGTGCATCGCCATGCCGCTGGCGACCTTGTTCAGCTGGTTGAAACCGTAGGTCCAGAAGAACTCGTCAAAGTAGAAATTGCCGTGGTAGCCCTGTGCGGTACGGGCGTTGGTGCCCAGGAAGAACAGCTCGGCGCCATTGGCCAGGGTGATCGGGTCGCCGGTCAGGTCACGGTCCAGCACCTCACGCACGAAGCCCCGCATGTAGCTGAGGAAGATGTGCGCCTGGCTCTTGGATGCGCTCAGGAAAATCTGGTTGCGGCCGGTGGTCAGCGCGTCGATCAGCGCCTCGCGGGCGAAGTAGTAGGTGGCACCGATCTGGCGCGACTTCAGGATGATGCGCGTGCGTTCGCTCCCCGCCCGGTACCAATCGCGCTGGTAGTCGAAACAGCCATCTACGAACGCCGTCTGCAGGCGCTCGATCTCTTCCTCGCTGAACTCGTTCTTTCGCGCCTTCTTCTTGGGCGCTGCGTTGCGGTTGGCCACTGCCGGATTGAGGTCGGCCTCGTTGCCACCGCCCTGGTACCGTTGAATGCGCGCCTGCCGTTCGAGCTGGCGGTGCAGCAGATCAATCTCTTTGAAGTCACCGCCGGTCTTGCCTTCCTTGTGGATCAGGATGGCCAGGCGTGCCTCCAATGCGCCGCCGATGCGCTCGACGGTGTCGGCGCGGTCCCATTCGTCGCGCGCCTTCCAGCTGTGGACCGTCTTTTCCTTCTCGCCGATCAGCGAGGCGATATCGCACACGCGCCAACCCATCCAGTACAGGAACTTGGCTTGGCGTCGTGGATCGACGTGGAGTTTTTCGGCTACGCTGGTCACGTGAACAGGTTGCCCGCAGCCACGCGCGCGCGACACGAAAAACCCACGTAGAACAGCGGCTTACAAACTGACCGCGTTGCCGCTACAGCGCCCTCATTCGACCATGGGTCATCGCATCGAGAACCGATGCGCAACGACACCAGCAGAGGGCGAGATGGCCAGCAAAACCAAGAAGCGTTCCGAGTTCTTTCGTGTTGCCGTCGAAGGCGCCACCACCGATGGGCGCGTGATCGAGCGGCAGCAGATTGCCGAGATCGCCGAGACGTACAACCCGGAGGTCTATGGCGCCCGGATCTGGATGGAGCACATCCGCAGCTCGCTGCCGGATAGTCCCTTCCGCGCCTACGGTGACGTGCTGGCAGTCAAGGCCGAGGAGGTCGATATCGCCGGCAAGAAGAAGCTCGCCCTGTTTGCGCAGGTGGAGCCAACTGACGACCTGGTGGAGATCGTCAACAACCGTAAGCAAAAGGTCTTTACCAGCATCGAGATTTCCCCGGAGTTCGCCGACAGCGGCAAGGCGTACCTGTTCGGCCTGGCCGTGACCGACTCCCCCGCCAGCCTGGGCACCAGCATGCTCGCGTTCTCGGCCCAGCACCCGGAGAGCAGCCCGCTCAAGGACCGCAAGCAGGCCCCGGAAAACCTGTTCACCGAGGCCACCGAGACGGTCATCAAGTTCACCGCCGAGGATGAGCCGGAGGGTCGCCCCGGCCCGGTCGCCGCGTTCCTTTCGAGCCTGGGCCTGGGCAAGAAGGCCGCGCCGGCGCCTGCCAAGGAAGATCCCGAGTTCAACGTGGCCGAGTTCGCCGCTCAGCTGCTCGGCGCGGTGGGTGAACAGGATGCGGCCATGGCCAAGCTCGGCCAGGACAACCGCGCACTGCGCGAGCGGGTGCAGACGCTGTCCACTCAGGTTGCTGGCCTGCGCAAGAGGCTGGACGACACCCCGCAGGCATTCACCCAGCGTCCGGTTGTTCCGGGTGGCAAGGACGTGGACGCCGCCAACATCACCGACTGCTGATCGGCCTCTCTTTCACCATCTACGGAGCTTCCCATGCGTACCGAAACCCGCCGCCTGTTCGAGGGCTACACCCAGCAGGTTGCCACGCTGAACAACGTCAGCGGTGTGGCCAACACCTTCTCTGTCGAGCCGACCGTGCAGCAGAGCCTCGAAGCCCGCATGCAGGAAAGCAGTACCTTCCTGCAGGCGATCAACATGGTCGGCGTGAACGAACTGAAGGGCCAGAAGGTTGGCGTTGGCATCACCGGCACCATTGCCGGCCGCACCGACACCAGCGGCGATGGCGAGCGCAACCCGTCCGATCCGACCTCGCTGGTGTCCAACACCTACGAGTGCCAGAAGACCGACTTTGACACCGCCCTGCCCTATGCCCGTCTGGACGCCTGGGCACATCGCCCTGAGTTCCAGACCCTGATCCGCGACGCGATCATCCAGCGACAGGCACTGGACCGGATCATGATCGGTTGGCACGGCACCAGCATTGCCATCAACACCAACCGCGTCGCCAATCCGATGCTGCAGGATGTGAACAAGGGCTGGCTGCAGAAGTACCGCGAGCATGCGCCCGAGCGCGTCATGACCGAAGGCGTCGATGGCAGCGGCAAGATCAAGGTGGGCGGTACCGACGCTGACTACGGCAACATCGATGCCCTGGTGATGGACCTGGTCGCCAACCTGATCGACCCGTGGCATCAGGAAGATCCGAGCCTGGTGGTGATCTGTGGCCGCCAGTTGGTGCACGACAAGTATTTCCCGATCATCAACCGTGACAACGCCCCCACCGAGAAGGTCGCGGCCGAACTGATCCTCGGCGCCAAGCGCATCGGTGGCCTGCAGCCGGTCATCGTGCCGTTCTTCCCGGCCAAGTCGCTGATGGTGACCAGCCTGAGCAACCTGTCGCTGTACTGGCAGATTGCCTCGCGCCGCCGTCACATCATCGAGCAGCCGAACAAGAACCGCGTCGCCAACTTCGAGTCGTCCAATGATGACTATGTGGTGGAGGACTACGGTCTGGGCGCGGTGGCCGAGAACATCGAGTTCGGGATCTGACCATGGCCGACACCCCCGCCAGCCGCCATGTGAAGCGTGCGCTCGCCTCGAAGGAGGCGGCGCGCACCGCCGGCAGCAACCTGATGGAAGGGACCACGATCTACCAGCAGATGCAGGTGCGCTTGGCTTCCGACCGCGCCCGGCTGAAGCAGATCCAGTCCACGCAGGGCAAGGCTCAGCTCAAGACTGCGCTGCTGCCGTCCTATGCCCCGTATCTTGACGGCGTGTTGTCGGCGGACGCCGGCGGCAAGGACGATATCGTCTCCACGCTGATGCTGTGGCACTTCGATGCCGGGCTGTTCGATGCCGGCCTCGACATTGCTCGGTATGTCCTGGCCCATGGTCTGGATATGCCGGACACCCACAAGCGCACAGCGGCCTGCGTGGTGGCTGAAGAGATCGGGTTGGCCGCTCTGAACGCGCTCAAGACCAGCGCCCCGTTCGACCTGGATGTGATCGACCGGGCGGCCACGCTCACCGAGGGCCAGGACATGCCCGACGAGGTGCGTGCCCGCCTGCTGCTGGCGCGTGGACGCAGCCTGCTGGCCACCGATACCGAGGCTGCGCCGCTGAGCGCCGACGCCGTCGCACGGGCCATCGAGGACCTGCGCACCGCCATCCAGCTGCATGACAGCTGCGGCGGCAAGGAAGACCTCAAGCGCGCCGAGCGTCTGCAGAAGAAGTTCGAGGCCAGCCAGTCCAACGACTGACCTCACACCGAGCGTACCCCGCGACCCCGCCGGCTCGGGGCCGATCACCAAGACCTCTCTCCCTTGGTGTGACGCCCCGACCACCGGCGACCTACGGACACACCATGAGCGCATTCACTGCCAACGCTTCCCCTGCTCCCAAGCTCGATCCCGTCTCCGCCGGCGCATTCTGGCCGGAGGTCGACGTAGAGGCGCTACGCGAAGCCATCCGGGTGCCGGGTGACGTGCTGGCGGCGCGGCTGCGCAACACCGTGGTGCTGGCCGTGGCCTCGGTGACGCGGGAGCTTGCGTCGTGGCAGGCCCGCAAGGAAGCGGACGGCTACTCGGCGCTGGCAGACGTACCGGCGCAGCAGCTCGACGGAGAGTCGGTGCTGCTGCAGCTGTACCGGCGCGCAGTCCAGTGCTGCACCGCCGTGGAGCTGCACGAACGCTACCGCTCCTATGACGCTACCGCCCAGGGCAATCAACGTGCCGACGATCTGACTCCGACCATTGATGAACTGCGGCGCGATCAACGCAACGCCATCAGCGACCTGCAGGGGCTGCGCCGGGTCACGGTGGAGCTGATCTGATGCGCGTCATTGCCCAGCAGGGGGACACCCTCGACGCACTGTGCTTCCGCCACCTGGGCACCACCGCCGGCATGGTCGAGAAGACCCTCGCATTGAACTACGGCATCAGCCTGCTCGGGCCGGTGCTGCCGATGGGTACCGAGGTCGATCTGCCCGACGTTCCCGCATCACCCACCGGCGCGGCAACGCGTCCCCTTGTTCAGCTATGGGATTGAAGATGACCGAACCCACTTCCACCGGCAGCATGGCCGCCCTGGCCACCGGCGTCGGCCTTGCCTCGCTGCTGCCTGGCATCGAAACCGACGCCTTCATCGGCGCCTTTGCCGGGGCCACGTTGTTCGTGGTGTCGGCCAAGGATCTGTCGCTGTTCAAGCGGCTGATCTATCTGGCCATCAGCGTCGTGGCCGGCTACATGGGCGGCACCGAGGTCATGCGCCGCTTCGATGTGGCCTCCAGCGGCCTGGCTGCCTTCCTGTGTGCGGCCACCATCATCACCCTCACCTTGGCCCTGATCGAGCGCAGCCGCAGCGCAGATCCGAGCCGTCTGCCGCGCGGAGGCTCCGATGGCTGAGCTGCTGACCACCGCCACGCTGCTGTGCTGCGTGGCCATCTGCGTGCGCCTGCTGACCTACCGGCCGGCGCCCAACGCCAACCATCGCCACGGCATCGCCTGGTGCGCCTGGCTGCTGATTGCCAGCACCGGCGGGCAAGCCCTGCAGATCATCCTGCAGGGCGCCGGCGCCCGCGTCACCGGGTGGCAGCTGGCACTGCTGCTGGTGCTGCTGGTGGCCGTCTACCGGGCACGCGGGAACGTGGCCCACCTGTTCGGGAGCAACTGACATGCTGACCCCCACCCTGCTCGCTCAGATCATGCAGTGCCCGCTGCAGCGCGCACAGCGCTGGGCCGAGCCACTGAACGCAGCCATGAAGCGCTTCGGCATCAACACGCCGGTGCGCGCGGCCTACTTCCTGGCGCAGCTCGGCCACGAAAGCCTCAGCCTGTCGCGCGTCGAAGAGTCGCTCAGCTACAGCCGCGAACGCCTGCTGGAAGTGTTCGGCCGTTACATCACGCCGGCCGAGGCAGCCGGGTTCGTTCATCAGCCGGCAAAGCTCGGCAACCGTGTCTACGCCAACCGCAACGGCAACGGTAGCGAGGCCAGCGGCGACGGCTATCTGTTCCGCGGCCGTGGCCCGCTGCAGCACACCGGCCGTGCAAACTACGAGCGCATTGGCCAGCTGATCGGCCAGCCACTGGAAGATCAGCCCGGCCTGCTGATCGAGCCGGAGATCGGCGCCATGGCGGCGGCGGCGTTCTGGCGAGACAACAGTCTCAACGGCTACGCCGATCAGCGCGATGTGCTGGCCGTCAGCCGCGTCATCAACCTGGGCAACGCCCGCAGCCGCGCCACGCCCAATGGCTTGGCCGACCGCACCGCCCGCACCATGCGCGCCCTGGCCGCGCTGGAAGCGCGCTGATGCTCTACCGCGCCCTCGCATTGGCCGCCCTGGTGCTGGCCACCGCCGGCCTCTTCAGCTGCCAACAGGGGCGCGTCAATCGCGCCACCACCGCGCTGGACAAGGCCAACCTCGATTTGGCCAAGGCCAGGGCCGAAAACGCCGCCTTGGCCAGCAGCCTCAAGCTGGCCGAAGGCACCACCCGCGTCGTGACCGAGTACGTGGACCGCGTACAGCGGGTGCATGAGCGCGGCGACACCATCGTCAAAGAGGTCCCCATCTATGTCACCGCGAACGCTGATGCTGCCTGTACTGTTTCTGCTGGCTTCGTGCAGCTCCACGACACCGCCGCGAGCGGCAGCGCCACCGCCGGCCCTGCCGGAGATCCTGATGCGCCCGCCTCCGGCACTCCGCTCTCTGCCGTCGCCGAAACCGTCACTGGCAACTACGCCATCTGCCACGCCACCGCCGCGCAGGTAGTGGCCCTGCAGGAGCTGGTACGCAATCTGCACGCCGAGCTTGAGCGGCAGGCAGGTACGCCGTGAAGAAGCCGCAGCTGCTGCGGGACCACCTGGTCGCCGCCGTCCCCGCGCTGGCCAACGACCCGGACAAGCTGCTGATCTTCGTCGACAGTGGTGGCCTGGCCGGCACCTACCGCCCCGGCCTGGCGTTCGAGTACCGCTACACACTCGACCTGGTGCTGACCGACTTCGGCGGCGCCCCGGAGGCGGTCATGGTGCCGCTGCTGCAGTGGCTGACCCGCCACCAGCCCGAACTGCTGGCCAACCCTGCCAACCGCGAGAAGCTGACCTTCGAGGTGGACGTTCTCAGCGACAACCTGGTGGATCTGGCCATCAAGATGCCGCTCACCGAACGGGTGTTGGTCACCCGCGCCGCCGATGGCAGCGTGCAGCTGCAGCACCTGCCCGAGCCTCCTGCGGAGGATGCGCACGCTGACGCGCTATCCGGCGGCGCCTTGGTCGCGGACGGGATCCATATCGCCACCCTGCCGGCGATCACCGGGTGAACGAGGATCTGCAGCGGTTGGAAGCCTGGGCGGCGCCGCTCTTGCGGCGCCTGCAGCCGGCCGAGCGCGGCAAGCTGGCGCGCAGGGTCGGTACGGCGCTGCGCCGGGCGCAACAGCTGCGCATCACCGCTCAGAAGAACCCCGACGGCACGCCCTACGCGGCGCGCCGTGCGGCGCCCCTGCGCCGGGCCAAGGCAGGACGCATCAAGCGCGGAGCAATGTTCGCCAAGATCCGGCAGGCTCGGCACCTTCGCGTGCGCGTGACCCCCAATGAGGTGGCCGTCGGCTTCACCGGCCGCGTATCGCGCATTGCACTGATCCATCAGGAGGGCCGCAGCGATGCGGTCAGCAAGGGCGGTCCCCGCGTCACCTATGCACGCCGGCGTCTGCTGGGCTTCTCCCCTGCCGATGAGCAGCTGGTGCGCGATCTGATCCTCGATCATCTGCGCGAGCTGTAGCGTAATAGCTGGATCTACACAGCCTGCGCCATGACCACGCGCGCGCGCGATGGGAAGCTGCCACCACGCTCCCAGCCGATGCCGCCGTGTCCACCTTCACCGCCGTTGACCTCTCCCGCCTGCCGCTGCCGGATGTGTTCGAGCAGCTGGATTTTGAACAGCTGCTCGCTCGTCGCGTGGATCAGTTCCGCACGTTCATGCCTGAGTACGACGCCCTGGTCGAGTCCGATCCGGTGTACAAGGTGCTGCAGGTCAGTGCCTACAACGAGCTGATCCTGCGCGAGCAGTTCAACCAGCGCGCCAAGGGTCTGTTTCTGGCGTATGCCCAGCGCGGGGATCTGGACAACCTGGCGGCGCCCTTCGGTGTGACCCGCAAGCAGCTCGCCCCAGCCGATCCGGAAGCGGGGACGCCGGCGGAGTTTGAAACCGATACGGAGTTCCGTCGCCGTATCCAGCTGGCGCCGGAGGGGCTGTCTGTGGCCGGGCCGGAGGGCGCGTACATCTTCCACACTCTCTCGGCCGACAATGCCGTGCTCGATGCGAGCGCAACCAGCCCCGCCCCCGGTGAGGTCGTGGTCACCGTGCTGGCGCGCGATGGAGACGGTACGCCGTCCGATTCACTGCTGGCCACCGTCAATGCCGTGCTGCAGGACGGTCAGGTACGCCCGCTGACCGACTTCGTGCGCGTGGTCGGCGCCCAGATCCTGCCCTACGTCGTGGAGGCGGATCTGTACACCTTCGACGGCCCGGATGCGGCCGTGGTCATTGCAGAAGCTCGGCGCCGCTTGGAGGCTTTCATGGCTGACTCGCACCGGCTGGGGCGCGATGTGGCGGTGTCGGCCATCTACGCGCAGCTGCACGCAGAGGGGGTGCAACGGGTAGTGCTCCACGCCCCGGTCGCTGACCTGGCCGTGGAGCGTCACCAAGCCGCGTACTGCACCGCGCTGACACTGAAGCACCGGGGCAGCAATGAGTAGCCTGCTGCCGCCCAACGCGACACGACTGGAACGTGCTGTCGAGGCGAGCGATGCCCAGGTGTTGGGCATGCCGATGGGGCACAGGTGGATCAAAGATCCGCAGCGTTGCCCTGTCGATCTGTTGCCATGGCTGGCTTGGGAACTGTCGCTGGATACCTGGGACAGCGAGTGGCCCGAGCACATCAAGCGCCAGCGCATTGCCAGTGCCATCACCATCCAGCGCCACAAGGGGACCGCCGGCAGCGTTCGCGACGTAATCGAGTCGTTCGGTGGCAGCGTGCAGATCCGCGAGTGGTGGGAACAGCAGCCACCCGGCCAGCCGCACACCTTCGATCTGACCCTGACGCTTTCCGGGCGCCCCGGCGTTGACCCATCGGCCAAATACGTCGAGGACGTAATCGCCGAGGTCAACCGGACCAAGCCGGTGCGCGCCCACTTCACGTTCACCCAAGGCGCCGAGTTCTCCCAGCGGCTCGGCCTCGCCGGCTCGCTGCGCCCCGCCGTCTATCGCCGCCTGCAGCTGGCACAGGAGTAACCCAATGCTTTTGCAGTTCACCACCGCCGGCCGCGCTGCCCTGGTCAATGCACAGCACACCGGCACCCGCACCGTCACCGTGACCCAGATCGGTATCACCGAGCAGCCGTTCATTCCTGACCCGGAGGGTGGTGACACCGTGCTGCCCGGTGAGCGCAAGCGCCTCGATACCTTCGGCGGTATGTGCGTGGCGCCGGATGTCATCCACGTCACCGTGCGCGACGAGACCGACGACGCTTACAGCCTGCACGGTATTGGCCTGTACCTGGACGATGGCACGTTGCTATGCGTGTACGGCCAGATGAAGACGCTTCTGGAAAAATCACCCCAGGCGCTGATGCTGTTGTCGGCAGACATGGCACTGGCCGATATCGACGCCACGCAGATCCAGTTCGGCAGCACGGAATTTCTCAACCCGCCGGCAACCGTGGAAGTGCAGGGCGTGGTCGAGCTGGCCACCGACGAAGAAGCCATCACTGGCCGGGACTCTGCCCGTGCCGTTACGCCGTCCACACTGCGCGCAACGCTCGATGATCGCCTCGGCGGCGCGGCACCCACCGATCTCTCCAAGGATCTGCTGGCTGCAGCCACGGCTGCGGCAATGCGCGTCCTGCTTGAGGTGAAGGGCGCAGCGCTCAAGGACGACGGGCACGGCAACGAGCTGGATGCCGATCTGCTCGATGGTCAGCACGGGGAGTTTTATCTCGATTGGGCGAACATGACCGGGGTGCCCGCCAGCACCCACATCCCTGGGCAGGTCATCACCTTCGCCGGTGTGGCCGCTCCGCAGGGCACGCTGCTGTGCGACGGACGTACCGTCCTGCGCGCTGATTACCCGCGCCTGTTTGCGGCCATCGGCCTGACCTATGGCAACGACGTGGCCGATGACAGCTTCCGCCTGCCGAAAATCGATGAGGGGCTGGGCATTGTTCATACGGCTGACCCCGCCTTGGTGGGACAGATCAGCGTTGGCGAGGTCATCGCCCATGGTCACGGCGCGAAGTCGTCCGGCGCAGGCGCCCACGGGCATACCATCACCATCGGAGGTGGCGGTGGTCACTCCCACGGTGCCAGTGCCAGCGCGGTAGGCGACCACGCCCACGGTGCGTGGACGGATGGCCAAGGAAGCCACACCCACGGCGTGGGCGATCCGGGTCATTCACACACCTGGACCGGTCCAAACTCCGGCGGCGGTGGCGGCGGTTGGTCTGCATCCGGGATATCCAGCCCCAGCCCCGTCGGGACCAGCCACAACGGTACCGGCATCTGGATCGGAGAAGGTGGTCATCACGCCCACAACATCGGCATGAACGGCGCCGGCGGCCACGGCCACACGATCAGCGTTGCAGCGGTCGGGGATCACACGCACAGCGCCTCAGCCAGTGGCGTGCCTGACCACAGCCATGCGATCGACGTAGCCTCTACCGGCGGCACCCGCAATCTGCCTGCCGGCGTGCGCATGCTCTATTGCATCACCTACTGAGGATTCCCATGCAGCTACAGACGATCCATGAAATCTACGCTCACAGCTTTGACGCCACCACTGGCCAGTATCTGCTGCCGGTGCGCGTATACCCGGAAGCTGATGGCACCTGCCCGCTGCCGCAGGACACCGTTGATTTCCCGCCCGCCGAACCTGTCGGACCGCGCCAGACGTGGCGCATCAACGCCGCGCGCAGCGGTTGGGATGTGGTCGATGATTTCCGGGGAGTGATGCTGTGGGACACCGCCACCGGCTACCCGGTCCAGAACCAACTGGCCTTGGCCGAGCGCCCACCCATCGGCATCACCACGCTGGCACCGCTGAGCGTCGCGCCAGGCCAGCCGCTGTCCAATCGCTGGAACCCTCAACGCAGCGGCTGGGAGCTTGTGCCTGACTATAGCCAGACGCCGATCTGGGACAAGGCCACCGGCAGTGTGCTGCCGTTGCTGGCCGCTGGCCTGGCGTTGCCGGATGCGGCCATTGATATCGCTCCCCCCACCGGGGGCGCACAGGTGCGCTTTGACGATGCGCAAGGTGCATGGGTGACCCGAGAGGGCACAGACACATTGCCGTTTGACGATCAGACCGTGGAGGTCGACGGCGGTAGCGCCGGTTAAGCCAACCGCATTACGCCGCGTGTAGTACCCGGTCCTACACGCGGCACCACGTGCGCGCGCGAGCTGCCACGGCGAGCATGGCCCTATGGATAGCGGCCTGCCCCAGAAAGTAAGCAATCTGATGCGCGACGGCGTGGTGACGGAAGTCGACCACGCCGCTGCGCGTTGCCGCGTGCGCAGCGGCGAGATGCAGACCGACTTCATTCCTTGGCTAACACCCGCCGCTGGCAACGTGCGCGTGTGGTGTCCGCCGAGCGTCGGCGAGCAGGTGCAGCTGCTGTGCGTAGACGGCGACCTGGCCAATGCGGTTGCCGTACCCGGCATGTTCAGCGATGCCTTCCCGGCACCGTCCAGCAATCCCGGCCTGGTGCTAATCCAGTTCGCCGACAGCGCCACGGTTGGCTACGACAGCGACGCGCACGCGCTGGCCGCCAACCTGCCGACCGGCGGAACCGTGAGCATCGTGGCGGATGGCGGCGTGAGCATCACCGGCCCGGTCTCCATCCAGGGCGACGTGACCGTCACCGGCAAGGTCGAGGTCAGCGAAGACGTAATCGGTGGCGGCATCAGCCTCAAGCAGCACAAGCACAGCGCCGTGCAGCCCGGCAGCGGCACCTCGGGACCGCCGCAGTGATCGGCATGGACGCAAACAACGGCGGTACCGCCGAGGGTACGGCGCACCTGGTGCAGTCCATCCGCGATGTGCTGACCACCCCTCTCGGCTCGCGCATCCAGCGCCGGGACTACGGCTCGCTGCTGCCCGAGCTGATCGACCAGCCGTTCAACGACCACACGCGCCTGCAGCTGTTCGGCGCCACTGCCACCGCGCTGATGCGCTGGGAGCCACGGATACGGCTCGCCCGTGTATCGCTCACCCGCAGCGATACCCCCGGAGCGTTCCTGCTTGATCTGGACTACCAGCCGGCCGGAACCCGGCAACAGCAGACCGTCACCGTCCCCCTCCGCTTTCACACCCCATAACCGCAGGAGTCACCATGGCCCAGGACTATCACCACGGCGTACGCGTCATCGAGATCGATGGCGGCGCCCGCTACATTCGCACCGTTGCCACTGCCATCGCCGGCATTGTCTGCACGGCCCCTGATGCAGACGACGCTACCTTCCCCCTCGACACCCCGGTATTGCTGACCGACGTTCGTGGCGCCATCGCCAAGGCGGGCACCAGCGGCACGCTGGCCGGCGTACTGGGTGCAATCGCCGACCAGTCCAATCCGGTCACCGTGGTGGTGCGCGTGGCCGAGGGCGAGGACGCAGATACGACCACCAGCAATGTGATCGGTACTGTCGCCGGCGGCCGCTATACCGGCCTGCAGGCGCTGCTGGTGGCTGAAAGCAAGCTGGGGGTGAAGCCCCGCATCATCGGTGCACCGGGACTGGATACCGAGGCGGTCACCACGACCCTTGCCTCGATCTGCAAGAAGCTGCGCGCCATGGCCTACGTCGGCGTAGGCGAGGCCAAGACCGTTGCCGAGATCCTGCTGTACCGGAAGAAGTTCGGCGACCGCGAGCTGATGATGATCTGGCCGGACTTCCTCTCTTGGGACATCGCCGCGAAGAAGGAAGCCACCAGCTTCGCTACCGCCCGTGCTATCGGCCTGCGCGCCCTGATCGACCAGCAGATGGGCTGGCACAAGACCCTGTCCAACGTGAAGGTACAGGGCGTGACCGGCATCAGCGCGGATGTGACCTGGGATCTGCAGGACCCGCAGACCGACGCTGGCCTGCTCAACGCCGCTGCAGTCACCACCCTCATCAACAGCCAGGGCTACCGCTTCTGGGGATCGCGCACCTGCAGCGACGATCCGCATTTTGCCTTCGAGTCAGCCACGCGCACCGCGCAGATCCTGGCCGACACGATTGCCGAGGCGCAGATGATCTACGTCGACAAGCCGATGCACCCCACGCTGGTGAAGGACATGCTGGAAGAGATCAATGCCAAGTTCCGCGAACTGAAGAACGGCGGCTATGTGATCGACGCCAACGCCTGGTACGACGAAGCGGCGAACCTGCCCACGCAGCTGGCAGATGGCCAGCTGGCCATCGACTACGACTACACGCCGGTGCCGCCGCTGGAAAACCTGACCCTGCGCCAGCGCATCACTGACCGCTACCTCTCCGACTTCGCCACGCGCATCAGCGCCTGATGCACTGAGGAACCTATCCCATGTCCCTCCCAAGCAAACTGAAGAATCTCAACCTGTTCAACGATGGCGCCAGCTACCTCGGCCAGGTGGTCGAGGTGAAGCTGCCGACCCTCACTCGCAAGATGGAAGAGTTCCGCGCCGGCGGCATGGTCGGTCCCATCGATATCGACCTCGGCCAGGAGAAAATCGAGCTTGAGTGGAAGTGCGGCGGCCTGATGCGCGATGTGCTGCGCCAGTACGGCGCTGTGCGCCACAACGCCGTACAGCTGCGCTTCGCTGGCGCCTACCAGCGCGAGGACAGCGCCGACGTCGATGCGGTGGAGATCGTCGTGCGCGGCCGTCACAGCGAAATCGATGCGGGTACCGGCAAGGTCGGCGACGACACCGAGTTCAGCACCAAGACCACCGCCAGCTACTACAAGCTGAGCATCAACGGCCGCACCGAGATCGAAATCGACATGGTCGGCATGGTGTTCATCGTCAACGGCGTGGACCTGCTCGCCGCACAGCGCCGCGCCATCGGCGCCTGACCCCACAGAGCCGGGCCACACCTGTGGCCCGGCCAATCCTTCCTGAGAGAGACGCACCATGACTGCCAAGACGAAGACTTCCACCGACGCGACCGACACCGTCGATCCGCACACCGTCACCCTCGATTATCCGATCCAGCGAGGCGAGCAACTCATCAGCGCCGTGAAGTTGCGCAAACCCAGCGCTGGCGAGCTGCGTGGCATCAAGCTGGTGGATCTTCTGCAGATCGACGTGAGCGCGGTGGCCACCCTGCTGCCGCGCATCACCGAGCCGACCCTGACCGCCGCCGACGTGAACAATCTGGACCCGGCCGACCTGGTCGCCATCGGTACCCACACGGCGAGTTTTTTCGTACCGAAGGCGCAGCGGGAATCCCTCAACGGGTAGAGGATTTCATGGCCGATATCGCGGTGATCTTTCCCTTCACCCTCACCGAGCTGTCGGCCCTCTCGCTGTGTGAACTGATCGAATGGCGCGAGCGCGCCCGTGTAAGAAGTGGAGCCGAGCCGTGATACCTTCCGCCCATGGCCACCTTGATCGCCATCGCTGTGTCGCTGCTCCTGCTGGCCTCGGTCGGTGGGCTACTTGTCTGGGCGCTGAGCGCGCTTTGCCGGCTCCTGGCTGCATTCGCTCCCGATCCGTCCGATACCACCGCGCCGTAGTCGACGTCTCGGTTGTCGTCGCATGAGCGGCGGCAACCTTCGGCTGCAGGTGGTTCTGCAGGCCCTCGACCAAGCCACGGCGCCCTTCCGCAAGGTGATGGCCGGCAGCAAAGGCTTGTCCAGCGCGCTGCAGCAGCAGCAGGCCACCCTCCGCCGCCTCAACAGCGCCCAGCGCGATGTGAGCGCCTACCGTCAGCAGCAGCAGGCCCTGCGCGGCACCGAACAGAGCTACCAGCAGGCGCAGGCCCGCGTGGCGGCGCTGGCCCGGCAGATGAAGGAAGCCGGCACGCCCACGCGCAAGCTCAGCCGCGAGTTCAGCCAGGCCAAGACCGCCGCCGCGCAGCTGAGCACTCAGCAGAAGCAGCAGCAGGTGGAGCTGCAGCGGCTGCGTTCGGGGTTGGATCGCGCCGGCATCAGCACGCGGCAGCTCGGCGCCCATGAGCGCAAGCTACGCACGGATATCGCCGCCGCCTCGCAGCAGATGGAGCAGCAGCGCGCTCGCTTGGCTGCGCTGGACGCAGCAAAGGCCCGTAGCCAGAAGATCCACAGCGCCGGCATGAACGCCGCCGCGCACGGCGCCGGCGTCGCCCTGGCCGCTTTCGGCGCGCTGCGCGCCCAGGGCCTTCCTGTCGCCCAGGCCATGGAGTTCGAATCCGCCATGGCCGACGTCAAGAAGGTAGTCGACTTCGACACGCCCGATGGCTTCGAGAAGATGGGCAACGATATTCAGGAACTGTCGCGGCGCCTGCCCATGGTGCCCACCGACATCGCCAAGATCGTCGCCGCTGCCGGTCAGGCCGGCATCGCCAGCAACGAGCTGACCCGCTTCGCCGAGGACGCGGCGAAGATGGGCGTGGCCTTCGACACCACCGCCGAAGACGCCGGCCAGACGATGGCCACCTGGCGCACCGCCTTCCGCATGGGCCAGGATGACGTTGTCGTGCTGGCTGACAAAATCAACTACCTGGGCAACACCGGCCCGGCCAGCGTCCAGAAGATCAGCGAGGTGGTGAACCGTATCGGTGCGCTCGGCGAGGTCGCTGGCCTCGGTAGCGGCCCGCTGGCGGCCTTGGGCGCCACGGTGGCCGGTATGGGCATCGAGTCGGAAGTGTCTGCCACGGGCATCAAGAACATGCTGCTCACCCTGTCCTCGGGCGAGGCGGCAACGGCCCGTCAGGTGGCATCGTTCGACAAGCTCGGCCTGAAGGCGGGCGACCTGGCCAAGGCGATGCAGGACGACGCCGGCGGCGCCATTCTCGATGTGCTAGAGAAGCTCAAGCAGCTGCCCAAGGCCGAGCAGGCCGCGACCATGACGCAGCTGTTCGGCCGCGAATCCATCGGCGCCATCGCCCCGCTGCTGACCAATCTCGACCTGCTGAAGGAGAACCTGGGCAAGGTCGCCGATGAGCAGAAGTACGGCGGCTCAATGAACGCTGAGTACGCGGCCCGCGTCGGCACCGCCGAGAACGGCCTGATCCTGCTCAAGAACAGCGCCATCGTGCTATCCCAGCGCATCGGCAAGACGCTGCTGCCCATGGTGAAGGAGCTGGCTGCGCGCGTGGCCAAGGTCGCCGACCGCATGGCCGAGTGGGTCAAGAACAACCCGCAGTTGGTCGCCGCCATCGCCAAGCTGGTCATCGGCGGCACCGCGCTGGCTGCTGCGCTCGGCGGTCTGGTTGTCGCAGGCGGCGTCGGTGCGATGGCGCTGACGCAGATCCACAAGGCCGTGATGCTGCTCAGCGGCGGCGGCGGCCTGGGCAAGCTGGTGGGCCAGGTGCTGTCCCTGGGCGGCCGCGCCTTTCCCATGCTGCTCAACGTTGGCCGCATGCTGCTGCCGCTGCTCGGTGGCATCAGCCTGCCGGTCCTGGCCATCGGCGCCGCCATCGGCGTCGTGGCAGCGCTGGTGTGGAAGTACTGGGAGCCGATCAAGGCGTTCATGATCGGCACGTGGCAGGGCATCCTCGACGTGGTCAACCCGATCATGTCCGAGCTGGCCACCGCGCTCGAACCACTCGGCCCGGTGTGGGACATGGTGTCCTCGGCGATGAGCCAGGCGTGGGACTGGGTGATGAAGCTGTTCGCCCCGTTTGAGGCCACCAGCGAGCAGCTGCAGGGCGCCACCGATGCCGGGCGCGGGTTCGGCCAGATCCTGGGCACCGTGCTCACCGTGAACCTGCGCATGGCGGTGAAGGCCATCGGCTGGCTGGTCAGCGCGTTCACCACGATCCTGCCGGTGATCCAGAACGCCGTCGGCGGCGCGTGGACGTACCTACAGGGCGCGTGGAATCTGATCGTGGGCCTGTTCACCGGCAACGGTGAGAAGATCCGTTCGGGCCTGAGCACGATGTGGGCGGGCGTCAATCAGATCCTGCTCGGGTGGCCCGCGCAGATGATGCAGGCCGGCATCGACATGGTGCAGGGCCTGGTCAACGGCATCGTGTCCAAAGGCAGCGCGGCCATGGACGCCGTCGCCGGCATCGCTTCGGGCGTGGTGGGCAAGTTCAAGGGCATGCTCGGCATCCACAGCCCCTCGCGCGTGTTCGCGCAGTTCGGCGACTTCACCATGCAGGGCTTGGCCGGTGGCCTTGACCGCAGCCAGGGCGAGCCGCTATCGCAGGTAGCGAGCGTGGCCGACCGCATGAAACAGGCCGGCGCCGGAATCGCTCTGGGAGCGGCCGCAATGCCGGTGATGGCCGGGGCCTCCCCAGTGGTATCCCCCGGCGCTGCGGCGGCCGCAGCGGGCGCCTCCGGCGGCTCCAGCTACACCATCCAGATCACCGTGCCCGCTGGCACCGATGGCCAGGGCATTGCTGCCCAGGTACGCGCCGAGATCGAGAGGATCGAGCGCGAGAAGGTCAGCCGGCGCGCCTCCCGCCTGACCGACTGAGATCCGCCGCCATGATGATGAGCTACGGCACGTTTGTGTTCTCCCTGCCCACAGCTGCTTACGAGCAGCTGCAGCGGCAAATGAGCTGGCGCCACGCCAGCAGTGAGCGCCTGCACGCCCGTCCGGCGCGGCAGTTCGTGGGGCTGGGCGAGGACACCATCAGCCTGCAGGGCGTGATTGCCGGCGAGCTGGCGTCAAACCTGGACGTGCTGGACGAACTGCGCGCCCTGGCCGACGAAGGTAAGCCGCTGGCATTGGTCGAGGGTACTGGCCGCGTCTATGGGGCCTATCTGCTGGTCAGCCTCAACGAGACGCGCAAGGAACTGTTTCCTGATGGCACGCCGCGACTGATCGAGTTTCAGCTGCAGCTCGAACGCGACGACGATGGCGCCGCTGCCGAGGTGCGGGCATGAGGGCCACCGCCTACCCCATTCCCGCGTGGCGTGTGGTGCTGGACGGCGTGGATCTGACCAGCCGGCTGGCACCACGTCTGCTCGACCTGTCGCTGTCGGAGAGCCGCGGCGATGAGGCCGACCAGATCGACCTGCGCCTGCACGACCATGATGGGCGGCTGGCGCTGCCGCGTCGTGGCGTCGAACTGCAGGTGGCCATCGGCTGGGAGGGCAGCGGTCTGTTCGACAAGGGCACCTTTGTGGTCGATGACGTGGAGCACAGCGGCTCACCCGACATTCTCACCATCCGTGCGCGTTCCGCGAACCTCACTGGCGCCGTGCGCAGCCGACGTGAGCGCAGCTGGCACAACACCACCCTGGGCGATATCGTCGGCGCCATTGCCGGTGAGCATTCCCTGCGGCCGTCGATAGCTGCGGATCTGGCGCGCCAGGTCATCGGCCACCTCGATCAAGCAAACGAGAGTGATATCAACCTGCTCACGCGGTTGGGCAAACGCTTCGACGCGGTGGCCACGATCAAGGCCGGCACGCTGATCTTCGCGCCTATCGGTGCCGGCACCACTGCCAGCGGCCAGCCGCTACCCGCTGTGCAGATCACCCGAGCCAGCGGCGACCAGCACCGTTACACCGTGGCCGACCGTGAGAAGTACACCGGCGTTCGTGCCTACTGGGGCGACCGAAAGGCCGCCCGCCGTACCGGCGTGCTGGTGGGCACGGCGGAGAACGAGAAGAAGCTGCAGGCGACCTACGCCACAGCAGACGAAGCGCGGCAACACGCCGAGGCGGAGTTTAAGCGTCTGGATCGCGGCACGGCCCAGCTGAGCTACACGCTCGCGCTGGGCCGCGCCGATATCTACCCGGAGCAGACTGTCACGGTCAGCGGCTTCAAACCGGAGATCGATGGCACCGACTGGCTGGTATCGAAGGTGACGCACACCATTGATGGCGGCAGCGGCTTCACAACCAGCCTCGAACTTGAGCGAGGCAGCTCGCCTACTGAGACGCCCACACCATGAGGTGCCGGAATTGGCGGTACCGGACCGCTCTGTAGGCCTTTGAATGGTAGTCCTTCCACAGCGAATCCTGCACTTTCGCAACGATCTGCCCATTTGCGCTATTTCCCATCACTTCAAGCACAGCCGCATCCGGCAGCATGCACTTGTAGGATGTGTGAGGCTCCACAAAGACGGGACAGCCGGTATCCACGTCGCGGCTGCTAGGGAACCAAACTTTCCAGCTTGGATAGGGATAGCGCCGTCTGTATCGCAGCACATCAATTAACCGGCGCCATGCGGGCACGCGTGCTGGCTGGTACAGCAAGGTGATCGTCTCGATACGTACCCTGAGTGATGACACATTGCGCGCGTAGATATACATGCAGGGTCGGTCGTGCTCTAAACCCGCAACTAGGTTCACTTTCAATCGTGGTCGTGCCCGTACTACCGTCATGGCAAAGGTCAACGTCGACAGTACGGCACCCCACACGGCTAGGAAGTCAGTCAGTTTCAGGTCTGGCCAGTTCACTTCGCTCCCCTCGAATGTCGGTTGTGAGTGACCCTCGCAAGCAGGCGCAGCGCGTGTGACCTGAAGTAGCGCGTGAGAACCCCCGCTACCAGGAACATCAGTGCATGCGCCACCGAAGAGCCGGGTGCGCCATCCATGCCAACGGGTGCATAGACTGCCTGCCAGATTGCTAGCGCGATCAATGCGGTGGATAGCGGGCAACCGCTCTCTTTGGTTTCTCTCACGGATTCCTGTCGCGCCGTAGCTTGCTGCATCGCGTATGGACACTGCATCCGCACGTCGCCCGTGAACAATTGGCCAATCGCGGCCCCCTCGAACACGGTGGTACCGCTGCACACGCACACTGCCTCACCACGCTTTGTCACACCACTGCACGCCATAGTCCCTCACTTCGAATTCCGCGCCGTACTGGCGCCCTTACGCGCGAGTTAGCGGCCTGAGTACGATGCGAGGTGAGACTCAGCGAGCGGCTTTCTTCGATCCTCTTGGCGCCTTGACAACGACTTTTTGTCCACGCAGATCCACGTCACCGCTGATCTGCTGACCGATGCTGGTGTTCTCGAAGGAGGTTCGAGGCGCGCTTGTGGCCGACGCCGGCGCTACGCCGCGCAGCGCGGCCATCACGGCGGCACGTGCCGAAGGCGACGCACTGCGCCACGCATGTAGCAGATCCGCATCAGCCTCGGCCAGGCGGTCCCGCCTGCCGACCAGCACATAGGTCACATCGACGCCGAGTTCATCGGCAGCGACGAAATAAGCACCACCTGGCAGATGGGCATCTTGCTCGAACAGGATCTGCGTGCGCTTGGCAACACCACAGGCCAGTCCCATGGCCTCCTGGGTCAGACCCAGCCGCTTCCGTTCTTCTTTCAGGCGAATACCTACAGACACGCAAATTCCCCCTTGACAGGTGCAGTTAACTTCACCACCATTTCACCCAGAAATACACAGGGGAAACGGAATGAACGCCAAACGACGGACTACCGCATCCAAGCTGCGCACCGCTGAGCAGGCGCGCCAGTGGCTTGTCGACAACGGCCTGTCGGTTGCTGCCTTCGCAGAAGCCAACGGGTTGAGCCGCCATGCGGTGAACAACGCCTTGCGCATCGACAGCAAGTGCCGGATCGGCAAGACCCACGCAGCCGCTGTAGCCCTTGGCATGAAAGCCGCCCCTGATTCTCACACAGAATCGCCCAAATCCGCCCGGATTCGCACCATCAAGACCACGCGGGGTGCGGCCTCGGCGACGGCGAAGGCTGTCGCGACCGTTGCCAAGCGCAGGGCCAAGGCATGAGCGCCGTCATGGGCCAGCGCGCCATCTTCACCTGTGACGCATGCGGCACACCGTTGACGAAGCGCACCAGCGCCCTACAGCACCGCCATCTGCGCACCGACGCCTATGTGTGTCAAAACCCGGTATGCGGCGCTACCTACACCGGCCACTCTGAACTGACCAGCATTTCCAGCCCCAGCGGCATGCCCAACGCGCCGGCCTGCGAACTACCGCAGACACCCAGCTACGAGCGCGCCCTGCTGCTGCAACGCTGGAGACAGGACCGAGGCGAAATGCAGCTGGATTGGATCGACACCCCCCACGTCACACCACAGGACGGCGGCGAACAACCCGCCACCTGATCCACCTTTCCCCTTCCACGACCACTGACCTGGCGCCCACCGGCGCCAGCAAGGGAGCGCTGCGCCCGTGATGCGCCACAAGACACAATTTGATGGATGGTCCTCGGCGATGCAGCCGAGTTTCGTCACCGCACCGGCTGGGATCGAGTACGTGCCATTCGCGCAGAAGCAGCGCGACGCTGCCGAGCTTCGCACCCTGGTCGAGGCCCACATCGCAGCCGGTGGCGCGTATGACGTGTTGCCTGCAACGACTGCTGCACAGGTGCCCGCATGAGCCTGTCCGCCGCTTCAACCAATCTGCACATTTCTACACAGATTTACTTGACTTCCCCACGGACGGGGAGCAGGAT
Source organism: Stenotrophomonas sp. P2112 (assembly GCF_041897515.1). Taxonomy (NCBI): domain Bacteria; kingdom Pseudomonadati; phylum Pseudomonadota; class Gammaproteobacteria; order Lysobacterales; family Lysobacteraceae; genus Stenotrophomonas; species Stenotrophomonas sp. P2112. The sequence continues at coordinate 248,500 of NZ_CP169216.1, read as the reverse complement.
CTGCCGCAAGGAGCGTAAGAACTCCGAGTCAACAGCGGTATCCGCGCCCGTCAGCATCGCGGTTTTTTTGCGCCTGCTTTTCGTGCGCACCGACGCTTTCCTGCGTCGGGAGGGCGGCAGCCATACAACACCCGCAAGGGGAAAACTGCCCGCCGGACTGTTGACCGGTTCTTACCCTCCCGACACCCTCGGTGCGTCGCGTAAGAACGTCTCGCCGAGGTTTCCAATCTCGTCAACAGGAGACGTCCCCGTGCCTCACGGTGCCCCTTCCACGCCCGGCAACCCGTCCGCGCGTCAGATTTCGCTCGCCTTCGGCCTGATCGCCGACACCCTCGAATGGCCCAACGAAGACTATCAGGCGTTCATCGCCCGGCTGGTCGGTGTGGGCGTGTCCCCGCTCGCCATCACCCTGGGCGACGTGCTGATGGCCTACACCGCACAGTGCGATGCCCGCAGGGACGCCCGTGGCGCTGACGGTAAGGGGGCGCACTGATGGCGCCGCCCAACAACGTCACCATCCCCGAACCGTGCCTGCGTCCGGTCATCGTGCTGGAAACACCGATTCCTGGCCTCGGCCTGCGCGCCTCGTTCGACCAGCACAAGATCCTGTTTCTGGCGCTGGTACAGATCGAATCGGACACAGCAGCGACGTTCACCGCGCATCACTCACGCAATCTGTTGCGGACTGCTGCCGGGGGAATCCAGATTGGAACCGTCGTCTACCTGCTCGCCGAGGGCGAGGCCGAGCGCTTCTTCCAGTGGCTGCGCACGGGCGAGAGCTACCCAGGCGGGGTGAACTGATGGCCAGCAGCAACGGGCATACGCCGGTGCTGCCCGGCCCGATGGATCGCGGCGACCAGGTCATCAGCCTTGCCGACTACCTGCGGCTGTGCCGTATCGCGGCTGCGGCCGAACTGCTGGCCAAGCTGCCGAGCGAGGCAGCAAAGATGCTGGAAATCGAGGCCGACCACACCTCCGCCGTCGCGCAGTACATGGCTGAAGACCTCGCCGCGATCATCGGCCGCTCTCGCCCCGCCGTTGAGTAATGCACCACCCCGCCTCCGGCAGCGCGCCAACGCCGCCGGGGGCGGACAGGAGAGAACCATGCAACACCACCGCACCGCCGCTCACGCGGCGAACGAAGGCTGAGCCGCCATGCAAGAAGAAATCCGCCAACAGGTACTGGCGCGCATCCAGCGCGACTATGGCCTCAAGCACCGTAGCGGCACCCCCTACATGCGCGGGGGCAAGTGCCCGCACTGCGGCAAGAAGGAGCTGTACACCAGCTACGAGAAGCCTTGGGTACTGCGCTGCGGTCGACAGGCCAAGTGCGGCCAAGAGGTCCGCGTGCGCGACCTCTACGACGACCTGTTCGACGACTACTCCAAGACCAACCCGCAGACGCCGCAGGCGCCGCACGCAGCAGCCGACGCGTACCTGGCCACCGGCCGCGGATTCAACGTGAAGCCCCTGCGGGGCCTGTATGTGCAAGAGAGCTACCACGACCGCACGAAGAACCTGGGCACAGCCACCGTGCGCTTCCCGCTGGTCAAAGGCGGCTGGTGGGAGAGGCTGATCGACCGCCCCCACCGGTTCGGCAAGATGAAGGCCCGGTTTGCGCCGGGCGAGAGCTACGCTGGGGTGTGGTGGGGTGCCGCCGCACAGGATCAGCTGCGCACCGCCCGTGAGGTCTGGATCGTGGAGGGCATCTTCGACGCCATCGCGCTCCTGCAGCGCGGCATCTGCGCCGTTGCCGCGATGTCGAGCAACGCCTATCCCGAACTGTCCCTCAAAGAACTGAAGGCCGCACGTCCCAACGATCTGCCGGTGCTGGTGTGGGGTCTGGACAATGAGCCGGGCGCACGCGCCTACACCATCAAGCACGCCCGCCGAGCCGAGAAGCTGGGCTACCGCTGCTTGGCCGCGCAGATCGAGCAGGTGGGCGAGAAGAAGACCGACTGGAACGATCTGCACCTGCGTGCGCAGGCGGCGGAGGACGGCGACGCACAGTGGCAGGCCGACCTCGACCAGGCGCGCCACAACGGCGCCGTGTTGATGGCGCGCACGGCCGTGGACAAGGGGTTGGTGATCTACCAGCGCGAACAGAAGACCGAGTTCCACATCGAGTTCGCCTCGCGCCTGTTCTGGTTCGAGTTCGACGCGGTGCGCTTCGACAAGATGATGCGGGAGAAGAACCCCGACGACGAAGAAGGGACGCTCAGCGATGAGGCGGTGGCCAAAATCCAGCGCGCCTGCGCGTCGGTGCAGCAGATCTCCAACTGTTACCCCGAGGCGCTCTACTTCCAGCGCCACGAGGCGACCGACGAAAGCTGGTACTACTTCCGCGTTGACTTCCCGCACGACGCGCCGTCGGTGAAGGGCACCTTCACCGGCGCCCAGGTTGCCAGCGCCACCGAGTTCAAGAAGCGGATCATCAGCCTTGCCCAGGGCGCCGTGTTCAGCGGCAGCGGCCAGCAGCTGGACCGAATGATGGAAGACCAGCTGTTCAACATCAAAAAGGTGGATACGGTCGACTTCGTCGGGTACAGCCCCGAGCACAAGGCGTACATCTTCCCCGACCTGGCCGTGCGTGCCGGCGAGGTGACCCTCGCCAATGCCGAGGATTACTTCGAGTTCAACAAACTGCGTATCAAGACCACGCAGCGTTCGATCCGCATGGACATTCAGCGCGATCACGAAAACTACTCCACCGACTGGCTCGGCTGGTTGTGGACGTGCTTCGGCACGCACGGGATCGTGGCCCTGACGTTCTGGTTCGGCTCGCTGTTCGCCAACCAGATCCGCAGCAGTCACAAGTCGTTCCCGTTCTTGGAAGCCACGGGCGAGGCCGGCGCCGGCAAGACCACGCTGCTCAACTTCCTATGGAAGCTGCTCGCCCGCGCCGACCATGAAGGCTTTGACCCCGCCAAGTCCACGAAGGCCGGCCGCGCCCGCGCCATGGGGCAGATTTCCGGCATGCCCATTGTGCTGCTGGAAGCCGACCGCAGCGACAACGGCGACAAGGCGCACGCCAAATCGTTCGAGTGGGACGAACTGAAGGACTACTACGGCGGCGGCACCCTGGCCACGCGCGGCGTGCGCAACGGCGGCAACGAAACCTACGAACCGCCGTTCCAAGGCACCATCGTCATCAGCCAGAACGCGCCCGTTGATGGCAGCGAGGCCATCCTCACGCGCATCGTGAAGCTCCATTTCAAGAAGCCGACCGCGACGACCGAGAGCCGGCAGGCTGCGGACAATCTCAATGCGCTACCGGTTGAGAAGCTGAGCTACTTCCTGCTGGCAGCGCTCAAGGCGGAAACCGCCGTGATGGAGAAGTTCGCCGAGCGCGTTCGGTTCTACGAAGCCAGGTTGCGCGAGGAGAAAGAGCTGCGCGTCGAGCGCATTATCAAGAACCACGCGCAGATGCTTGCCCTGCTCGATGCGCTGCGGCTGGTGGTCAACCTGCCGGAACACATGGTGCGCGAAACCCGAGACGCCCTGGTCAAGATGGCCACCGAACGTCAGGACGCCATAGGCGCCGATCACCGCATCGTCTCCGAGTTCTGGGATGCATACGAGTACATCGAGATGCAGGCCAGTGGCGACAGGCGAACCGTGCTGAATCACTCGCGCGACGACACCCGCATCGCCATCAACCTCAACGAGTTCATTCAGAAGGCGGGCTACTACGGCCAGCAGGTGCCCGACATTGGCGACCTGCGCCGACTGCTGGTTGAGTCCAAGCGCCACAAGTTCGTGAGCGCCAACACCGCCGTCAACAGCGCAATCCGTTCCACCCCGATGCTCAGCAGCACCGTGAAGTGCTGGGTGTTCCAGAAGTAAGACACGCAGCAACAGCAAAGGCCCGGCGGGGAGTGCGCCAACACCGCCCCCAAGGCCATCCACCAACGAAGTTCAGGAGAGAACCATGCAACAGATGACAGGCCAAGCCTTGACCACCCTCGCAAAGTCGCTGGATTCCAGCACCGGACCCGGTGCGGAGGCTATCACGGGTGTGCATAACTGTGTGAATGCTGCGGCAGACGGTGATACCGACGCCAGCGCTACGGTCACCCTCCATATCACCCACAACCGCGTCATCGCCACGGCGATGCTGAACATGGGACCGGCCAAGATCGCGCAGTGCGTGTTCGAGCGCCGCAGGGGCAGCAGGAAGGGCTGGGAACTGGTGAAGGGAACCGACTTCAACGACGAGACCAGCTGGATTTCGCCCGAGCTTGCCGACCTGGCCAGCCGCATTCCGTTCCCCTACGAAGTGGCCAACATGCTGCCCGGCAAGCGGGCAACCGCCGCTGCCGTCGCACAGGCCGCGCAGGAGGTGGCCAATGGCTGATTTCGTTGCCCTGCTGGCCATGTGCGTGCTGCTGCCGGTCGCTGGCGCCACCATGCTCAAGATGTGGCAGACCCGCCCACCCCGCCGTCGGCACAGCGGCCTGGCCGTGGGACAGATCCCACAGGCGCTGCGCCGCCGAACCCCCATGGCTGTGCGCCGGGAGGTGGCCCATGGTTGAACCGATGATCCGTGACCCACATCGGTACTGCCCGGACTGCGGCATGGCTGGCTATATCGACTACACAGAAATCCCCGCTTCGGTGCGCACATACACGCGTGCTGACGGCGAGTACTCGGACCACGTTGGGCCCTCCCGCGACTGCGAATGCCGGGACTGCGGCGCGTCGTTCACGCTGACCGCCTGGGAGAACTGCCATGGTTGATATCGACGACGCCCGCCGATTCCTCATTGTTACCAGCCGCAGTGAGGCTCAGGCATGAAGGCTATCGACTTGTTCGCCGGCGGTGGTGGGTTCACGGAGGGCGCGGAACAGGCGGGCTGCGAGGTGGTGTTGGCTGCGAACCACTGGCCCGCAGCAGTAGCAACACACGCAGCGAACCACCCACGCGCCAAGCACATCTGCCAGGACCTGCAGCAGGCCGACTGGACCCAGATGCCCCGCTACGACCTCCTGCTGGCCTCGCCCGCGTGTCAGGGGCATACCCCTGCGCGCGGCAAGGAACGCCCCCATCACGACGCCACACGTTCAACTGCTTGGGCTGTCGTCTCTGCGTTGGAGTGCAATTCGCCCGAGGCGGCTGTGGTCGAGAACGTACCCGCCTTTCTCAAGTGGAAGCTGTTCCCGGCCTGGTGCGCTGCAGTGCATGCATTGGGCTACGCGATCAGTCCGCACTTGCTGGACGCCGCCGACTTCGGCGTCCCGCAGCACCGCGTGCGCGTCTTCGTCCTGCTGACGAAGAGCAAGCATCCCTTGGAGCTGAGGCTGCCGAAGATGCCGCACGTGCCGGCCAGCAGCTTCATTGACTTCAACACCGGTACGTGGACACCGGTGGAGCGCCCCGGGCGTGCCGCTGCCACTATTGCCCGTGTACGCGCTGGCCGAGCTGCTTTCGGCGAGCGCTTCGTGGCGCCCTACTTCGGCACCGGATCTGGCTTGACCGGCCGGTCACTGGATCGGCCCATCGGTACGATCACCACGCGGGACCGCTGGGCCGTGATCGACGGTGACCGCATGCGCATGGTTTCGGTGGATGAAGCCAAGATCGCCATGGGCTTTCCCCAGCGCTACGTGCTGCCCTCAAACAAGAAGGACGGGATGCAGATGATGGGCAACGCAGTTTGCCCACCCAAGGCATGCCAGTTCATTCAAGCATTGAGGGCCGCCGCATGACACAGCAGCAGAAGGCGCCGCCGCGCGCCCTCCCCGCCTGCGCGGCGGGCCATAAAGCCAGGTACGTCCATGATCTACGCCGTGAGAGCGCGGGCGGCGGCCACCTGATCGAGTGCCGTTGCAGCACCACTGCAAAGCATCCGTCGTTCGACTTGGCTTGGGCTCATTGGCACAAGCAACACGGCCTGCAGACAGTGCAACCGGCCACGCCTATGCCGGCGCCCGCACCCCAGCTGCAGCTGCGGCTGGTTGGGGGAACAGGTTGATGGCAGCGCCGGGAACGGCAGGTGGAGGTGGGTTCGGCACGTTCTGGATGCTGTTTGGACAGTTTGGGGCAACTCTGACCGTCGCACAGTTGCGTGACGCGTTCTTCCCGTCATCAACCATGAAGACCATGGCCAACAAGCACAGCGCGGGTCTTTTGCCACCCCGTATCGGGGAGGTCTACGACACCCGCGACGTAGCAGACTGGTGGGACGAACAACGGACGAATAGGACGCACTGACTAGGTAACGAAAAAGCCGCCTTGCAAGGCGGCTTTTCCCTTAGCGCTGCTCTACTCGCTGTCGCTCAAGTAGTCGCTGCTTTGCCTTGGAGGTTTGTTCCTCAAGACGTGGCTCCCAATCGCGGCACATCCATTCAAGGTGTTCAAATGCGAGGTCTTGACCGGCACCGAGCGGCTTAGGATCACGAATCCACTTCACCAGCTTTTGCGATCTCTTAAATCGGCTCACAACGATCTGACCCACGGTATCTAGAAGCAGATCACAATCAATGTCATTCGCTCTGACGCCTACAGCCATAAATTCGAAGTAGTTGAGGATGTAGCGCAAAGCGGCGATTGCACGCGCTTGCTCAAGCTTGATGGGGCAAAGAGGTTCGTCTGCAGTGGCAGCATCCTTTAGGCGCTTTTCCGCGCCAGGAGCAAAGTACGGAATGTACTCATCGGGGATGTCTTCGACACTGGACGGGAAGTGATCGCTTACCAAAGCGTTGCGGGCGAGGTACTCCGAACTCTTCATCATCTCCATGACCAGCGCAAAACTGCTGTTCATGCGCTGAGTGCGAGCAGAGAACTGATAGTGCACGTACCAGCCCAGACCACCAAAGACGATTGCAGTCAGAACCGGAACTACGTTCAAGATGCGGTCATTCTGGTCGTTCGCATTGAAGCCCGGCCAGTTGAAGAACCAGTAAAGGAACGTTGCTACCGCAGTAGCAAGCCAGACCACTGTCCATGCGCAGACAGTGGGAACATGTTTGTGTCCTTTCTTAGCCGCTCGAAATACGGTGGGAGCCAAGAAGGCACCCAGGCCAAGCTGTGATACGACCGCTAAAAGGACCACTGCCTTAGCTTGGTAAGCGCCACTGCATGCCAAAGTGAGCGTTACAAGGCTAACGACAAGCGACAGCCAGCTCCACACTGGCGCGAACTTCAAATCCGTGAAGATCCTTTCCATTTTTCCCCTCATACGAGAGAGGCCCCTAACGTGTAGGGGCCTCTGCTTTTTCTATTCCGTTGCTTGGGCCTTAGCCTTCAACACCATTGTTCTTCATACAGACCTCCATGACGGGTGAAGCGGATGGGACGGCACCAGTGTATCTGGGTGCTATGAGGAAAGTGTAGACGGTCCGCAAGAATTTCCACACTCCCCCTCAGCTATCGGCTGGGCCTCCCGGCGACTTTAATGCGCCATTAATGTGCCTGAACCCGCAAAAGCCTTGTCCCACAAGGCTGTAGGTCCAGTCCATCATGGGGGCAACGGACAGGCGCAGGGAATCAGCGTAACGGGCGGTGGCGGACGTCATCGGGGTGTTGATCGCGGAGACTGGCATTGCCAGTGAGATCAATAGTTTACACCGGACGGCTGAACGGCGGCGGGTGGCGCCGGGACTGGCCGCTCGACCGGCCCCGGGGTCGCCGCGTGGCTTACAACCCGCGGTTGCGCACCTGTTCCTGCTGCTGCTCCTGCGCACGCTGGTTGAACTGGCTGTCCAGCGCTTCGCTTTGCCGGCTGCTGGCCTCGACCGAGTGCGATACCGCCTGCTGGCGGTCGACGAAGGTCCGCTGCGCCGCCGGGTCGCCCAGCTCGCCCTGCACCGCAAACAGACCGGTGCCGTCGGGGCGGGCCACGACGTGGTCGATCTGGCGCATCCCGGACACCTTGCTTTCGTACGCCAGCTGGCCGGCCGCCCGCTCAACCTCCTGCGGGTTGGCGAACAGTGGCTTCAGGCCGGCCTGGGCACGCTGCTGCTCCAGCGCCTGCAGCTTGCCCAGCGCCTGGCCGAAGCGCGCGTTGTCGGCGTGCCCGGGGTCGCGCATGCTGGCCGGCTCTGCGGGCTCGGCCCGGGCCGGTGCCGCCGGCGGGGTACCGGCCTTGACCGCGTTGGGGGCATCGACCTGCGCCAGGGTCTTGCGGCCTGCCTTGCCATCGTCGTCCAGGCCGTTGTTGGCCTGGAACTGCTTGACCGCCGCAAAGGTGTCCTTGCCATACACACCATCGGCGTGCAGCGGCTTGCCATTGGCCCCGGCATAGCCCAGCGCCGCCAGCTTGCCCTGCAAGGCCTTGACCTCATCGCCGCGCTCGCCCTGCTTCAGCACGCCATCGGCCATCGGCGCCTGCTGTGCACTGCGTGCGGCCTGCGCGGCCTCGGGGCCCTGCGCGTGGACCTTGCCGCCCAGGGTGATGCGGTCATTGAGCATGTCACCCAGGAACCTGCGGTACTGGTCCGGCTCGAGCTCGATATGTGCGTGCACGGCACCCGGGGTGCCGGCATCGGACTGGCGGATCAACGGCGCGCCGTACTCGACGAAATCACCAGTCTTGTAGGGGGTGCTTCCACGTGCACCATGCAGCACCTGCCCGACCAGTTCACGCTGCGGATGCCCGGCCGGATGGCTCCAGATGCTGATGGAGTTCCACTTGTCGTTGTTGACCTGCACGTAGCCCGCGACCGGATTGGGAATCATCACTTCCCGGTCGCCGCGCGAAGTACTCAGGATCAGATCCTTGTGCACCAGCGGAATGCCGTTGCGATCACCACGGGTCCGCACCGTTTCCAGCTCGCCCTCGACCATTGCCGACGGGCGGTCAGCCTTGGCGGCATTGCCGGTGCGCACGGCCTCGGCGTTGGTGTTGGGGTGATGGATCTTCAGTTCGCGGTAGGCATCCTCGCCACTGGTGCCATGACGCAGTGTGCGGTTGCTGCTGCCGTTGCCAAAGGGTTCGACCACGACGATGCGCTGGCCACCGGGTGCGGCAGCGGCATCGGGTTCGCGCGCAGTCGCGGGTGCGGGTGCCGCAGCAGGCGTGGCCGGTGCCACAGGCTGCGCCGGCGTGTGCTCGCGTACCACCGTATCCAGAGCCTGCAGGGTCTGCCGGCCGGCCTTGCCATCAACGGTCAGCCCATGCGCCTGCTGGAACTCGCGCACTGCATGCTCGGTGTTGGCACCGTAGTGGCTATCGGCTGTCAGAGGTTGCCCGTTGCGGCCGGTATGGCCGGCCTGGATCAACTTGGCCTGCAGGGCCTGGACCTCGGTACCGTGCTCGCCGGGTGCCAGCACGCCGTCGGCCATCGCCGATGCGGCCGCGCGCTGCCCGCGCCGGCCCGGCTCAGGTTCACCGAACGCTTGCTGGTAATCCTTGCCCCGGTAAGCCTCGGGGTTTTGGTTGACCTGGTCGTAGCGCGCCAGCCCGACCAGCGCGTTCTTCTCGGTGAGCGCACGATCACGCAGCGAATCCCACAGGGTGGGCGAGCTCTGGAAGTGCGACTGCACGTTGGCGTGCTTGTAGTCCTGCACCGCGCGGACAATCTGCTCGTCACTCAGCTCAGCCAGCTTGAAGTCTTCGCTGTAGGCTTGCTGGAGACCCTTCTGGAACACCGAACGTGTCATGCCGCGGTACTGCACCGAGGTGCTCCACAGCGCGTCCTGCACGGCCGGACCACGGCCGGAAAGATCAATGCCTACATCCTTCAGGCGGCCCATCTGCACGTCGTAGTACTGGTGCTGGATGAAGTCGTGCTGATCCCTGGCAAACCCTGCCGGATCGGCCGCCGCCACTTCCTTCCAGCGTTCGGTGAAGGCCGGGGTTCCTGCCTGCAGGCCGTTGAAGCGGTTGCCATAGCGCGAGGCGGCGACGTATTCGTCCACGCCGCCAACGTTGGTGGCGTACTGGTAACTGCCATACGACACGCCACCATGGTCGCCCCTGCCGGTGGAAACGTGGCCGGGGCCACGACCTCCGGTTTCGAAATGCGCCGACGTCTGGCCGCGATGCCAGCTGTCCATTGCCTGCTTTGCCTGGGTCACAACATCCATCTTCCTGCACTCCTTTGCGGGGGATTTACTTTGAGGTCAGTGCCTGCAGCACATCGGCACGGTTGGCGGTGCGATTGATCCGGCAGGACTGCGCGTCCAGCATCTGCCCCTGCCCGTCTTCGGCAGGGTTCCAGCTGCAGTAGCGATTGGTATCGGACATGTAGGCAGCCTGCTCGTCCATCAGCCTGTCCTTGTCCTTGCCATCGGGGCCGTCAACGATCTTCATGAAAGCCTGCTCGAGCCGCTGCTCCTGCCAAGCAAGCTCGTCATCACCACACGCCTGCAGTGCCGATGTCTCGCCGCCGCTGGATCTCACGCATGCAGCATACTGCGGCCGCAACGTCGCCTTGTTGTAGGAATCATCCGGGCGCTGCGGCGGCATGTCCTGGTCATCGGCATCGGCCACCGTCGTGGCAGGTGCGGCACGTGCAGGCTCTGCAGTGGCGGGCGGCGATGCAGTGGCCGGCGCGGCGGCCGCGGGAGCAGCTGCCGTATCCGCCTCCGGGCTCTTGGCCTGGCATGCCGCCAGGCTGAGGCCAAAGGCCAGCGCAAGGGCGATGGCCCCAGCCTTGCCGAACGTTTCACGGGGGGCCGCTGGAAGGTGGTTTATTCCCTGCATTGCTTGCATCTCCTTGGCATCCAGGCGCGTGGCCCGTCAACGCGGGGCCGTCCATCGGCCCCATCAGGAAACGCATGCTACGCGAGCGCCGGTTTCAGATGCCTGACCGGATTCAGAATGCGTGCACCTCGTCGCAGAAGCAGGATGCGTAAGCCTCAATGCCCGCCCGCGCGCCCGCCCACCTGTTCGATCAGCGTCTGGCTAGCCACATTGAGGCTTACCACCACCACCTCCGCCCCATGCGCGGCCAGCTTTTCCTGCGCACGTTCCAGCGCGGCCACTGCGGTCAGGTCCCACAGGTGGGCGTCACGCAGGTCGATCTGCACCTTCGGCGCGACGTGCTGGTAGTCAAACGCCGCGCCCAGCTGGCCGGCAGACGCAAAGAACACCTGCCCGCGTACGCGGTAGACCTGCGTGTCTCCGGCATCCTCGCGCTGCACCTCCAGCATGCGGCCGACCTTGCGGGCGAAGAACAGCGCCGACAGCAGCACGCCACTGAGCACGCCCTTGGCCAGGTCGTGGGTGGCCACGGTGACCACCACGGTCAGCAACATCACGGCCGAGGAACTGCGCGGATGCGTGCGCAGGTCGCGCAGCGAGCGCCAGCTGAAAGTGCCGATGCTGACCATGATCATCACCGCCACCAGCGCAGCCATCGGGATCTGCCGCACCAGGTCGCTGCCGTACACCACCAGCACCAGCAGCAGCACGCCGGCCACCAGGCAGGACAGGCGGCCGCGGCCACCAGACGTCACGTTGATGACCGACTGGCCGATCATCGCGCAGCCGGCCATTCCGCCGAGGAACCCGGTGACCGTGTTGGCCACGCCCTGGCCGACGCATTCGCGGTTGCGCTCGCTGGGCGTCTCGGTGATGTCCTCGACGATCTGCAGGGTCATCATCGATTCGAGCAAGCCGACCACGGCCAGCGTGGCCGACACCGGCAGCAGGATGCGCAGCGTTTCCCAGCTGAGCGGTACATCGGGGATGAGGAACTGCGGCAGGCTGTCCGGCAGCTGGCCCATGTCACCAACACTGCGCACGTCCACGCCAAAGCCGATCACTACGGCGGTGAGCACGACGATTGCCACCAGCGGCGAAGGCACAGCGCGGGTGAGGCGCGGCAGCAGGTAGATGATCGCCAGTGCGGCGGCACACAGCACGTAGACGGTGGGACCGCGGCCGATCAGTTCCGGCATCTGCGCCAGGAAGATCAGGATCGCCAGCGCGTTGACGAAGCCGGTGATGACCGAGCGCGAGACGAATCGCATCAGCGACCCAAGCTTGAACACACCGGCCAGCACCTGCAGCAGGCCGGCCAGGATGCTGGCGGCGAACAGGTACTGCAGGCCATGGTCCTTGACCAGGTCGACCATCACCAGCGCCATTGCACCGGTGGCGGCGGAGATCATGCCCGGCCGGCCGCCAGCGATGGCGGTGACCACCGCGATGGAAAACGCGGCGTACAGGCCAACCTTGGGGTCGACGCCGGCGATGAGCGAGAAGGCGATGGCCTCGGGAATCAGGGCCAGGGCGACGACCATGCCGGACAGCAGATCACCACGGATGTTGCCGAGCCATTGCTGGCGCAGGGGGTAGGACGTTTGCATGGAAAAACTCCGCGCGCACGCGGGCGTGGCCGCATGGCGCTGCAGTGGAAAGACGCGGGTTCCTGAGCCGGGCGGGCCGGCTGCCGAGATGCGGCAAGGGTCAGGGTGGCGTGATCACTGCAGGCGGGAATCGGTACGTGGGAGGGACGCAGTCTACGGCACAGGGCTGCCAAGGGACAGCGTCGACAGTCCGCAACGGCAGCGGAGCATGGCTCCGCTCTACAATCGCGCCATGGCCACCGACCACGCACAGTTCTTCGATCCCGCCACCGAACAAGGCGTGCTGCGCCTGTCCATCGCCGCCTCACTGCTGCTGGCCGCGGCAGCGGTGGTGTTCGGCCTGCTGGCCAATTCCTCGCTGATCATCTTCGACGGCATCTACGGCCTGATCGATGTGGTGATGACCTGGCTGTCACTGCTGGTCGCGCGGCTGATCGCACTGTCCACCAGCACCGACGCGCTGCAGTCGCGGCTCAACCAGCGCTTCACCATGGGCTTCTGGCACCTGGAGCCGATCGTGCTGGGGGTGAGCGGCACGCTGATGATCGGCGCTGCGCTGTATGCGCTGGTCAATGCGGTCGACGCGCTGATGTCCGGCGGCCGCCACATCGCGCTCGGTCCGGCCATCGCCTTCGCCGGGTTGTCGATCGTCGGCGAAGGTGCGCTGGCCTGGTTCGTGCTGCGCGCCAACCGCCGCATCGGCTCGGAGTTCATCGCACTGGATGCGAAAAACTGGGTGATCGCGGCCAGCATGTCGGCCTGCTACCTGCTGGCCTTCCTCGGCGGCGTGCTGGTGCAGGGCACCTCCTGGGCCTGGGTCGGGCCGTACATCGACCCGGCCATCCTCGCCTTCGTCTGCGTGCTGGTGATGATCGCCCCGCTCGGCACCGTGCGCCGGGCGCTGGCCGGCATCCTGCTGGTCACCCCGCCGGAACTGCAGGCGCATGTGGATGCGGTGGCACGCGCGATCGTGGCCAGGCACGGCTTCGTTGAGCACCGCAGCTACGTCGCGCAGGTGGGGCGTGGCGAGCAGATCGAGCTGTTCTTTGTGGTGCCGGAAGACGACCCGCCGCGGCCCTTGGTGGAATGGGACCGGCTGCGCGACGAGATCGGCGAAGCGCTGGGCGAGGCCTCGCCGGACCGCTGGCTGACCATCATGTTCACCACCGACCGCGAGTGGACGATCTAGGCCGGCAGGACGATTGATCAAGTTTTTCGTACGCGTTGCAACCCAACGTACGCGGAAAGCGGGCAAAGTAGGCTCCAACGCAACACCCACCCACTGACCAGGAGCATCCCGATGTCCATCGAAAAGGTTCTGTACACCGCCCAGGCCACCTCTACCGGCGGCCGCGAAGGCCGTTCCGTCTCCTCCGACAACGTGCTGGACATCCAGCTGTCGACCCCGCGCGAGCTGGGCGGCGCCGGCGGCCCGGGCACCAACCCGGAACAACTGTTCGCCGCCGGCTACTCGGCCTGCTTCCTGGGCGCGTTGAAGTTCGTGGCCGGCCAGGCCAAGGTCGCGTTGCCGGCCGACACCACCGTCACCGGCAAGGTCGGCATCGGTCAGATCCCGACCGGTTTCGGCATCGAGGCCGAGCTGACCATCAACGTGCCGGGCGTGCCGCGCGAGCAGGTCGAAGAGCTTGTGCAGAAGGCGCACATCGTGTGCCCGTACTCGAATGCCACCCGCGGCAACATCGACGTGACGCTGATCGTTGCCTGATGCAGCGCCGGGGTCGGATCCCTTTGCCAACAGCAAAGGGCTCTGACCCCATCCCAGGCCCGGCACGGCTATATGGGGTCAGAGCCCTTTCGCGTTGCGAAAGGGATCCGACCCCAGTGATCAGCCCCCCCAAAAAAATGGGCGGATGCCGGTCGAAACCGAGCATCCGCCCATCCCACCTCGGGTGGGCCCCGGCACGTGGCCGGGGACGCATTCGCTACGGCGCGCATCCATCCTTCTGGAGGAGAGCCCCCTTGTTGTTCAAGGGGGTGCGCCAACGGCGCGGGGATAAGGTGGAATGCGCGGACCAGCGACCGGTTACCGGTCGCTGGTGATGAGCTGCACGACGCTGGAGAAATCCAGCTTGCCGCGGCCGGCCTGGTGGTTCATCGAGTACAGGTTGCGGGCCACTTCGCCCAGCGGGATCGAGGCGCCGACACTCATCGCCGCTTCCACCGCCAGGCCCATGTCCTTCAGCATCAGATCGCTGCCGAAACCGCCGCTGTAGCCGCGCGAGGCCGGCGCATTTTCCAGCACGCCCGGCCACGGGTTGCACACTTCGGTGGCCCAGCTGCGGCCGGTGCTGACCGCCATCATCTGCGACAGCACCTTCGGGTCCAGCCCGTGCGCAACACCCAGCGCGATGGCTTCACCGGTCACCGCCATGATCACGCCCAGCGCCATGTTGTTGCACAGCTTGGCGACCTGGCCGGCACCGCTGGCGCCGACATGGAAGATGTTCTTGCCCATCGCCTGCAGCACCGGGCGAGCGCGTTCCAGCGCGTCCTCTTCGCCACCGACGATGAAGGTCAGGGTGCCGGCCTGGGCGCCCGCGGTACCGCCGGAGACCGGCGCGTCGATCATCTGCAGGCCACGCGCGGCGGCCGCTTCGGAAACCTTGCGGGCACTGGCCGGTGCGATCGTGCTGCAGTCGATGACCAGTGCACCCGCTGGGATGGCGGCGAGGATGCCGTCATCGCCCAGGTACACGCCTTCGACGTGGCGGCTGGCCGGCAGCATCGAGATCACGACTTCCGCATCGGCCAGGGTGTCGCGTGCCGACGACGCCGCGCTGGCACCGGCATCGACGGCGGCCTGCACCGCAGCCGGGACCAGATCGAACACGCGCACGGTGTGGCCGTTCTTGACCAGATTGGCGGCCATCGGGCCACCCATGTTGCCCAACCCGATGAATGCAATGCGGCTCATGCAAGGCTCCTTTCAACAAGGGGAGTGCCCAGGTCGGCCAGCGGATGCGCGGCAGCGGCCCAGGGGGAAGCAAAGAAGGTGTCGGCCCACGCGCCGGTGGCCTCGGCCAGGGTGGCCGGGTTCCACTGCGGATTGCGGTCCTTGTCGATCAGCAGTGCGCGGATGCCTTCGGCGAAATCGCCGTGGGCGGCGCAGTGCAGCGCGGTGATGTACTCCAGCCGGTAGACGCTGGCCAGGTCCTGGCCGGCGCTGCGGCGCTGCAGCTCGAACGCCAGACGTGCCGAGCCGGGCGCGCCGGCGGCAAGCGTCTTCTGTGCCGCCTGCAGCCAGGCATCGTCGGTCTGCAGCGCGCTGATGCGTTTGATGATCGCGGGCAGGTCATCGCCTTCGCACAACGCATCGACCTGCGCCGCGTTGGCCAGCAGCGGACCGGTCGCAGCATCACTGGCATGCGACTGCAGCAGATGGGTCAGGCGTTCGTGGTTGTGTGCGGAATCACTGGACCAGGCCACCTGCAGCAGCGCATCGAACACCGCGCTGCGGCGTTCTTCAGCCACGTGCACATCGGCCAGGCCGGCATAGATGGCATCGCCCGGATTGAGCAACGCGCCGGTCAGGGCCAGGAACAGGCCGCCCTTGCCCGGCACGCGCGGCAGCAGCCAGCTGCCACCGACATCCGGGAACAGGCCAACGGTGATTTCCGGGAAGGCCAGCTTGGAGCGCTCGCTGACCACGCGGTGGCTGGCGCCGGACATCAGGCCGATACCGCCGCCCATCACGATGCCGTGGCCCCAGCACAGGATCGGCTTGGTATAGGTGTGGATGAGGTAATCGACGCGGTACTCGACGTCGAAGAACTCGGCGGCGTAGTCGTTCTCGCGGATGTCGCTGCGGCCGTCCTCACGGAAGGCGACCATGGCCTTGTACAGGCTGTGCAGGTCGCCGCCAGCGCAGAACGCCTTTTCGCCAGCACCCTGCAGCACCACCATGGCGATGCCGTCGTCGTCGGCCCAAGCGTTCAACTGCTCCAGCAGCAGGTGTGCCATCGGCAGCGAGAAGCCATTGAGCGTGCGCGGCGCGTTGAGCGTGGCGAGGCCGATGCGCACGCCGTTACCGGCCACGCGCTCCTCGAACAGCACCGGTGCGTCGTCGGCAGCGGTGTCGGCGCTCATGCGTTCTTCCACTGCGCGGCGCGCTTTTCCAGGAAGGCAGTCACGCCCTCGACCTGGTCGGCGGTGTCGAACAGGTCGACGAAGGCTTCGCGCTCGGCCACCAGCGCCGAGGCGTGGGTGCCGGTGCGGGTGGACTGCACCAGGGTCTTGCAGGCGGCGATGCTGGTCGGGCTCTGCTTGCCGGCCTTTTTCGCCCATTCCAGCGCCAGTGCCTTGGCTTCGCCCTTGCCGACCTTTTCTTCGGCCAGCCCGATGCGCAGCGCGGTCTCGGCGTTGATGCGCTCACCCAGCAGGATCATGCGCTTGGCCCAGCCTTCGCCAACCAGGCGCGGCAGGTTCTGGGTGCCACCGGCGCACGGCAGCAGGCCGACGGTGGCCTCCGGCAGCGCCACCTGGGCGTGCTCTTCGATGATGCGCAGGTCGCAGGCCAGTGCGCATTCCAGGCCTCCGCCCATCGCGTAGCCGTTGATCGCGGCGATCGACACGCCACGGAAACCGGACAACGCCTCGAAGGCTTCGCCGAAACGGCGCGCGGCTTCGCGCGCTGCGGCCTTGTCGCCGGAAGCGAACTGGTTGAGGTCGGCACCGGCGGAGAAGAACTTCTCGCCGTCACCGGTGATCACCAGTGCGTAGACGTCACGGTCTGCGTTGAGCGCGCCGACCAGGTCGCGCAGCGCCGACAGGCTGTGCACGGTCCAGGTGTGCGCCGGCGGGTTGTTCAGGGTGACCACGGCGGTGTGGCCGTCGGCCTCGACCTTCAGGCCCACGTGCTCCTGGGTACGCCAATCCTTCATCGCAGTTCCTCTTCGGTGTTGAGCAGGTGACGGGCAACGATCACCCGCATGATCTCGTTGGTGCCTTCCAGGATCTGGTGCACGCGGCAGTCACGCAGCAGGCGCTCGATCGGGTACTCGCGGATGTAGCCGTAGCCACCGTGGATCTGCAGCGCTTCATTGCAGACGTTGAAGCCGGCATCGGTGGCGAAGCGCTTGGCCATCGCGCACCATACGTTGGCATCGCTGGCCCCGGCATCGAGCTTGCGTGCGGCGGTGTGCACCATCTGCCGCGCGGCCACCAGCTGGGTGACCATGTCGGCCAGCTTGAACTGCAGCGCCTGGAACTCGGCCAGCGCCTTGCCGAACTGGCGGCGCTCGCCCATGTAGCGGCGCGCGGCATCCAGCGCGCCCTGCGCGGCACCCAGCGAGCAGGCGGCAATGTTGATGCGGCCACCATCAAGCCCCTTCATCGCCAGCTTGAAGCCGCCGCCTTCCTCTCCCAGAAGGTGGCTGACCGGCACGCGGACGTTTTCGAAGGTGATGCCACGGGTGGGCTGGCTGTTCCAGCCCATCTTCTCTTCCTTGCGGCCGAAGCTGATGCCCGGCAGGTCCGACGGCACTGCAATGGCGCTGACGCCGCCGGCACCGGCACCGCCGGTACGTGCCATCACCACCAGCAGTTCGGTGGCACCGGCGCCGGAGATGAAGGCCTTCGAGCCGTTCAGCACGTAATGATCGCCGTCGCGCACGGCGGTGGTCTTCAGCGAGGCCGCATCGGAGCCGGCACCCGGTTCGGTCAGGCAGTACGAGGCCAGCCTGTTGCCCGAGGACAGGTCAGTGCCCCACGCATCGCGCAGTGCTGGCTGGCCCCACGTGGACACCATCCACGAGGCCATGTTGTGGATGCTGATGTAGGCCGCAGTCGACGGATCGACGTTGGCGAGCTCCTCGATGACGACGGCGGCGTCCAGCCGGCTCAGGCCGCTGCCGCCCACTTCCGGGTCCATGTACAGACCGCAGAAGCCCAGTTCACCGGCCTTGGCGATCGCCTCGCGCGGAAAGATGCCCTCCGCATCCCATCGCGCGGCGTGTGGCGCCAGTTCGGCCTGTGCGAAGTCGCGCGCCGCCTCGCGGTACGCCTGCTGCGCTTCTTCCAGTTCCGTCGTCATCGAGTGGCTCATGGCTGCTCCTGCCGTTACTTCAGGCTGATCGTGGTGTTGACGCCGTGGCTCAGCGTCTCGTCATCGAACCAGCGCGCGGTGACCGTCTTGGTCTGGGTGTAGAACAGCACCACCTGCTTGCCATACGGGCCCAGGTCACCCAGCTTGGAGGCGCGCGAACCGGTGAACGAGAACAGCGGCACCGGCACCGGGATCGGCACGTTGATGCCGACCTGGCCGACGTCGATGTCTTCCTGGAACTTGCGCGCGGCCGCGCCGGACTGGGTGAACAGTGCGGTGCCGTTGCCGTTCGGGTTGCTGTTGACCATCGCGATGGCGTCTTCCAGCGTTTCTGCTTCGAGGATGACCAGCACCGGCCCGAAGATTTCTTCCTGGTAGATGCGCATGTCGGTGGTGACACCGGCAAAGATGGTCGGGCCGACGAAGTTGCCCTTCTCGAAGCCATCGACCTGCGGGTTGCGGCCGTCGAGTACCAGCTTGGCGCCCTGCTCCACGCCCGAGGCGATCAGGCCTTCCACGCGCTCGCGGGCGCTGCAGGAAATGACCGGGCCGACGTCGGTGCCGGACACGGTGCCGGCGCTGACCTTCAACGTCTTGGCCTTTTCGACCAGGTCCTGCACCCAGTTGCGCGCCTCACCGACGAGCACCAGGGTGGAGGCGGCCATGCAGCGCTGGCCCGCGGCACCAAAGGCGGCACCGACCATCGCGTTGAGGGTCTGTTCCTTGTTGGCGTCCGGCAGCACCACGGCGTGGTTCTTGGCGCCCATCATGCACTGCACGCGCTTGCCGGCCAGCGAGGCGCGGTTGTAGACGTGGGTGCCGACGCGGGTGGAACCGACGAACGACACGGCCTTGATGTCCGGGTGGTCGCAGATCGCGTTGACCACTTCTTCGCCACCGTGGACGACGTTCAGCACGCCCTTCGGAATGCCGGCTTCCAGGGCAAGCTCGACCAGGCGCATGGTCACCATCGGGTCCTGCTCGGACGGCTTGAGGATGAAGGTGTTGCCCGTTGCAATCGCCATCGGGAACATCCACAGCGGGATCATCGCCGGGAAGTTGAACGGTGTGATGCCGGCGCACACGCCCAGCGGCTGCATGATCGTGTAGGTGTCCACGCCATTGGCCACGTTGTTGGCCAGCTCGCCCAGCTGCAGGTTGCCGATGGCGGCGGCGTGCTCGACCACTTCCAGGCCGCGGAACACATCGCCTTCGGCGTCGGGCAGAGTCTTGCCCTGTTCGGCGGTGAGGATGTGGGCCAGCTCGCTCATGTTCTCGCGGATCAGCTGCTGGTACTTCAGGAAGATGCGCGCGCGGGTGCCGATCGGGGTCTTGCGCCAGGTCTTGAAGGCTTCCTTGGCGGCGGCGACGGCGGCGTCCACTTCGCCGGTGGTGGCGAAGGGCACCTTGGCCAGCACGTCCTGGGTGGCCGGATTGATCACGTCCTGCCAGTGGGAGGTGGCCGATTCAACGAACTGGCCATCGATCAGCATGCGGATACGGGGCGCTGCAACAGTCATGACGACAATCCCACAGGGTGCGAAAGATGCTTGGCATTATTCACAGCACCCAGCTCGATTTCTGGGCTGAATCCGCTTAATCTGGCCAACACGCCCCACGATTCCTGTTAATTCTGTGAATCCCTCAGCTCCCCAGCGGCAACTCGGCCTGCGCCTGCGGCGGTTGCGCGAACAGCGCGGCTACAGCCAGGTTGACCTGGCGCGGGCGCTAGGGCTGTCGGCCAGCTACCTGAACCAGATCGAGCGCAACAAGCGCCCACTGACCCCGGCCGTGCAGAAGAAGCTGGGCCAGGTACTCGGCGATGTTTCCGCACTGTTCGACGAAGATGAGCCCGCCGCGCTGCAGGAAGCGCTGGGCGAGACCCTGCGCGACCTGGGCCTGGCCGAAGTCAGCGCCACCGAACTGCGCACCCTGGCGGGCAACCTGCCGCAGGTCAGCCGTGCGCTGCTGGACCTGCACCGCCGCCACCTGGCACTGCGCGAGCATGCCGCCGCGCTGGAATTCCAGCTGGGCGAGCCCGGCGCCGGCAGCACCCTGCCGGCCGGCGACCAGGTACGCGAGTTCTTCAACCGCATGCACAACCATATTCCCGAGCTGGACGAACTGGCCGAGCGCCTGTTCGCCGAGTGGGGGCTATCGCCTGGGCATGTGGCGCCGCGCTTGCGCCAGCTGCTGGCCGACCGCCACGGCGTGCTGGTGGAAGTGGCCGCACTGCAGGCCGGGCGCGAGAAGCGCCATTACGATGCCGGCACGCGCCGGTTGTGGCTGCCGGACTACCTGGAGCCAGGCCAGCAGGCGTTCCAGATGGCCGCCGAACTGGCCCTGCACGGCTACCTGCCGCAGATCGACGCGGTGGTGGCGCGTGCGGGCTTCACCGATGACGCGCGCATCGCGCAGGCGCGGGTGGGTCTTTCGAACTACTTCGCCGGCGCGCTGGTCATGCCCTACATGCGCTTCCTGCGTGCGGCCGAGGCCAGCAGCTACGACATCGAACTGCTGGCGCACCAGTTCGGCGTCGGCTTCGAGGCGGTCTGCCACCGGCTGAGCACGCTGGCACGGCGCAGTGCGCCCGGCCTGCCGTTCTTCTTCATCCGCGTGGACCGCGCGGGCAACGTATCCAAGCGCCATTCGGCCACCGACTTCCACTTCTCGCAGGTGGGCGGCTCGTGCCCGCTATGGATCGTCTACGAGGCGTTCAACCAGCCAGGCCGCATCCTTACCCAGACCGCGCGCATGCCCGATGGCCGCCGCCATTTCTGGCTGGCGCGGCAGGTCAGCAGTGGCCCGGTGGGCCATGGCCAGCCCCGCAAGACCTTCGCGGTGGCGCTGGGCTGCGATCTGCAGCATGCCGAACGCATGGTGTATTCGCTGGGGCTGGATGTGCAGAGCCCAGGGAACTCGGTTTCGATCGGACCGGGTTGCCGGGTGTGCCCACGCGAGGACTGCATGCAGCGTGCGTTCGCGCAGTTGCCGGGCAGGTAGGGGGTTTTGCAGAGCTGCGCCCCGCACCTGCGGTAGTGCCGGCCGCTGGCCGGCAACCTCAAAGGCAAAAGCGGGCATTCCGTGGGTTGGCGGGGTGGGTCCGGTTGCAGGGGACGCTGCAAGTACCCCTCCGGGGCCCGGCCCAGCCGCTGGCGGCTGTGCGTTCGGGCGCTTGCGAAGCAGTGCTTCGCAAGCAAAGCGTCCTCACCCATGTAAGCTCGGTCGCCGCTTGCTCGTGTGCGCTGTCCTGCGCACACGGCAAGAGCGGGGTTGGGCGTCCTGCCCAACCCGCCCGAGGCACGCCTCGGGCCCATGCGGCTCACGCCCCTGCCACCGGACCCACCCCATCCGGATGAATTCTCATTTTGGAATGCATCCACGCGTGGCGTGGCTCTACTGGTAGGTGCCAACCCTGGTTGGCGCGTTTTAGTCCCAGAACACGGTCAGTACGCGGTGGCCTTCCGAGGGCACAGGTGCGTCGATGTGTTGGCCGTACGGCCAGCCTTCGCCCACACCGTCGCATTCCAGACCCTGCAGCCAGCCTTCCACGGTCTCGACGTCGGCACTGGTCAGCACATGCACGTTCTCCGCAGCAGGCCATTCGCTGTCGTCTTCCAATGCACTGCCCCAGTCCTGGTGCAGGCCGACGTACACGCCTTCCACTTCAGGCTTCGCTGCAATCACGGCCAGGCGCGCGTACAGCTCGGCAATCGGCGGGCGGCCGAAACCCCATTGGTTGGGCGCGATGCATTCTTCGAAATCATTGCCTTCGAAGTACGCAGCCAGTGGCACCACCGGCAGGTGTTCCGGGTCGCGAGTATCGAGGCGTTCAAGCAGATCCAGCAGTTCCTGGCGGGCAGACATCCACAGCTCCTTGCGACATGAAGCACGATTGTATCGATCGCGCTCAGTAGATCGGCGTCACCTTCATCTGCGGCAGCGGGCGCGGTGCGCCGTCGGTCAGGTCCGGGCCAAGGTCTTCCCACGTGCGGCCCTGCTCGACCATCTGCGCCCACAGCTGCTGCGAGCCGCGACGTTTGTCTTCCGAGCCGAGCTTGTACGACGGCGGTGCCGGCTCGCCACGGGCAACCATCGAGTACGCCGCGCGATAGGCCAGCACCTGCTGCGCCGGGTCGTCGGTACGCGCCACTTCCAACGTGTAGCGCTGATAGGCCGAGGCCAGGTTGCGCCAGCGGATCCAGTAGTGGTTCCCGAACGAGAACGAACAGAAGCGCGCGCCCGCCAGGCTGCCCTTGTCGGCGATGCGGGTCAGCACCTCCTGCGGCATGTCCAGGTTCATGCCGCCTTCGTCGCCCTGCAGGCTGACGTGCACGATACGGTCGCGGTAACCCGGCGCGCGTGCCTGCAGCAGGTCACGCCAGTTCTGCATGGTCGCCACGACTGCGAACAGGAAGCGCCCCAGCTCGGCTGCGGCGAGCGGCGTGGCAATGGACTGGTAATGCCGTTGCCAACCGTGGCGGTTTTCGGTGGGCAGGAACACGGCACGTTCCAGCGCCTGTCGGCCATCACTGCCACGTCCCACGTCCTCGGCATGCTGCGGGTAGACCAGGTTGATGGCGAAGGTCGGCCAGCGCGGTAGCGCGGCATCAAACAGATGGATCGGGAAGTTGCTGCTGATGCCACCATCGGAGAACCAGCAGATGCGGAACGCGGTAATCACCGGGCCGCAGGTCTGCCCGGCGCTGGTCAGCCCTTCCATGCTGTCGGCCACGTTGTGTTCCTGATCGGCGGCAGGTGCAGTGGGTTCGCAGCGGCGTTCGCGGCGCGAGGGCTCATGCAGCGGCACCGCGCTGATCAGCAACGGGAAGCTCAGGCTCATGCGCGTGGCCACCAGCACCGGCAGCTTCGGACCCTGCGGCAGGTGGTAGTACCGGCGCCCTTCCACCTCCAGCGGCGGGCCGGCCTGCGTCACCAGCCACTGCACCACGCTGGCGGGGAACAACTGCTCGAACTCCTCGCGCAGGAACCAGAACTGCGCGCCGCCCAGCGGCAGTGTGCGTGGTTCGTTGTGCGATACGCAGGTGGTGATCATCTGCAGGCTGATCGCATGCGGGCTGTCCGGCTCGCCGGCATAGCGCGGCGCGTCATGCAGGTCGGCAAAGGTCAGCGGTGCATCCAGCGGCTTGCCGGACAACTGCTGCAGGCATTCATGCAGCCACTCGGTCAATGCCGGTTTACGTGCATCGCGACCGAGGCCACTGCACAGGCCCAGCAGGTTGCGCCGGGCCACGCGCGCCACGCGCAGCGCGGCTCCGGCCACGCCTGCACCGTAGGCGCACAGCAGCGACGGCAGCAGCGTCGCGGCCACGCCGCTCCAACCACCGCCCCACCCGCCCAAACCGAGCAGCAGCGCCAGCGACACCAGCACTTCCAGCGGCGCGATCTCGAATACCGCCACCGCCAGGCACAGCAGTTTGTGCGGCAAGCTGGCATTGCCGGTCAGCACCACCAGCAGCCGATAGGCCGCACGCGCGCCCCGCGCCGGTTGGAACAGGCTGTAGATGAACCCCCGCCGCGACAACTGCGCCGACACCGCCGACAGCCCGCCATAACCGGCATCACCGGGCAGGTGCTCGCCGGCCTGCTGGCGCCGATCACCGTATGCCGCCGCAGCCGCCACCGCCGCAGCGATGGCGCCGGCAGAGGTGCCGCCGATGCTCTTGAACCGATACTCGCGTGCCAGCGCCAGTACCGCGTTGGGGTACACGATGCCGCTGGTGATGCCGCCTTTCATGACCAGATCGCAGTACTTGTCCGCCACCGTCTTGCCCCCGAGCCTACCGTCCGCCGCGTGGATGCCAGTATGGCGCAGAGGCTTCTCAGGGCCTGAGAACACCACCGCAGTCCGGGCAGGAATCTGCGGCGTTCAGCAGATGGCAGGCCTGCAGGCTTGACCGGCTACACCATCGGCGTAGCATCTGCAGCAAGCCAAGGGACAGACCCGCGGCTGCCACAACGACATGAGGGATTCTCATGGAATTCGACTATCTCGTCTTCATCGGGCGATTCGAGCCCTTCCACAACGGCCACGCCGCCGTTGCCCGCCTGGCCCTGAGCCGGGCCCGCAAGCTGATCTTCCTGGTCGGCTCTGCCGATACCCCCCGCAGCCTCCGCAATCCCTGGACCGTGGCCGAACGCGCCGTGATGATCCAGGCCGCCCTCGATGGCCACACCGACCGCCTGCTGATCCGCCCGCTGCGTGACCACCTGTACAACGAAGCACAGTGGATCGCCAACGTGCAGCGCCAGGTGGCCGACGCCCTGCGCAACGACGGTGCCGCCGCCGATGCAAAGGTGGGCCTGATCGGCATGGACAAGGATGCCTCCAGCTACTACCTGCGGGAGTTCCCGCAATGGCCGCTGGTGGACGTGCAGCACACCGCCACCCTGTCGGCCACCGAGCTGCGGCGCTACCTGTTCGAAGCCGGCGACGTCGACTTCCACGGCGCGCTGCTGATGCTGCGTGGCAATGTGCCGGCGCCGGTGTACGACATGCTCGAAGCGTTCCGCAAAAGCGCGCCTGCGTATGCCCAGCTGGTGGCCGAGTACCGCTTCATCGAACAGTACAAGGCCGCCTGGAAGGATGCGCCCTACGCGCCCACCTTCGTCACCACCGATGCGGTGGTGGTGCATTCGGGCCACGTGCTGCTGGTACGGCGCCGTTCGGAGCCCGGCAAGGGCCTGTGGGCGCTGCCCGGCGGTTTCGTTGGCCAGGAGCAGAGCCTGCTGGACAGTTGCCTGCGCGAACTGCGCGAGGAAACCCGTCTGAAGATTCCGCTGCCGGTGCTGAAGGGTTCGCTGAAGGGCCAGCAGGTATTCGACCACCCCGACCGCAGCCAGCGCGGCCGCACCATCACCCACGGTTTCCACTTCGAATTCCCGGCCGGCGACCTGCCGCCGGTGCGCGGTGGCGACGACGCCGACAAGGCGCGCTGGATACCGGTGAGTGAAGCGTTGGACATGGGCCCGCAATTGTTCGAAGACCACCTGCACATCCTGGAGTATTTCCTCGGCCGCGGCTGACCGGCCCGGTTTTCCCACTGGCGGATAGACCGCTGGTGTCACTCGACGCGAAGGAGCTTCCGTCATGCACTACCTCGATAACCTTCTCCTCAACACCGACAGCTACAAGGCCAGCCATTGGCTGCAGTACCCGCCGGGTACCGATGCCACGTTCTTCTACGTGGAATCACGTGGCGGCCTGCACGATCGCACGGTGTTCTTCGGCCTGCAGGCGATCCTCAAGGACGCCCTGGCACGGCCGGTCACCCACGCCGACATCGACGACGCAGCTGCGGTATTCGCCGCCCATGGCGAGCCGTTCAACGAAGCCGGCTGGCGCGATATCGTCGATCGGCTCGGCGGCCACCTGCCGGTGCGCATCCGTGCCGTGCCCGAGGGTAGCGTGGTACCCACCCACCAGGCACTGATGACCGTCGAGTCGACCGACCCGGCTGCATTCTGGGTGCCGTCGTACCTGGAAACACTGCTGCTGCGCGTGTGGTACCCGGTCACCGTGGCCACCATCAGCTGGCATGCACGGCAGACCATTGCTGCGTTCCTGCAGCGGACCAGCGACGATCCGCAGGGGCAGCTGCCGTTCAAGCTGCACGACTTCGGCGCGCGCGGGGTATCGAGCCTGGAATCGGCCGCGCTGGGCGGTGCCGCACACCTGGTCAACTTCCTCGGCACCGACACCGTATCGGCCCTGTGCCTGGCCCGCGCGCACTATCACGCGCCAATGGCCGGTTATTCGATTCCTGCCGCCGAGCACAGCACCATCACCAGCTGGGGCCGCGAGCGCGAAGTGGACGCCTACCGCAACATGCTGCGCCAGTTCGGCAAGCCGGGCGCGATCGTGGCAGTGGTGTCGGACAGCTATGACATCTACCGCGCGATCAGTGAGCACTGGGGCACGACGCTGCGTGATGAAGTGATCGCTTCGGGCGCCACCCTGGTCATCCGCCCCGACTCGGGTGACCCGGTGGACATGGTGGCCGAAAGCCTGCGCCGGCTGGATGAAGCGTTCGGCCACACCCTCAACGGCAAGGGCTACCGCGTGCTCAACCACGTTCGGGTGATCCAGGGTGATGGCATCAATCCGGATACGATCCGCGCCATCCTGCAGCGCATCACCGACGACGGCTATTCGGCCGACAACGTGGCCTTCGGCATGGGCGGCGCCCTGCTGCAACGACTGGACCGCGACACCCAGAAGTTCGCGCTGAAGTGCTCGGCAGCACGGGTCGAGGGTGCGTGGATCGACGTCTACAAGGACCCGGTCACCGATGCCGGCAAGGCCAGCAAGCGTGGCCGCATGCGCCTGCTGCGGCGCCTGGATGACGGCAGCCTGCACACGGTGGCGTTGCCTCCCAGCGGTGACGAGGCGCTGCCGACCGGCTTCGAGGATGCGATGGTGACCGTGTGGGAGAACGGGCGCCTGCTGCACGACCAGCGCTTGGATGAGATCCGCGCGCGGGCTGCGGCGGGGCGTTGAGGCGCATCCCGACCGGGGTCGGATCCCGTTGCAGCGCAAAGGGCTCCGACCCCGGTGCCCCTTGACCCACGCCGGCAACGCGTCCACCGTGGGCACGCCGAAGGTATCCCTGCCGTGGCTGGATGGCGGCAGGAAGTTAAACGGGAATCCGGTGAAGGCGCTTCGTGCGCCCATTCCGGAGCTGCCCCGCAGCGGTGAATGGAAACGAATCCTGCCAACAGCACTGGGCTCGCGCCTGGGAAGCGGCAGGGAGTAGGTGGGCTGCGGCCCGTGTCCATCAGCCCGAATACCGGCCCCGGCCGGGGGACACGACCGTCCCCTGATTCGACCTGGACTCTCCGCGGGGAGGGCGCCGGGGCCATCGCCCGCCTGCACGTACAGGCGGCGTGGCCGCGCGCGTCCTGTTCACGGTAACCGGCCAGACCGCTCCCACGCCCTGACGCACGCCACGATGACCGAGTTCCAACGCCCCACCCTGACCCTGCCCGCCGATGGCAAGCGCCTGCTGCTGCATTCGTGCTGCGCGCCGTGCTCGGGCGAAGTGATGGAGGCGATCACCGCTTCCGGGATCGACTACGCGATCTTCTTCTACAACCCCAACATCCATCCGGTGAAGGAGTACGAGCTGCGCAAGCAGGAGAACATCCGCTTCGCCGAGCAGCACGGCATTCCGTTCATCGACTGCGACTACGACACCGACAACTGGTTCAGCCGTGCGCGTGGCATGGAGAACGAGCCCGAGCGCGGCATCCGCTGCACGATGTGCTTCGACATGCGTTTCGAACGCACCGCGCTGTACGCGCACGAGCACGGCTACGACACCATCAGTTCGTCGCTGGGCATCTCGCGCTGGAAGAACATGGCGCAGATCAACGACTGCGGCATCCGCGCGGCGTCGCGCTATGAAGGCCTGCAGTACTGGGACTACAACTGGCGCAAGGGCGGCGGTGCCAGCCGCATGATCGAGATCAGCAAGCGCGAGCAGTTCTACCAGCAGGAGTACTGCGGCTGCGTGTACTCGCTGCGCGATGCCAACCGCCACCGCCGCGAGAACGGCCGCGAGCGGATCAGGATCGGCCTGCTGTACTACGGGCAGGACGCTGAGGCGCCGCAGGGCGATTGACGTGCAGGCATGGGGCGGCCACGCTGGTCGCTCCTTCTGATGTAGTGGATCTGCCATGATTGCCCTGCCCGCCGATGTCGCCCTGCTGGTGATCGACCTGCAGCCGGACTTCATGCCCGGCGGTGCGCTGGCCTGCGACCAGGGCGATGCGCTGGTGGCACCGATTGCCGACCTGCTGGCACAGCGTCGCTACCGCACCGTGGTGGCGACCCAGGACTGGCACCCGGCCGACCACGCCTCGTTCGCCAGCCAGCACCCCGGCAAGCGACCGTTCGAGACCATCCTGCTGCACGCGCAGCCACAGACCCTGTGGCCCGACCATTGCGTGCAGGGCAGCGCGGGTGCCGACCTGCACCCGGGCGTGGACTGGACCGTGGCCGACCTGATCCTGCGCAAGGGCACCCGCCCACAGGTGGATTCGTACAGCGCCTTCCGCGAGAACCACGGCCCCGATGGCGAGCGCCCGGCCACCGGCCTGGCCGGCTGGCTGCATGAGCGCCGCATCCGCGAAGTGCATGTGTGCGGCCTGGCCCGCGACTACTGCGTGCTGTGGAGCGCGCAGGACGCGGTGAAATCCGGCTTCCGGGTGAAGTTCCTGTGGGAGCTGACCCGGCCGGTGACCGAGGCCAACGACGCGGTGGTGCGCGAAGCGCTGGGCAAGGCGGGGATTGCGATCGTCTGAGGCGTGACCGCCGGGCATGGCCCGGCGCTACCGCGCACGTCGCTTATGCCGCTTGCGCGCTCCTGCCCACAACAACACAATCGATTCATCCAGCCCCCTAACTACGCCCCCCTATAGATCGCGGGACGGCCGAACCGGGGGCTTTTCATTGGATGAAATCAGGATTCGGTAGTGCCGGCCGCTGGCCGGCAACCTCGGGATCTCTGCAGTTGCCGGCCAGCGGCCGGCACTACCGGATAGCACCCGTGGTAGCGCCGGGCCATGCCCGGCGGACGCGGGATGGGCGATTACCGGAACACCACCGTGCGATGCCCATTGAGCAGGATGCGGTGCTCCACATGGCGGCGAACCGCGCGTGCCAGCACCAGCGATTCGGTGTCGCTGCCCAGCCGCACCAGCTCGCTCGGCGCCATGGCGTGGTCAACGCGGGCCACGTCCTGCACGTCGCTTATGCCGCTTGCGCGCTCCTGCCCACAACAACACAATCGATTCATCCAGCCCCCTAACTACGCCCCCCTACAGATCGCGGGACGGCCGAACCAGGGGCTTTTCATTGGATGAAATCAGGATTCGGTAGTGCCGGCCGCTGGCCGGCAACCTCGGGATCTCTGCAGTTGCCGGCCAGCAGCCGGCACTACCGGATAGCACCCGTGGTAGCGCCGGGCCATGCCCGGCGGACGCGGGATGGGCGATTACCGGAACACCACCGTGCGGTGCCCGTTGAGCAGGATGCGGTGCTCCACATGGCGGCGCACCGCGCGCGCCAGCACCAGCGATTCGGTATCGCTGCCCAGCCGCACCAGCTCGCGCGGCGCCATCGCGTGGTCCACGCGGGCCACGTCCTGTTCGATGATCGGGCCTTCGTCCAGATCCTCGGTGACGTAATGCGCGGTGGCGCCGATGATCTTGACCCCGCGCGCGTGCGCCTGATGATACGGCTGAGCGCCCTTGAAGCTGGGCAGGAAGCTGTGATGGATGTTGATCGCACGGCCGGCCAGCACGCGGCACAGCGTGGGTGACAGGATCTGCATGTAGCGCGCCAGCACCACCAGGTCGATGCGCTCACGCTCGACCAGGTCGATGATCTGCTGCTCCTGCACCGCACGCGTATCGGCGGTCACCGGCAGGTGGTGGAACGGTACCTGGTAAGACGCGGCCAATGGCGCAAAGTCGGCGTGGTTGGACGCCACTGCCGCGATATCGACCTTCAGCTGGCCGCTGTGGGCACGGAACAGCAGGTCGTTGAGGCAGTGCCCCTGCTTGCTGACCAGCACCAGCAGGCGTGCCCGGCGGCGCCCATCATGCAGCTGCCAGTCCATGCCGAAGCCTTCGGCAAGTTTGGCCATCGCGGCATGCACGGTCTCCAGCAGCAGGCTGGCATCGCGGTCGAAATGCACGCGCAGGAAGAAGCGGCCACTTTCCTCGTCGCCGAACTGCTGGGCGTCGAGGATGTTGCAGCCGTGGTCGAACAGCAGGCCGGACACTCGGTAGACGATACCGGTACGGTCGGGGCAGGACAGGGTGAGGATGGAATCGGGGCGCATCTCCACAGTGTAGGGCAGCTTCCTTCCCAGCAGCCGGATGATCACCGATGCAACCGAACCGCTTGGTTCAGTCCCAAGCGATACTTGGCAATCACCGTGGCAAGCTGGTCGGTCATGAACCTGTTGCAACTGATCCGCAGCTTCACCCGCACCGCAGAGACCGGCAGCATTGCCGCCGCGGCCCGCATCCTTGGCATCAGCGCCACCGCAGTCGGCCAGAACATCAACCGACTGGAAGCGCATCTGGGCGTACGGCTGCTGAACCGGAGTACGCGCCAGCTGGCCCTCAGCGAGGCCGGCGCGCTGTACCTGGCGCAGGTGCGCCACATCGAGGGCGACCTGGCGCGCGCGCAGGCGATGGTGACTGCCGGTGATATCGAACCGGCCGGTCCCCTGCGCATCGCCAGCAGCAGCGCCTTCGGCCGCCACGTGCTGGCACCGTTGCTGCCGTCACTGCAGCAGCGCTACCCGCAACTGCAGCTGGAGCTGCGCCTGACCGACCGCGCCGTGCAGCATGGTCCAGAGGCGGTGGATGCCAGCATCCGCATCGGCGCGCAGCTGGAGGACGGTGTGGTCGCACGGCAGCTGGCGCGCGTGCCATTCGTGTTCTGCGCCTCACCAACCTACCTGAAGACCCATGGCACGCCGCAGGAACCCTCGGACCTGGGCAGCCATCGCGGGCTGCTGCACCGCTTCCCCACCGATGGCCGGCCGCTGCGCTGGGGCCTGCTGAAGGACGGCCAGCGCGTGGACGCCGCGCTGCCGCCGAGCATGGTCTGCGATGACATCGATGCGCTGGCGTCGCTGGCGGCGGCCGGTGCCGGCCTCACACGATTGGCTGCCTTCGTGGCCGAGCCCTACCTGCGCGACGGCCGCCTGCAGGCGGTGTTCGGCGCCGACACGGCGTGGCGCCCGGAGCCGATGGAGGTCTATTTCTGCGTCAGCGACCGCCGCGACTTCACCGCCAAGATCCGCGCGCTGTTCGAGCATCTGCAGGCCGGCATGGCGCCGGCCTGGCGGGTGTGAGCCTCAGCGCGCCTTGAACACGCCACGCGCCTCGCGCGGCTCGCAGCGCAGGTACTGCGGCGCCGGCTCCACGCTGTCGCGCAATGCGGCAGCAGCGTGCCACGGCCAGCGCGGGTCGTAGAGGATGCCGCGTGCCAGCGCTACCGCATCGGCGTGGCGATGGCGCAGGATCGATTCGGCCTGCTCCGGTTCGGTGATCATGCCCACCGCGATCACCGGCATGCGCACCTTGGCCTTGATCGCTGCTGCGAACGGCACCTGGTAGCCCGGGCCGACGGTGATCTTCTGGCGCTCGTCCAAGCCACCGCTGGAAACGTGCAGGAAGTTGCAGCCGCGCGCGTCCAGCACCTGGGCCAGCGCTTCGCTCTGCACCAGATCCCAGCCGCCATCGACCCAGTCGCTGGCGGAGATGCGCACGCCCACGGCGACCTTGTCCGATACCGCCGCACGCACGGCGTCGAATACTTCCACGAGCAGGCGCAGGCGGTTCGGCAATGAGCCACCGTAGCCATCGGTGCGGTGGTTGCTCAGCGGCGACAGGAACTGGTGCAGCAGGTAGCCGTGCGCGGCATGCAGCTCGATCAGCTCGAAGCCCAGGCGCTCGGCGCGCACCGCACTGGCGGCGAAAGCGGCGATGAGCTCGGCGATGCCGGCCTCGTCCAGTTCCTGCGGTGCCGGATCGGCGGCATGGAACGGCAGCGGCGACGGCGCCACCGTGGCCCAGCCACGCGCATCATCGCCCGGCAGCTGGCCGCCGCCGTCCCACGGGCGCTTCACCGAGGCCTTGCGACCGGCGTGGCCGAGCTGGATGCCCAGCGGCATCGGCGACCAGCGGCGGACGCTGGCCAGCACCTGCGCCAGCGCGGCCTCGGTGCCGTCGTCCCACAAGCCCAGGTCGGCCCAGCTGATGCGGCCGCGCGGCTCGACCGCAGTGGCTTCCAGGATCAGCAGGCCGGCGCCGGACTGCGCCAGGTTGCCCAGGTGCATGGCGTGCCAGTCGCTGGCGCGACCGTCTTCGGCGGAGTACTGGCACATCGGCGCGATGACGATGCGGTTGGACAGGGTGAGGGGGCCGAATGAAATCGGCGAGAACAGCTGGCTCAAGACGGTGATGAACGACGTAGGGGGTGCGTATTGCACCGCTGCGCGGCTCGCGGATCAACCATCTGGATGGATCGCTGTTTCGCGTGACCTGCAGCAGCCGAGCGTGCGCTCGGCCCTACAGAAGCCCTCGCCCCTTGTAGAGCCGAGCCCGTGCTTGGCTCAGCGCGCAGCCCACGTGGCCAGCGCTTCAGCGCAGTCCCGCTCATCCTTGAACAACAGCAGGTCGTCGGCTCGGGTGCGGCCTCGGTTCAGCGCCACCACCGGCAACCCTGCCTTCGCGGCCGCCTGCACGAAGCGGAAGCCGGAATAGACCATCAGCGACGAGCCCACCACCAGCACGGCATCAGCCTGTTGCAGGTGGTCATGCACCGCCGCCACCCGTTCACGCGGCACGTTCTCGCCGAAGAACACCACATCCGGCTTCAGCAGGCCGCCGCAGTAAGGGCAATCGGGCACCACGAACGTGGAGAAATCGGTCTCCAGATCGGCATCGCCATCGGGCGCGATACCGGCCTCCAGCGCATCCCAGCCCGGATTGGCGTCCAGCAGCCGCTGCTGGAAATCCTCGCGGCCACTGCGGCGCTCACAGCCCATGCAGCGCACCCGGTCCAGGCGGCCATGCAGGTCGATCACCTTGTGGCTGCCGGCGCGCTGGTGCAGGCCGTCCACGTTCTGGGTCAGCAGCACCTGCAGCTTGCCGTTGTTTTCCAGGGCGGCCAGGGCCTGGTGGGTGCCGTTGGGCCGGGCCAGGCCGAAGCGCGGCCAGCCCAGCAGGCTGCGCGCCCAGTAACGCTGGCGGGTACCCGCTTCGCCCATGAACGCCTGGTAGGTCACCGGCGGCGTGCGCTTCCACTGGCCGTCGGTATCGCGGTAATCGGGGATGCCCGAGGCGGTGCTGCAACCGGCGCCGGTCAGCACGAACAGGCGCTGGGCGCGGTCGATGAAGTCGGTCAGCGGCGAGGTCATGGCTGCCAGATGGGGGCGCCGCAGCGCCCGTGCAAGCGCCGGCTCAGGCGGCCGGCAGCGGCGGCACCGCGATCGGGTGGCCGTCCTCGTCCAGCGCGATCATCACGAAGTGGCCGCGGGTACACAGCTTGCGCTCACCGCTGTGCAGGTCCTCGGCGACCAGTTCGACCTCGACCTTCATCGAGCTGCGCCCGACTTCGACGATGCGGCCGATGGTTTCCACCATCTGGCCGATGCGGATCGGCAGCTTGAAGTCGACCTGGTCGCTGCGCGCGGTCACCACGGTGCGGCGCGAATAGCGGGCGGCGGCCAGGAAGGCGGCCTTGTCCATCCACGCCAATGCCTGGCCACCGAACAGGGTGCCGAGGTGGTTGGTGTGGTTGGGGAAGACGATTTCGGCCATGCGCACTTCAGTGGGCGGCACAGTGTCGGGGATCGGGGTCATGGGGGTGCTTCGGTGTGGGGTCCGTCAATTTTAAGCCAGGCCCCCTGCAGGCGGCGCTACACTGCGCCACGCCCACTGCCAGGACCGCCCATGCCCGCACTTTCCGACCTGCTGGCCTTCGCGCTGGTTTCCCTGGCCATGGTGCTCACGCCCGGGCCGAACATGATCTACGTCATCTCGCGCTCGATCTGCCAAGGGCCGCTCGCCGGGCTGATCTCGCTGGCCGGGGTGGCGCTGGGCTTCGTGTTCTACATGCTGTGCGCGGCGCTGGGCATCACCGCCCTGCTGATGGCCGTGCCGTTCGCCTATGAGGCGCTGCGCATCGGTGGCGCGCTGTACCTGCTCTACCTGGCGTGGCAGGCGCTGAAGCCCGGCGGCCGTTCGCCGTTCGCGGTGCGCGAGCTGCCGCAGGACAGCCCGCGCAGACTGTTCACGATGGGCTTGCTGACCAATCTGCTGAACCCGAAAGTGGCGGTGATGTACCTGTCGCTGCTGCCGCAGTTCCTGCATCCGGACAGCGAAGGCAGTGTGCTGATGCAGTCGATCGTGTTGGGCTGCACCCAGATCCTGGTCAGCGTCAGCGTGAACGGCCTGATCGCGCTGACCGCCGGCAGCATCGCCGGCTTCCTGGCCGCGCGCCCCACCTGGCAGAGGGTGCAGCGCTGGCTGATGGGCACGGTGCTGGCCGGGTTGGCGGTGCGCATGGCGGTGGAAGGGCGGCGCTGATCGTAGAGTCGAGCCATGCTCGACTCTACAAAAGCCAGGCGCGCAACAAAAAACCCCGGCATTGGCCGGGGTCTTTCGTTGCGACAGGCCTGACCGGTTCGATCAGAAGTTCATGTCGAAGGCGACTTCGCCCTGCACGCCGACCTGGTAGGCCGAGACGCGGCGCTCGAAGAAGTTGGTCAGTTCCTGCACGTCCTGCAGTTCCATGAACGGCAGCGGGTTGCGCACGTTGTACTTCTTTTCCATGCCCAGCTTGGCGAAGTGCTGGTCGGCGCAGTGCTGCAGGTACTGGCGCATGTCGCGGGTGGAAATGCCAGCCACGCCACCGGACAGCACGTCCTCGGCGAACTGCACTTCGCATTCGATCGCTTCGGCCAGCATGTCGTAGACCTGCTGCTTCATTTCATCGTCGAACAGGTCCGGCTCTTCCTCACGCACCACGCGCACCGACTCGAACGCGAACTCCATGTGCGCGCTCTCGTCGCGGAACACCCAGTTGGTGCCCGAGGCCAGGCCCGGCAGCAGGCCGCGCGAACGGAAGTAGTACACGTAGGCGAACGCAGCGAAGAAGAACAGGCCTTCGATGCAGGCAGCGAAGCAGATCTGGTTGAGCAGGAACTGGCGGCGCTGTTCGCGGGTCTCGATGCGGGTCAGGTCCTGGATCGAGTCGATCCACTTGAAGCAGAAATCGGCCTTCTTCTTGATCGAGTCGATGTTCTCCACCGCCGAGAACGCCTTGGCGCGCTCTTCCGGGTCCGGCAGGTAGTTGTCGAGCAGGGTCAGGTAGAACTGCACGTGCAGCGCTTCTTCATACAACTGGCGCGACAGGTACATGCGCGCTTCCGGCGCATTGAGGTGCTGGTACAGGTTCAGCACCAGGTTGTTGGACACGATCGAGTCGCCGGTGGCGAAGAACGCGACCAGGCGGTGGATCAGGTGGCGCTCGCCTGGCGACATCTTGCTGTGCAGGTCGGTGATGTCGATCTGGAAGTTGATCTCTTCCACCGTCCAGGTGTTCTTGATCGCATTCCGGTACATGTCATAGAACTGCGGGTAGCGCATCGGGCGCAGGGTCAGTTCAAAACCGGGATCGAGCAGCATCTGCTTGGGCTTGTCGGCCATGGGTGTTTCCTTGAATTCTCGGGTCAAAACGCCGGGCATGGCCCGGCGCTACCGTGGTGTTTCCGTGCTGCAGCCGAGCATGGCTCGGCTCTACAG
Source organism: Stenotrophomonas sp. P2112 (assembly GCF_041897515.1). Classification (NCBI taxonomy): domain Bacteria; kingdom Pseudomonadati; phylum Pseudomonadota; class Gammaproteobacteria; order Lysobacterales; family Lysobacteraceae; genus Stenotrophomonas; species Stenotrophomonas sp. P2112. The sequence goes on along the minus strand of NZ_CP169216.1, from coordinate 212,822 downwards.
GTGCGAGGTGTTCGAGTGCCGACCAACGGTCGGCACCCACCGCGCGGCGTGTTACTGGCAGGCCTCGCAGGCTTCCGGGTTTTCCAGCGAGCAGGCGATGGCTTCGTCCGGGCTGAACACCTTGGCCGGTGCGGCGGCACTCACCGTGGTCTTGGCGATCTTGGTGGCCGGGCGCGAACGCAGGTAGTAGGTGGTCTTGATGCCCTGCTTCCAGGCGTACATGTACATGGAGGACATCGCGCCGATGTTCGGGCTTTCCATGAACAGGTTGAGCGAGGCCGACTGGTCGATGAAGGCGCCACGCTCGGCGGCCATGTCGATCAGCGAACGCATCGGCAGTTCCCACGCGGTGCGGTAGACCTCGCGCAGCGTTTCCGGGATCTGCGCCACGCCGGCGATGGAGCCTTCGGCCAGCTTGATGGCATCGCGCATTTCCGGCGTCCACAGCCCCAGCTTCTTCAGCTCGTTGACCAGGTAGCGGTTGACCTGCAGGAAGTCACCGGACAGGGTCTCGCGCTTGAACAGGTTGGACACCTGCGGCTCGACGCACTCGTAGCAGCCGGCGATCGAGGCGATGGTCGCGGTCGGCGCGATCGCGATCATCAGCGAGTTGCGCAGGCCGTGTTCCTTGATGCGCTCACGCAGGGCATCCCAGCGCGCAGTGTCTTCCGGCACCACGTTCCAGGCATCGAACTGCAGTTCGCCGCTGGCGGCACGGGTGTCGTTGAACGACGGGTGCTTGCCGCGTTCCTGGGCCAGCTCGCAGGAGGTTTCCAGCGCGTGGAAGTAGATCGCTTCGGCGATCTTCTTCGACAGCGCGCGGGCTTCGGCGCTGTCGAACGGCAGGCGCTTGCGGAAGAACACATCCTGCAGGCCCATGCAGCCCAGGCCGACCGGACGCCAGCGCAGGTTGGCGCGGCGGGCGGTTTCGATCGGGTAGAAGTTCAGGTCGATGACGCGGTCGAGCTGGCGCACGGCCAGGCGCACGGTCTCGGCCAGCTTCTCGAAGTCGAACTCGTTGTGCTCGTCGAAGTGGTTGCCCAGGTTGATCGAACCCAGGTTGCACACTGCGGTTTCATCGTTGGACGTGACTTCCAGGATTTCGGTGCACAGGTTGGACAGGTGGATCACGTTGCCCGGACGCAGGGTCTGGTTGCTGGCGCGGTTGCACTTGTCCTTGAAGGTCATCCAGCCGTTGCCGGTCTCGGCCAGCGTACGCATCATGCGGGCGTACAGCTTGCGCGCGGAGATGGTGCGGTTGGCCTTGCCCTGGGCTTCGGCCTGCAGATAGGCAGCCTCGAAGGCTTCGCCAAACAGGTCGGTGAACTCCGGCACGACGCGCGGATCGAACAGCGACCATTCCTGGTCGGCCTCGACGCGCTTCATGAACAGGTCCGGCACCCAGTTGGCCAGGTTCAGGTTGTGCGCACGGCGGGCTTCGTCACCGGTGTTGTCACGCAGTTCGAGGAAGTCCTCGATGTCGGCGTGCCAGGTTTCCAGGTACACGCAGGCTGCGCCCTTGCGCTTGCCGCCCTGGTTCACCGCGGCCACGGACGAATCCATGGTCTTCAGCCACGGCACGATGCCGTTGGAGTGGCCGTTGGTCGACTTGATCAGCGAACCGCGCGAACGCACGCGGGTGTAGCTGACGCCGATGCCGCCGGAGAACTTCGACAGCTGGGCGATGTCGCCGTACTTGGCATAGATCGACTCCAGCGAGTCCTGCGGCGAGTCCAGCAGGAAGCACGAGGACAGCTGCTCGTGGGTGGTGCCGGAGTTGAACAGGGTCGGGCTGGACGGCAGGTAGTCCAGATTGCCCATGCGCTTGTACAGCGCCAGGGTCTCGGACACGTCCTCGCTCAGCGCGCTGGCGATGCGCAGGAAGAACTGCTGCGGGGTCTCGATCACCTTGCGGGTGTGCGGATGGCGCAGCAGGTAACGGTCGTACAGGGTACGCAGGCCGAAGTAATCGAAGTTCAGGTCCAGCGCGCCGTCGATGGCGTCGTTGAGCTTGCGTGCATTGGTCTGCACGAAGTTCAGCAGGCGGTCGTTGATCAGGCCGACTTCATGGCCGCGGCTGACCGACTGCGAGAAGGCGTAGATTTCCTGGCCCGAGACTTCCTTGGCGATGTAGTTGGCCAGCAGGCGCGCAGCGAGGCGGCCGTACTCGGGCTCTTCACCGATCAGCAGGGCGGCGGTGCGGATGGACAGTTCGTCCAGCTCGCGGGTGGTGGCGCCGTTGTACAGGCCGGAAATGGTGCGGGTGGCCACGCGCATCGGATCGACGGCGTGCAGGCCTTCGGAGGAACGCTGCACCGCGCGCACGATCTTGTTCAGGTCCACCAGCTCGGTGGTCCCGTTGCGCTTGGTCACACTCATCGCGTTGGCCGTCGGCGGCGACGTCAACAGGAACTCGCTTTCCTTCTCGATGGTGGCGCTGGATTCGGTGCTCACGGCGTATGTCCTCTTGGCGTGATTGGGGGTACTCGATGCATCGGGGTGACGCAGCCCGGGACATGACGGCCCAGGATGGCAGGACGGCGTCGCAGGGGATGAGACCCTGCGCCTGCCACTGCCGTTGACGATCGCGGATGGGTGCTGCTGCCAACCCCCAGACCTGGGGTTGCTGCGACCGACGGCCACAAGATAGTGGGGGTAGTGGGGTCCGTCAACGCCAAATGTAGTGAAATTCGGCAATCCCTTGCGCCGCAAGGATCGTGCCGACGGCGCCCGGATCAGACGCTTCAGACCTGCCGGAACGGGCTGCGCAGTCAAGCCCGAAAGGCGTCACTGCGGTGGCACAACGCACCGCGGAAACGGAACAATGACAGCTTCACATGACAGTGATGAAACTGGCTAGGGACAACCCTGTGGATAGAGCGTGGGCAGCCGGTGGGAATCCGGTGGATGCCGGGATCACCCGCCGGGCAGCGACGCGAGGCTGAACATGTCGGCCGGGCCGGAGGAGCGGCCGCAGGGAAACGCCGTTGCGCCCTATCCCCCGATCATTGCCGGCCAGCGGCCGGCACTACCGGAATCCCAGGGTGGTCGTGCCGGCCGCTGGCCGGCATTGCATTCGCGCGGAACCCCTCACGCCCGGTGCGGGGTGCCCAGGTACTCGGCGCTCTGCATCTCGATCAGGCGCGAGGCGGTGCGCTCGAACGCGCCCTGCAGGCGCTGGCCGGTGTACAGCTCGACCGGCGAGGTGCTGGCGGTGCAGACCAGGTTGACGTGGCGGTCGTACAACTCGTCGATCAGGTTGACGAAGCGGCGCGCGGCATCCTCGTTCAGGCGATCAAAGGCCGGAATGCCGCCCAGCAGTACCGTGTTGAACTCGTGCGCGATCTCGATGTAGTCCGAGGGCCCGCGCGGGCCCTCGCACAGCGCGGCGAAATCGAACCAGGCGATGCTCTTGCCGCGGCCGCGGACCGGAATCTTGCGGCCCTCGATCTCGATGTTGCCGGGCCTGGCCGGTTGGCCGCCGCTCAGTTCGCTCCAGCGCGTGGCCAGCCAGTCGTCGCTGTCTGCGGCCAACGGTGCGCGGTACACCGGCGAGCGGGTCAGCGCGCGCATCCGGTAGTCCTCGGTGCCTTCTGCGTACAGCTCCACGCAGAAGCGCTGCAACAGGCCGATGGCCGGCAGGAAGCTCTCGCGCTGCAGGCCGTTGAGGTACAGGTTCTCAACTGCGGTGTTGGAGGTGGTGACCAGGGTCACGCCCTCGGCGAACAGGCGCTCCAGCAGCCGCGCAAGCAGCATCGCATCACCGATGTCGGTGACGAAGAACTCGTCCAGCACCAGCACGCGCAGGTTGCTGCGCCACTCCTGGGCGATCTTCGCCAGCGGGTCGCTCTGCCCCTGGTGCTCGCGCAGACGCTCGTGGACGCTGCGCATGAAGCGATGGAAATGCGTGCGGTACTTCTGCTTGATCGGCAGCCCGTCGTAGAACAGGTCGACCAGGAAGGTCTTGCCGCGGCCGACGCCGCCCCAGAAGTACAGGCCCTTGACCGGCTCGGGCTTCTTCCAGAACGAGGACAGGCGGTCCAGCCAGCCGTCCTCGGCACTGTCCAGCAGTCCCAGGTGGATGCGGTCCAGCTCGGCCAGCGCTGCATGCTGGGCCGGGTCGTCCTGCCAGTCACCACGGGCGACCCCTTCCGCGTACCGCTGCGACGGGGTCAACTCGGTTGCACTCATGCCGCCGCGCCCAGCCAATGCTTCACGCCGTGGGTCAGCGCGCCGCGCAGGTCGATCAGCTTGCGGTGGAAGAAGTGGCTGGTCTCGGGCATGCGCACCAGCTCATGCGGGAAGTCCAGCGTGTCCAGCCACTGGTAGACGGCCTGCGGGTCGACGATCTCGTCCTGCTCGCCCTGGATCACCAGCCAGCGGGCCGGCGGTGCGATACCGTCGAAATCCCAGCGACCAGCCGGCGGCGCGATCGAGATCAGCGCTTCCGGCTGCAGCGCGGCAGCCGCCTTCAGCGAAACGAACGAACCGAAGCTGAAACCGGCCAGCCATAGGCGGTCGTCCGGGCGCTGGCTGCGTACCCAGGCGGCGACGGCCTTCAGGTCATCCTGCTCGCCCACGCCGCCATCGAAGGTACCGGCCGAAGCGCCGACGCTGCGGAAGTTGAAGCGCACCGTGGCGATGCCCAGCTCGCGCAGGGTGGTGGCGGTCATGGTGACCACCTTGTTGTGCAGGGTGCCGCCTTCGGTGGACAGCGGATGGCAGACAACGGCCACGATCGGCTGCACCGGCACATCGGCCTTGGGCAGGTCGACGACCACTTCCAGCGGGCCGGCCGGGCCATCCAGTTGGAGACAGGCGGTTTCGCCGGGGGCGACGGGGAACGAGGGCTTGTGCATGGCACCATGATACCGTCCCCCGCCCCTGCCCTGTGCCCGCCCCATGCTCTACCTGTCTTTGGCCGTGATCTGCAGCGTGCTGGTCTCGGTGTTGTTGAAGGTGGCCGGACGCCGCCAACTGGATGTTGCGCAGATGGTCACCTGGAACTATCTGGTGGCGGCAACGCTCACCGCGGTGGTGCTGCAGCCGCCGCTGGATGCGCTGCGCGCGCCGCATGCGCCGTGGCTGTCATTGCTGGCGCTGGCGGTGGTGCTGCCCTCGATCTTCCTGGTGCTGGGCCGCGCAGTGGCGGTGGCCGGCATCGTGCGCAGCGATGTGGCGCAGCGCCTGTCGCTGCTGCTGTCACTGGCTGCCGCCTTCCTGTTCTTCGGCCAGAGCGCGACGCCGTGGAAGCTGGTCGGCCTGGCGCTGGGCCTGGTCGCCATGGTGGCGATCAGCCTGCGCCCGCGCGGCCCGGCGGTGGCGTCCTCGCCCGGCGGCTGGGGCTGGCTGCTGGGCGTATGGGGCGGGTTTGCGGTGGTGGACGTGCTGCTCAAGCAGGTGGCGCTGTCGGGCACGCCGTCGATGGCGGCGGTGCTGGCCAGCTTCAGCGTGGCCTTCGTGCTGATGCTGGCCCTGCAGCTGTGGCGGCATGTCAGTGGCCGCAGCCAGCTGGCCTGGCGCAACCTCGGCGCGGGTGCGCTGCTGGGCCTGCTCAATGGCAGCAACATCCTGTTCTATGTGCATGCGCACCAGTCGATGCCGGACAACCCGGCCACCGTGTTCGCCGGCATGAACATCGGCGTGGTGGTGCTGGGTGCACTGGTGGGCGTGTTCGTCTTCGGCGAGGCCACCACGAAGTGGAACCGTGCCGGTTTGGCGCTGGCGGTGCTGGCGATCGGCTTGATCGCCTGGGGGTGAGCATGTGCATCGGGGTCAGATCCCATTCCGTGGGAATGGGATCCGACCCCTGACGCGACCATTGCCCCGGGGTCGGATCCCATTCCCACGGAATGGGCTCCGACCCCGGCGTTGAGGGTTATTTGTCGAAACCCAGCAGCAGCGGGTCGTGGTCGGAGCTGCGCCACGGGCCCTGCACGTTGCGGCCCTGGTAACCGCTGGCGTCCTGCTCGTCGGCGTTGCTGTGCCATTCGGCGGCACCGCGCAGGCGCTTGGCCATGCCCGGGCTGAGCAACGCGTGGTCAAGGCGGCCGGTGTAGCCGTTGTAGACGTAGCTGTAGGGATGCTCGACCTTGACGACCTTGAACGCGTCCTGCCAGCCCAGGTCGTGCAGGGTGCGGATCGGGTCTTCCATCGCGTAGGCGTTGAAATCGCCGAGCAGTACCGCGTCCTTTGTACCGGTACCGGTCGGATCCGTCTGCAGCCAGGCATGCAGCTGCTGCGCCGAGGTCACGCGGGTGGCGTTCCAGCAACCCTGGTTGTCGTTGCGGTCGGCGTCGGCGCCGCTTGCGTCGCGGCAGCCCTTCGACTTGAAGTGATTGGCCACCACCACGAACGGCGCGCCCTGCTTGCCCTGGAAGGCCTGCGCCAGCGGCACGCGGCTGTGCTCGACGAACGGGCCGCCGGTCAACGTGGCCGGCGTGCCGACCGGCTGCAGGCGTGAGCTGCGGTAGATGATGCCGACCCGGATCGGGTTGTCGCCGGGGCCGTTGCCGGCATCGACGAAGCGCCAGTCGCCCTGCGCGCCGCGGTCACGGTTGAGCGCATCGACCAGTTCGGCGATGGCCGACTGCGGTCCGTAGCCGTCGTTCTCCAGCTCCATCAGCGCGGCGACGTCGGCGCCCAGCGCGTTGACCGTGGCGACCAGCTTGGCCACCTGCGCTTTGTGCTCGTCCAGCGTGCGGGCGCCGCGCAGGGTCGGGAAGCCGCCGCCCTGGCCATCACCGTTGAAGAAGTTCTCCAGGTTGAAGGCGGCCACGTGCAGGCTACCCGGCACGGTCGGCACTGCGGGGCGCTTGAGTTCCGGCAGTTTCAGCGCACCCTCGACCTGCAGGCGCGGACGGCCCTGCGCGTCCACGCGCACGATGCCCTCCACATTGCGCAGCTGCATGCCAGTGCGCAGCACCGGGTTGCCCGGCAGGTAGGCCACGCTGGCCGGATCGCGGGCATCGCTGCCATCGTCCAGCACCAGGCGACGACGCTGGTTGTCGGCCATCACCTGCTCATAGCCGGCCGTACCCGGCGCGGCCACTTCGGTCGGCTGCCAGAGGCGGCCATCGAAGGCCACGGTGAGCTGGCCGAAGCGCTCCAGGCCATCGGTGCCGGCCAGGGTGAGCGGTGCGGCGATGCGCACGCGCTGTCCATCCAGCGCGCGCCAGTCGGCTGGCGCGGCGGTCAGCACCACGCTGGCGCTGCTGCGCGCAGCGGGCGGCGTCGCGACCGGCGTGGCCTGCGGCTGGGCCTGGGCGATGGCGCCGGCCGGCAGCAGCAGGGACAGGGCAAGGGCGAGGGAGCAGCGGCGCATCGACGGGCGATTCCTGGGACGAGGGCGCACAGACTAACCCTGAAATGCGAAACCCCGCCTGCGAGCGGGGTTTTGACCTTGGTGGGCAAAGCCTGGGTCGTGCCGGCCGCTGGCCGGCAACCTCATGACCTTCGTGCGATGTGTGGTTGCCGGCCAGCGGCCGGCACTACCGCTTACTTCAGATTGGCCAGCATCCAGTCCACGGTGGCGTGGATCTGTTCTTCCGTCAGGGCCGGGTTGCCGCCCCTGGGGGGCATGATGCCGCCGTCGGGGCCGGTATAGCCCTCGATGGCGTGCTTGTAGAGCGTGTCCTTGCCCTGCGCGATGCGCTTGTCCCAGTGCGAATGGTCCAGCGTCGGTGCCATGCCCACGCCGGTGGTGTGGCAGGCGGTGCACAGGTTGTCGAAGATCACCTTGCCATCCTTGGTGCCGCCGTAGGCCACCTGCGACGCGGCCTTGGCCAGCGCGGCGGCCTTGGCGGCGGCCTGCGCGGCAGCGCCGGTACTGCCGGCATAGACCGCGCCGGTGGGCGAGATGCGCTGTTCGGTGCGTTTGGCCGCGGTCGGCGACACCTCGGGCGGAATCCGGGTGTGGATGTAGGCGGCAAGGAGAATGAGGCCGAGGGTGATGGTCGCCAGCAGCGCGATCACCATGGAGAAGCGTTTCAGGAACTCCAGATCGTAATTCCGCACTCTTCGTTACCCCTGGCTGATAGTCGTTGGACCACGGCTGAGCGACTGCGTGATGGGCCGAGTATAGAACGCACTTTGCGTGCGACAACAGGCGTCACTGCTGATGCGGCGCAGCATGCCGGGGCTGGGGTCAGATCCCTTTTGCGCCGCAAAAGGGATCTGACCCCAGCAACAGAAGCCGGCCAGCGGCCGGCGCTACCGGATTGCCGGGGCGCCGATCGCGCGCAGGCAGAAGCTGCAGATCGCATCCACCAGCGCGTCTTCGTCGCGGTGCGCTTCGCGGCTGGGCGCGGTCGGGCCGACCATCGCTTCGGTGAAGGCACCGACCAGGCACGCGGCGGCCACATGCGCGTCCTGCACCGGCAGCTCGCCGGCCGCTACGCCCTCCTCCACCAGTCGCAGGAACACGTCGCCGAAGGCGCGACGGCCGCGCATGCGCTCGGCTTCCACGTCCGGGTCGACCGGTTCAACGATGAAGGCGTGCGCCAGCCCCGGCCCGGCCAGGGCACGGCGGACGAAGGCGGTGATCGCCAGCCGCAGCCGCTCGCTGGCCGCCTCCGGGCCACTGGCGATGCGCTCCATGATCGCGACCTCGTGGGCGACGGCGGCATTGAGGACTTCCACGAACAGCTCTGCCTTGGACGGGAAGTGGCGATAGATCAGGCCGGTGGACACCCCGGCCTGGGTCGCCACGGCCGTCACCGGAGCATTGCGCCAGCCGCCCGTGGCGACCAGCTCGCGGGTGGCCAGCAGGATCCGTTCACGGGCGCCCGCCAGGCGTTCTTCCATCAATGCAGAGCGTTTATAAGCCATGTTCTGATTCTAGTTTCAATTTTTGAATTCGTATTCACTTCTTACCCGAACCCCGCTACGCTGGGGCCATCGCCCGTGTGGGTGGCGGTCCTGCAGACCGCCCCCCACTCCCCCGCCGGGTGCGTCCATTCCTGCCATCCCGCCGTGGAGCCACCACAATGCACGTGCCATCCCTGAACTTCGATCTTGGCGAAGACATCGACCTGCTGCGCCAGAGCGTGGCCCATTTTGCCGCCGCCGAGGTCGCTCCGCTGGCCGCCGAGGCCGATGCCAGCAACCAGTTCCCGCTGGCGCTGTGGCCGAAGCTGGGCGAACAGGGGCTGCTGGGCCTCACCGTGGAAGAAGCATACGGCGGCACCGGCATGGGTTACCTGGCCCACGTGGTGGCGATGGAAGAGATCTCGCGCGCGTCCGGCGGCATCGGCCTGTCCTATGGCGCGCATTCCAATCTGTGCGTGAACCAGCTGCGCAAGAACGGCAACGAGGAACAGAAGCAGCGCTTCCTGCCCGACCTGTGCAGCGGCGCCAAGGTGGGCGCGCTGGCGATGAGCGAACCGGGCGCCGGTTCGGACGTGGTGTCGATGAAGCTGCGTGCGGACAAGCGCGGCGACCGCTACGTGCTCAACGGCAACAAGATGTGGATCACCAACGGCCCGGATGCCGACGTGCTGGTGGTCTACGCCAAGACCGACATGGAGGCCGGCGCCAAGGGCATCACCGCGTTCCTGGTCGAGAAGGGCATGAAGGGCTTTTCCACCGCGCAGAAGCTGGACAAGCTGGGCATGCGTTCTTCGCCCACCTGCGAGCTGGTGTTCCAGGATTGCGAGATTCCTGAAGAGAACGTGCTGGGCCAGGTTGGCGGTGGCGTGCGCGTGCTGATGTCCGGCCTGGACTACGAGCGCGTGGTGCTGTCCGGTGGCCCGCTGGGCCTGATGGCTGCGGCGATGGACGTGGTGATGCCGTACGTGCACGAGCGCCACCAGTTCGGCGAGCCGATCGGCAGCTTCCAGCTGATCCAGGCCAAGATCGCCGACATGTACGTGGGCCTGGGTGCCTGCCGCGCGTATGTCTATGCCGTGGCACGTGCCTGCGACCAGGGCCGCACCACCCGCCAGGACGCCGCCGGTGCCATCCTGTACGCCGCCGAGAAGGCCACCTGGCTGACCGGTCAGGCGATCCAGATCCTCGGCGGCAACGGCTACATCAACGAATACCCGACCGGCCGCTTGTGGCGCGATGCCAAGCTGTATGAGATCGGCGCCGGCACCTCGGAGATCCGCCGCATGCTGATCGGCCGCGAACTGTTCCAGCGCACCCTGTAAGGCCACTGCGATGACCGTATTGAGCACCCAGCTGCAACCGGGCAGCGAAACGTTTGAAAGCAACCGCGCGGCCATGCAGGCCGTGGTCGACGACCTGCATGCCACCCTCGCCCGCACCGCGCTGGGTGGCAGCGAAGCCGCACGCGCCAAGCACACCGCGCGCGGCAAGCTGCTGGTGCGTGACCGCATCGACGCGCTGCTCGACCCCGGCAGCGCCTTCCTGGAAATCGCGCCGCTGGCCGCGCACGGCATGTACGAAGACGCCGTGCCGGCCGCTGGCGTAGTGGCCGGCATCGGCCGCGTCAGTGGCGTGGAATGCGTGATCGTGGCCAACGATGCCACGGTCAAGGGCGGCACCTACTACCCGATGACGGTGAAGAAGCACCTGCGCGCGCAGGAGATCGCCGAGCAGAACCACCTGCCGTGCATCTACCTGGTCGATTCCGGTGGTGCGTTCCTGCCACTGCAGGACGAAGTCTTTCCCGACCGTGACCATTTCGGCCGCATCTTCTACAACCAGGCCAATCTGTCGGCGCAGGGCATTCCGCAGATCGCCTGCGTGATGGGCAGCTGCACCGCTGGTGGTGCCTATGTGCCAGCGATGAGCGACGAGACGGTGATCGTGCGCGAGCAGGGCACGATCTTCCTCGGCGGCCCGCCGCTGGTGAAGGCGGCCACAGGCGAAGTGGTGACGGCCGAGGAACTGGGTGGTGCCGATGTGCACACGCGCATCTCCGGCGTGGCTGACCACATGGCCGACAACGACCTGCAGGCACTGGCACGGGTGCGCGCGATCATCGCCCAGCTCAACTGGCGCAAGCCGGAACCGGCCATGGCGGTGCAGGCGCCCGAGGAACCGCTGCTGCCGGCACACGAACTGTACGGGGTGATCCCGGCCGATACGCGCAAGCCCTACGACGTACGCGAAGTGATCGCGCGGCTGGTCGATGGCTCACGCTTCGACGAATTCAAGCCGCGCTACGGCGCAACGCTGGTCACCGGCTTCGCCCATCTGAACGGCTACCCGATCGGCATCATCGCCAACAACGGCATCCTGTTCTCCGAGTCGGCACTGAAGGGCGCGCACTTCATCGAGCTATGCACCCAGCGCAACATCCCGCTGGTGTTCCTGCAGAACATCACCGGCTTCATGGTGGGTCGCAAGTACGAACAGGGTGGTATCGCCAAGGACGGGGCCAAGCTGGTGATGGCGGTGGCCTGCGCCAGGGTACCCAAGTTCACCGTGGTGATCGGTGGCTCGTTCGGTGCCGGCAACTACGGCATGTGCGGCCGCGCCTATTCGCCGAACTTCCTGTGGATGTGGCCGAACGCGCGCATCGGCGTGATGGGTGGCGAACAGGCCGCCAGCGTGCTGGCCACGGTCAAGCGCGATGGCATCGAGGCCAAGGGCGGCCAGTGGCCGGCAGCGGAGGAAGACGCGTTCAAGGCACCGATCCGCGACCAGTTCGAGCAGCAGGGCCACCCGTACTACGCCAGCGCACGCCTGTGGGACGACGGCGTGATCGATCCGGCCGACACCCGCCGGGTGCTGGCGCTGGCGCTGTCGGCCAGCCTCAATGCCGCCCCGCAGCAGACGCGCTTCGGCGTGTTCCGCATGTAACCCGTGCCATGACCGAGCCTGTTGCCATGTTCACCAAAGTCCTGATCGCCAACCGCGGCGAAATCGCCTGCCGCGTCATCGCCACCTGCCGCCGCCTCGGCATCGCCACCGTGGCGGTGTATTCCGATGCCGACCGCAACGCACGCCACGTACGCCTGGCCGACGAGGCCATCCACATCGGCCCGGCCGCCGCGCGTGAGAGCTACCTGCGCGGCGACGCCCTGCTCGACGCCGCACGCCTGACCGGCGCGCAGGCGATCCACCCCGGTTACGGCTTCCTGTCCGAGAATGCCGACTTCGCCGATGCCTGCGCCGCCGCCGGCGTCACCTTCATCGGGCCGCCGGCCAGCGCGATCCGCGCGATGGGTGACAAGAGCGCGGCCAAGGCGTTGATGGCCAAGGCCGGTGTGCCACTGACGCCGGGCTACCACGGCGACCAGCAGGAGCCGACGTTCCTGCGCGCGCAGGCCGATGCCATCGGCTACCCGGTACTGATCAAGGCCAGCGCCGGTGGCGGTGGCAAGGGCATGCGCAAGGTCGAACGCAGCGAGGACTTCGTCGATGCACTGGCCAGCTGCCAGCGCGAGGCCGCCTCGGCATTCGGCAACGACCATGTGCTGGTCGAGAAGTACGTCGAGCGCCCGCGCCATATCGAGATCCAGGTGTTCGGCGACAGCCACGGTGATGCGGTCTACCTGTTCGAGCGCGATTGCTCGGTGCAGCGCCGCCACCAGAAGGTGCTGGAAGAAGCGCCCGCCCCGGGCATGAGCCCCGAACGTCGTGCGGCGATGGGCAAGGCCGCGGTCGATGCCGCGCGCGCGGTGGGCTACGTCGGCGCCGGAACGGTGGAGTTCATCGCCGGCCCGGACGGCGATTTCTACTTCATGGAGATGAACACCCGCCTGCAGGTCGAGCACCCGGTGACCGAGTACATCACCGGCACCGACCTGGTGGAGTGGCAGCTGCGCGTAGCCTCGGGCCAGCCACTGCCGCTGCGCCAGGAGCAGCTGGCGATCCACGGCCACGCCATCGAGGCGCGGCTGTATGCCGAAGACGCCGACCGTGGTTTCCTGCCGTCCACCGGCCTCCTGCGCCGCCTGCGCCTGCCGGCGCCGTCGACTCATGTGCGCGTGGATACCGGTGTCGAGGAAGGCGACAGCATCACGCCGTACTACGATCCCATGATTGCCAAGCTGATCGTCTGGGACGTGGACCGCGACGCCGCACTGCGCCGCATGAGCCAGGCCCTGGCCGACTGCCAGGTGGTGGGCGTGACCACCAATGCCGGTTTCCTGCGCCGCCTGGTGAACACCGATTCGTTTACCCATGCCAAGCTGGATACCGCGCTGATCGAGCGCGAGCAGGCCGCATTGGGCCGGGTGGGTGACAGCGATGATGCGCTGTGGCTGCTGGCGGCGGTGGCCGCCGTGGCCACTACTGCAGGTGCAGCCAGCGACGCGCGCGACCCGCATTCGCCGTGGCAGGCGCAGGATGGCTGGCGCCTTGGCGCGCCCGCGCCGCGCGTGCTTCCGCTGCAGCAGGGTGAACGCCGGCACACGCTGAAGGTGTGGGCGCAGACCGATGGCTGGCGCGTGCAGTGCGATGACGCGGCACCCGTGCAGGTGATCGGCACCGCCGATGTGCGGGGGCTGGCGGTGCAGCTGGGCGGGCGCCGCTGGACACTGCAGCTGCTGCGCGACGGTGACCAGCTGTACCTGTTCGGCACCGACGGCCAGCACCGTTTCACCCTGCATGATCCGGTGAGCGAATCGGACCACGCCGTGGCCGATGCCGGCAGCCTGCTGGCACCGATGCCCGGGAAGATCGTGGCCACGCTGGTCGCCGCCGGTACCGAGGTCAAGCGCGGCACGCCGCTGGTGGTGCTGGAAGCGATGAAGATGGAGCACACCCTGCAGGCGCCGGCCGACGGCACGGTGAAGGGCTACCGCGCCAAGGCCGGTGACCAGGTCAACGACGGCGCGGTGCTGGTGGACTTCGAAGCGGCGTGAACGCCAGGGCGACGGTCGCTCAGCGGTCGTCGCCCGCCGTCACCCGACCAGCGGGATCGAATTCTGCCGTGTCCAGTGTGGCACTGCGCCAGCCCAGGCCGCAGATGGCCATCGCGCTCTGGCCGATGCCATCGAAGCCGAAGGCACGATCGACATCGGCATCGTTGATGGCTGCGGTGACGAAGGCGGCCAGGCCGCGCTCGGTCGCGCACAGGTACAGCAGCTGCGAGATGTGGCCGACATCCAGCGTCACCGCACGATGCGCCTTGGCGTGGTTGCGGTACTTCCAGAAGCAGCGGTCATAGCGCGGCGCCAGCACCAGCAGCGCCGGCGCATCCGCGAACCACGCCTGCCCGGACAGCATCCGCCGCGCCAGCGCCGGCAGTGCCTGCGACGGTGGCGAGGGCAGCGGCAGCACGGCGTGCTGCACCGGGTGGTAGTGATACAGGCCCGGTGCCAGTCCTTCCACGTTCTGCACCAGCAGGAAGCCTTCGGTAGGATGCAGGCCGCCACCGGAAGGCACGTTCTTCTTCAGGAACTCGGTGTCGCGCTCGACCTTCTGCACCGCGTGCGCCATCAGCGTGCGCTGCAGCACCTGGGCCAGCAATGGCAGCGGCAGCGCGCGCTGCGGGTCGAAATTGCGGCAGGTGGTGCGGCGCGCCAGCAGTGCATCGAACGCGGCCTCTTCGCTGCGCGGCAGCGGCTGGTAGTCGCCCTGCATGGGCTGCACCACCGGCGGTGGCGGCCCGAGGCGCTGGCGCAGGCCGGCAGCGGTGTCCAACCCCTGCCGACGCATGTCCTCCACGCTGTCCACGGCCTGCCAGCGCGCATGGCGATGGGCCAGCGCGGCCAGCGGCCACCACTGGCTGCGCCGCAGTGCCTCGTCGCGCAACTGATGCCCCACCTCGCTCGGCGGGTCGGTCAGCAGCAGGCCCTGCTCGACCAGGCGGGCCAGCATCGCCGGGGAGGCATCGGCGGGCGGTTCGCTCCAGCGGTGCGCGCTGAGCTCGCCCAGCAGCTGGCGCTCCTCGGCGTCCACCGGCAGTGGCTGGTCCAGATGCGCGGCCAGCGCCACCCAGCTGATCTGGCTGTCCATCTCGGCGTGGCCGGCCAGCATCGCGCGCAGGTCCAGGGTGACCGCCTCGCGGGGCTCGAACATCAGGCTGGCGCAGCGGCGCAGGCGCATAAGTTTCCTTCCTTCTGCCGCACAACCGGCATAGCAGCAACGACCGCGGCGCGGCCAACTTTAGCGATGTGCGCAGCGCGGCCCTCAATGGCAGGCTGTCGCGGCCGATACGAGAAACTCCACCTACGGACGATCCCCATGAGCACCCATCCCCGCCTTTCCGCCGCAGACGCCAGCACCCTGCTGGACCACCTGATCGGCAGCGACGACTTCCGCCGCCACTTCACCGCGTCGCCGGCCAAGGCCCTGGCCTCGATCGGGCTGGACGGTGCCGTTGGCGAGAACGACTGCATGAAGATCGGCACCCTGGCCTCGGTCGAGGAGCTGAGCCAAGTGCGTGACGGGCTGCAGGCCCACCTGTCCGGGTCGGTGGCGGCCATGACCGTGGTGTTCTGCTTCGAAGCCGGCAAGGTCGGCGAGCGCATCGACGGCTGACCCGCCATCAGGGCGCGCCGGCCGTGGCCGGCGTAGCCCACGTGGAGACGTCATACACGTTCAGCGGTTGCCACACCTGCAGGGCGGTGACCTCGGCAATGGCCTGGCCGCGATGCTGGGCCAGCCAGGCCTGCTGGCGGCGCACGGCGGCTTCATCGCCCTGCGCACGCAGCGCGAGCAGCAGCACGACGCGCGCCTGCACCGGCTCGCTGCCATCCAGCATCGGCTCGATCAGGGCGCGGGCAGCCTCGGGGCGCTGCATCTGCAGCTCATCCATGGCGCTGACGATGCGTAGCCAGCGGTCCGCGACCGGACTGCGCAGGCTGCGCAGCAGGGGCCGCTGCTCGTCCAGCCAACGCCTGGCCAGTTCGAACTGGCCCTGCCGCTGCGCCAGGTGGACCAGTGCCAGCCACTGCAGGCCACGGGCATGCAGCATGGGATCATCACGCTCCTGCAGCGTCGGCTGCAGCAGCGCCGCAATGGCCTGCAGCCCGGCACGGTCAGCGCCCGGGCACAACGCCGCCACGCTGGCATGCTGCAGGCGCTGCTGCACCTGAAGATCGACCAGCGTCGGCGCCGCTGCATCTTCGCGTATCGCCCGCTGCATCGCCGGGCAGTCGCGCTGCGCGGCCGCCAGCAGCAGCTGCGCACGCAGCTTCATCCGCTGCTGCAGGGCATCGCTGGCATGGATCTGCGGCAACAGCTTCGCTGCCTTGGCGTACTGCCCCTGCGCCACCAGCACATCCACGCCGGTCTCATCGGCGTCATCACGGCCGCGCAGGATCTGCGCCTGTGCCAGTGTTTCGGCAGCGAGCTGCGGTTGGTTGGCAGCGATCTGTATCCGCACCAGGTGGACCAGGGGATACAGCCGCAGCGGATCCTGCGGCACTGCGGCGGCACGCGCATAGGGCTCGGCCTCGCTGAACTGGTTGGCCTGCAGCAGGTACCAGGACGTGTTGGACAGCCCCGCGAACGAATCCGGATAGACCTTGGCCAGCGTGCGCCATTGCTCCAGCGCCCAGCCACCCGGCTCCAGCTCGGCCATCCAGGCCTTCAGGTACAGCCGCTCGCGTGGCGGCAGCCGATCCTGCAGGTCCAGCGCATGCTGCATGGCTTCGCGTGCACGCCGCCCTTCCTCGACGCGCGCATGCAGTTTGGCCACGCCCATGTAGGCCAGGGCGAAACCGGGATCGATATCGATCGCCGCCTGGTAAAGGTTGCGCGCCTCCTCAAAGCGACGCTGGCCCAGTGCACTCTCCGCCAGCGCGAATGCACGCAGTGCGCGCAGGTCCTGGGTCGATGCCCGCGGCAGCGGCAACGACTGTTCCAGGCTCGCCACCGATTCGCCCAGTCCGCGCCGCAGGCGCCCGACCACATCGTCCACCGCGAACACCATCTGATCGGATCGATCCGCGGTGGCGGTGAACGTCTGGATCACCTGGCCGCTGCCCGGTGCTGCGACGTCGATGGCCAGCTCGTAGCCACCGATCTTCTGCCGCACGGTCGGCAACAGCACGGCGCGCGCGCCTTCCCGCACCGCCACGTTGGCCGCGGTATCGCGGCTGAGCCGGGTATCGCCGGAGAGCCGCGCCATTTCCAGGCTTTCGCGGATCTTGCCCTCCGACAGCACGTTCACGTAGCGCGACTGCTCCAGCGCGATCCGGATCGCATGCCGCATCGAGTCGTCGAAGATCGGGTCGCCGGTGAGGTTGTCGACATCGCCGAGCACCACCCAGTCGCGCTCGGCGAACGCAATCGCCGGTTCCGGCCGCAGCAGCAGCCAGCCGCCCAGCACCGCCACCGCCAGCACCAGGCCTTCGGCGGCCAGCACCAGCGGCTGCCGCCACAACGGCATGTCGCGGCGGGCCTTGGCATTGGCACGCGGCATGCGCAGCGGTGCGGAGCCGATCTCGCCCACTTCGATCACTTCCTGTACCACCGCCACGCCCTTGAAGCGCCAGCGCCCGTGCGACTTCCACAACAGGCGCGTGCCGCGCTCGCCCAACGCATCGGTGGCACGGCGGGTCAGCGATTCGGCTACCGCCGACAACAGGATCTGGCCGGGCCGCGCCAGCATCATCAGGCGCGCCGCCATCGGCTTGGCCAAGCCTTCCACTTCCATCGACTTGGCGCCGGCGCGGACCGCCTCTGCACTGTTTTCCCAGGTCAGCACGTCACCCACATGCAGGCCGGCACGCGCGCGCAGTTCAATCGCACGCTGCTGGCCCAGCGCATGTAGTTCGCGCTGGTAGTCCAGGGCGAAGCCCAGGGCATCGATGGCGCGCTCGAACAGCATGAACAGGCCGTCCGAACGATCGATCAGCTGGCCATTCCAGCGGTGCTGCAGCACCAGCACCAGGCGGTCGTGTTCCTGGAACAGGCTCGCCGCCGCCACGTCGCCGATCCGCTCGACCAGCTGCAGCGAATCACACAGATCAGTGAACAGCAGGGCGCGTAGCTGTGGGCTATGCGGGGCTGACGTTCCGTTGTCGCCATTCATCGCCTGCATCTCCCTATTGGCCGTCCGGATCATCCACCCAGCGCAGGCAGTTGCCGCCATCACGCTTGGCCCGGTACAGCGCCCGATCGGCGCTGGCATACCACTCGCTCCAGTCCGCGTCGGCATCCAGCAGGCTGGCTCCGATGCTGACCAGGCTTACATGCGGCGTGCCATGGCTGCGCTCGAGCAGGCCGTGCACCGCGCTGAGGATGAACTCGGCAGCGTGCTGCACGATCTCGCGGTTGCCACGGCGCAGCATCAGGCAGAACTCATCACCGCCAAGCCGGCAGGCCAGGTCCTGTTCGCCAGCCATCGAGCGCAGGATGTTGCCCATGCTCTGCAGCACGCGGTCGCCGGCCTGGTGGCCGTGGCGGTCGTTGATCTGCTTGAAACGGTCGCAATCGATCAGCAGCAGCGCCTGCGGCGGCCCCTCGGCACGCTCGCGGCACTCCTGCAGGTACAGGGTGAGGCCACGGCGGTTGTGCAGACCGGTCAGTTCATCGGTACGCACCAGCTCGCGGGTGTGGGTCAGCTGGTGGGTGGTGATGTAGAGGTTGTCCAGCGCGGTTTCCAGATCGTGGTTGCGCCGGCGCAACTGGCTGATCAGGGCCTGTTCGTTGGCCAGCACGCGCATGATCGTGCGGCGCAGGAAGTAGGCCACCAGGCCCGGATCGGATTCGACCAGCCGGTGGAAATCAGCCGGCCCCAGTTCCAGCACATCGCAGTCGACCAGCGCGCGCGCGCTGGCGCTGCGCAGGTGGTCGCCGACCAGCAGGCCCAGTTCTCCGAAGAACTCATGCTGCCCGAGTGTCTTGATCACCAGGTCCTCGCCGAAGTCCAGTTCGATCTGGCCTTCGAGGATCACATACATGCGCTCGCCGCGGTGGCCACGCTGGAACAGCCACTGTCCGGCACGGAGCTTGCATGCGCGGGCGAATCTGGCAAACAATGCCACCTCGGCATCTGACAACAGCGCGTGCACGATCTCGGCCATCGCCACCCGGGCGATACCTGTCGTCACATCACTGTTCTCGGCCGCACCCCTGCCGGTCATTCCCTGCACCCGCCGCCAGCGTCCCCTGGTGAGCCGCGGAGCATAGCACCGCTTTAAAGTGTGCGCCCTATCTCATTTTGACCGTTCTGCCGATCTTGATTGACGTGAAGATCGGTGGTGGCCCGTTCTGGTCACGGGTGCCCGGGCAAAACCCCTGCTGGATCAATTCGATGCCGGGTTTCACAGGGTTTCGGCCAAGTTGCCGGAACCCGGGGTGCGCCTGATTGACGCTGCCCGCTGGCTGCCCCCCTTGCATCGATACAACAACGCCGGCAGGTCCCCCGACCGGCCGGCGTTGCCTGGCCCTTCCCTGGCCACCCTGATCGGATTTCCAGGCCCCGGTAGAGCCGGCCGCTGGCCGGCTGCCACGCAGCGCCCGGAGCATCCCGTGATTGCCGGCCAGCGGCCGGCACTACCGGATCACGCCGCGCACCGGATCACGCCGCGCGTTCGCTGCGCCCGCCGTGGAACTGCTCTTCCTCGGTCGATCCGGTCAGCGCGGTGGTCGACGACTGGCCCTGCTGGATCGCCTGGGTCACCGCATCGAAATAGCCGGTACCGACCTCACGCTGGTGCTTGACCGCAGTGAAACCGCGCTCGGCCGCTTCGAACTCGGCTTCCTGCAGTTCCACGAACGCACTCATCTGGCGGCGCGCGTAGCCGTGGGCCAGATTGAACATGCCGTAGTTCAACGCATGGAACCCGGCCAGGGTGATGAACTGGAACTTGTAGCCGTAGCTGCCCAGTTCGCGCTGGAACTTGGCAATGGTGGCGTCGTCCAGGTTCTTCTTCCAGTTGAAGCTGGGCGAGCAGTTGTAGGCCAGCAGCTTGCCCGGGAACTTCGCGTGGATCGCCTCGGCGAATTTGCGTGCAAACTCCAGGTCCGGCTTGCCGGTCTCGCACCACACCAGGTCGGCATAGGGTGCATAGGCCAGGCCGCGGCTGATCGCCTGGTCCAGGCCGTTGCGGGTCTTGTAGAAACCTTCGACGGTGCGCTCACCGGTGGTGAACGGCTTGTCGTTGCCGTCGATGTCACTGGTCAGCAGATCCGCAGCTTCGGCATCGGTGCGCGCGACCAGCAGGGTCGGCACGCCCATCACGTCGGCGGCCAGGCGTGCGGCGTTGAGCTTCTCGATCGCCTCGCGGGTCGGCACCAGCACCTTGCCGCCCATGTGCCCGCACTTCTTGACCGAGGCCAGCTGGTCCTCGAAGTGCACGCCGGCGGCGCCGGCCTCGATCATCGCCTTCATCAGTTCAAAGGCGTTGAGTACGCCGCCGAAGCCGGCCTCAGCATCGGCCACGATCGGCTGCAGGAAGTCGATGTCATCCTTGCCTTCGGCGTGGTGCAGCTGGTCGGCGCGCAGCAGCGTGTTGTTGATGCGCTTGACCACCGCCGGCACCGAATCTGCCGGGTACAGCGACTGGTCCGGATACATCTGGCCGGCCAGGTTGGCGTCGGCCGCCACCTGCCAACCGGACAGGTAGATCGCCTTCAGGCCGGCCTTGACCTGCTGCATGGCCTGATTGCCGGTCAGTGCACCCAGCGCGTTGACGAACTCGCGCTCGTGCAGCGACGCCCACAGCTTCTCCGCACCCAGGCGGGCCAGCGAATGCTCGATGTGGACGGTGCCGCGCAGGCGCACCACGTCGGCGGCGCTGTAGTTGCGCTGGATGCCTTCCCAACGCGGGTTGGTATCCCAGTCGTGCTGGATCTGTTCGGCAGTGGGCAGCTTGCTCATGTCTTTCTCCAGTTCGGTTCGTGCGTGCAGCGGGGAGGGAAACGGCGGTAGACGCGGGCGGCAGTCAATCGATGCGCGCGTAGGCCGGCAGGGTCAGGAAATCGGTCAGTTCTTCGCTGCGGCTCAGTTCGCCGAGCAGGGCGATGGCCTCGCTGATGCGCGCGCCACCGGGCAGCGCGGCGGTATCGCCCAGCCGTGCAGGCAGCTGCGACAGGGTGGAATCCAGCAGGGCCAGGTCGATCGCGGTGCCATCGTCCAGCTGCTGGCCCGGCGTATGCAGCCACTGCCACAACTGGCTGCGGCTGATCTCGGCGGTGGCCGCGTCCTCCATCAGGTGATGGATCGGCACACAGCCGTTGCCATCCAGCCACGCCGCCAGGTAACGCACGCAGACTTCCACGTTGCCTTCGAAGCCGGCGCGGGTGATGGTGCCCGGCGGCCGCGCGATCAGTTCGTCGCGGCCGACGCGCACGTCCTGGCGCAGCACGCTGTGCTGGTTCGCACCGGGCATGTGCTCGTCGAAGATCGCCATCGCCACCGGAATCAGCGCCGGATGCGCGACCCAGGTGCCGTCGTGGCCGGCGCTGACTTCGCGCAGCTTGTCGGCGCGCACGCGGGCCATGGCCTGTTCGTTGGCGGCGGCATCGTGGTTGATCGGAATCTGCGCGGCCATGCCGCCCATCGCATGCGCACCGCGGCGGTGGCAGGTCTGGATCAGCAGTTCCGAATAGGCCTTCAGGAACGGCTGGGTCATGGTCACCTGGCCGCGTTCGGGCAGCACGCGGTCGGCGTGGCGGCGGAAGGTCTTCAGGTACGAGAAGATGTAGTCCCAGCGCCCGCAGTTCAGGCCGACGATGCGATCACGCAGCGCGTGCAGGATCTCGTCCATCTCGAACACCGCCGGCAGCGTTTCGATCAGCACGGTCACCTTGATCTGGCCGTGCGGCAAGCCGAGCATCCCTTCGATGTGCGACAGCGCGGTTTCCCACAGCGCCGCCTCTTCCATGCTCTGCAGCTTGGGCAGGTAGAAGTACGGGCCACGATCCTTGGCCTGCAGGGAGCGGGCGTTGTGGAAGGCGAACACCGCTGCGTCGAACAGGCCGCCGGCGAGGAACTGGCCGTCGACGCGTACGTGCTTCTCGTCCAGGTGCCAGCCACGCGGGCGCACGATCAGCACCGCCTGTTCGTCGTATGGGCGCAGCGTGTAATGCTTGCCATTGGGGGCGGTGTATTCGAGATCGCCGCGCACCGCCGCGGCCAGCGACTGCTGCCCGGCCAGCAGGTTGCGCCAGGTCGGCGAGGTCGAATCCTCGAAGTCGGCCATGAACACCTTGGCGCCGGAGTTCAGCGCGTTGATGACCATCTTCGGGTCGGTCGGGCCGGTGATCTCGACGCGGCGGTCCTGCAGCGCGGCCGGCAGCGGCGCAACGCGCCAGTCGCCGCTGCGGATCGCAGTGGTGTCTTCACGGAAGTCCGGCAGGCCGCCCTGGTCGAAGAACGCCTGGCGTTCACGGCGGGCCTGCAGCCTCGCCTGCCGGCCCGGTTCCACCGCGCGGTGCAGCGACACCAGCAGGGCCAGCAGCGGCGCCGGCAGCACGGTGTCCTGGCCGGCCACGCGGGTCGCCAGGGCGATGCCGGGGGTGGCCTTGGTGGCGGGGGTGGGAACGGCGGAAGCGACGGCGGACATGGGGCTACTCCAGCGGTGGGGGAACGTCTCCACGGTGCCGCTGGGCCTCAGTATTTGGCAAAACAGTTTTTGCAATGTTTTACATAAGTTGTGCTAATACTCGTTACACGATGAGCACACGCGCCCCGCCAAGTCCTCGTTTTTCCTACAAATCCGACCGGCTCAAGCCGCTGCGCGCATTCTGCCAGACCGTGCGCCTCGGCTCGGTCTCACGGGCGGCTGAGGCACTTTTCGTCAGCCAGCCGGCCATCAGCCTGCAGTTGCAGGCGTTGGAACGGGAGCTGGGGGTGCCATTGTTCGAGCGCAGCGGGCGGCGCCTGGTGCCCAGCCGCGAGGGCCAGCTGCTGTACGAGATGGCACAGCCGCTGGTGGAGAACCTGGACGGGCTGGAGGCGCGCTTCCGCGACAAGGTGCGCGGCCTGGACGCGGGCGAGCTGAACATTGCCGCCAACAGCTCGACCATCCTGTACCTGCTGCCGAAGATCGTCGAACGCTTTCGCCTGCACCACCCGGACGTGCGCCTGACCCTGCACAACGCGATCAGCGCCGACGGCACCGACCTGCTGCGCGAGGATGCCGCCGACCTGGCGATAGGTTCGATGACCGATGTGCCGGCCGACCTGACCTACGCCCCGGCCTACCGCTTCGAGCAGGTGCTGATCGCACCGCACGATCATCCGCTGGCCAAGGGCGGCGAGCTGGAGCTGGCCGACATCGCGCGCTATCCGCTGGTGCTGCCGCCGAAGCGGCAGATCACCTACCGCCTGGTGGACCAGGTGTTCCAGCGCCACCGCATCGCCTACACCGTGGCGCTGGAAGTGGGGGGCTGGGAAGTGATCAAGCAGTACGTGGCGATGGGCATGGGCATTTCCATCGTGCCGGCGCTGTGCCTGAACGAGGCCGACCACGAGCGGCTGGCGGCGCGGTCGATGAAGCGCTGGTTCCCCGAGCGCAGCTACGGGGTGATCGTGCGCCGGGGCAAGGCGCTGTCGGCGCAGGCGCGGGCGTTCATCGAGCTGATCCAGCCGGAGTTGTTCAGTCCGCGCGATTACGATCAGAGCGGGCATTCGGAGCGGTGAGGGGTGTTCTGGTTTGCAGGGTTGCCGCCCTGCACCTGCAGAGGCCGAAGCAACGGCAACGTCAACGGCAACAGCGGGCATTCCGTGGGATGGCGGGGTGGGTCCGGTTGCGGGGGACGCCGTAAACCCGTCCATGGAGGCTCGGTCGCGCCATCCATGGCGCTCACGCCCCCGCAACCGGACCCACCCCGCCTTCGACTGTTTTCTGCGAACTGTGGGAAATGCTTCCCATGGTGGGTGCCGACCGTTGGTCGGCACGGGGTCGGATCCCGTTGCTGCGCAACGGGCTCTGACCCCGCCTCTGATTCATTTCCGGCTGACGATGAATAAACTGGCCCCATGTCCATCGAACTCCGCCACCTGCGCTACTTCCTCGCCGTCGCCGATACGCTGCACTTCGGCCAGGCGGCGGAGCGGCTGGGCATGTCACAGCCGCCGCTCAGCCAACAGATCCGCCAGCTGGAAGAACTGATTGACGCGCGCCTGTTCGTGCGCAGCCATCGCCGCGTGCAGCTGACGCCTGCGGGCGAACTGCTGCAGGAACGTGCACGCGCCATCGTGCAGCAGGTGGAGACGGCCGTGGACGAGGTGCAGCGTGCACAGCGTGGTGAGCAGGGTGAACTGCACATCGGTCTGACTCGCGCCACGCCGCTGTCGCCGCAGATTCCGCGTTCGATCCTGCGCTACCGTCAGCAGTACCCGCAGGTGCGGCTGCAGCTGAGCGAGATGAACACGCTGCAGCAGATCGACGCGCTGCTCGACGGTTCACTGGACGTGGGCATCATCCGCAAGCGCGCGCTGCCGCCGGAACTGGTGGCGCACAGCCTGTTCGTCGACCCGCTGGCGCTGATCGTGCACGCCGACCACCCTGCCCTGCGCAGGCTGTCGAAGCAGGGCACGCTGTCGCTGCGCGACTTCGCGCAGGAGCCTTTCGTGGCGTTCCGCCGCAGCGCCGGCGCGGGCATCCACGACCACATGATCGCGTTGTGCGCGGCGGCGGGCTTCACGCCGCGCATCGTGCAGGAAGCCGGTGAAGCATCGACGTTGATCAGCCTGGCCGCTGCGGGCCTGGGTGCGGCGATCCTGCCGTCGTCATGCGATCACATACGCGTGGAAGGATCGCGCTTCGTGGCACTGGCCGATGCCGGCGCGCATTCGGAAGTGCAGCTGGCCTGGCACCGCGAACGGGTAACGCCGCTGATCCGCAATTTCGCCACGCTGCTGCGTGAGGCGTTCGCCGAAGGGTGAAGTGCAACCCACCCGGGTAGTGCCGGCCGCTGGCCGGCAACCCCACATGGGCCGGCATGCCGGCCAGCGGCCGGCACTACCGTAGCGGTGGATCACGCGGTGACCGGCTGCGGCGCGCGCTGCTGCAGTGCCCAGACGATGCCACCACCGATCAGGGTCAGCACGGCAGCGAACAGGCACACACCCAGCCAATCCCAGGCCGCATAGGCCAGGCCACCGACCCCGCCCAGCACGCTGGACCCGAGGTAGTAGGCGAACAGGTACATCGCCGAGGCTTCGGCGCGCATCGTACCGGCGCGGCTGCCAACCCAGCTGCTGGCCACCGAGTGGCCGCCGAAGAAGCCGAACGTGACCAGTGCGATACCCAGTGCCATCGCACTCAGCCACGGCATTGCCAGCAGTGCGATGCCCGCGCCGATCAACGCGAACGAGATCGACAGGATGCGGCCGCGCCCGTAGCGCGTTGCCTGCTGGCCCATCCACGCCGAACTGAAGGTGCCCACCAGGTAGACACTGAAGATCAGGCCGACCACGGTCTGGCTGAGGTGGTAGGGCGGCGCCAGCAGGTGGTAGCCCAGGTAGTTGTAGAGGGTGACGAACACGCCCATCAGCACGAACGAGGTGGCGAACAGCCACGGCAGGCCCGGGTCGGCGAACAGCATGCGCCAGCGCGACGGCAACTGGCGCAGGCCGTCACGACGGGGATGGAAGTGGCGCGACGGCGGCAGCTGAAGCCACAGCAGCACCGTGCTGGCCACCGCGATGATCGAGACCACGCCGATACCCCAGCGCCAGCCCCAGTGGTCGGCGATGATGCCGGCCAGCAGGCGCCCGCTCATGCCACCGATGGCATTGCCGCCGATGTACAGGCCCATCGCCAGGCCCAGCGCACGGCTGTCCATTTCCTCGACCAGGTAGGTCATCGCCACCGCCGGCACGCCGCTCAGCGCCAGGCCGAGCAGCGTGCGCAATACCAGCAGCGTGGTCCAGTCATCCACCAGCGCCGAGCTCAGCGACAGCATGGCCGAGGCCAGCAACGCGACGATCATCAACGGGCGGCGGCCGACCGCATCGGACAGCAGACCAGCCAGCAGCATCGCCACGGCCAAGGTGCCGGTGGTCAGCGACAACGACATGGCGCTGCCGGCGGCGGACACGCCGAAATGGCGGCTGAACTCAGGCAGCAGCGGCTGCACCGTGTACAGCAGGCCGAAGGTGGAAAAGCCGGCCAGGAACAGTGCCAGCGCGGTGCGACGAAAGGCCGGTGTGCCCTGCTGGATGCGGGTCTCGGCGCTGGGGTCGACAGTGGGGGGGCGGCGTTCGACGGCCGCCGCAGTTTCGCCAGTCATGGGATCGATGGGCCGGTGGGGGCGGCCAAGCGCGGGAGGGAACGGGCCTCAGACTAGGCCCGTCTATCCAGTCGATCCATAACCTGATAGGTCATGATTGATATACGAGAAGTATCAATTCAGCTTACAGGCGCTGCCACTCGAAGCCGTCGCCCCGGCGGTAGTACACCGCCACCGCGCGGCCGTAGAGCTTGTCGGCGTCGACGAAGCCGAAGAAGCGGCCATCGAAGCTGTTGCCGCGGTGGTCACCCAGCACCAGCACCTTGCCAGTCGGCACCACCAGGTCGGCGATGTCCGGACCGCCGCCCATGTCCAGATCAAGGCGGGCACGTCGCTCGCCGAAGGCTTCCACGTCCTGCAGGTCGGCCATCTGCAGCGGCTGCCCGTTGATGCTCAGATGGCCTTCGCGCATCTGCACATGGTCGCCCGCCACTGCCGCCACGCGCTTGATCAGGCGGGTGCCGTCGGCCGGTGAATCGAACACCGCCACTTCACCACGCTGCGGAACGCCGGTGGTCATCAGTTCCTTGCCGGTGAACGGCAGGCGCAGGCCATAGGCACGCATGTCCACCACCACCCGGTCGCCGGGCTGCAGGGTCGGCTGCATCGAACCACTCGGCACCACGTAATGGTTGGCCAGGGTATCGCGGGCGGCGGCGAGCAGGCCGAGCATCACCAGCAGCGGCAATGCTTCCTTCTTCAGCCAGGCCACGGCGCGTTGGGAAAAGGGGGGACGGGCAACAGCATCCATGACAGGCTCCGGTTGGGTGGTGGCTGCATCAGACCACATCCGGGCGCAAGAGGTTCCCGCGCCGCGCTCCTGTAGAGCCGAGCCTACGCTCGGCTGCTCTGCGCCCCAGTCCTGGCAACCCTGGCGCTGCAAAAGGGGTTACGCAGGTTTTACGCCCCGGCCCGGCCGCGGGCATCGCACCTTTACGGGCAGCACGCGCATCGTGTGCCCACCGCGCCACACGGCGCATTCCGCAAGGTGTTGTATGACCCTCCTGGTGATCCGCCACGCCTCTTCGTCGGCACCGCGTCCCCAACTGCCGGCACAGCTGGCCGGCCATCGCGTGCTGTGCAGTGACTGCGCCAGCCTGTCCGAGGTACGCCGGTGCCTGTGCCAGCCGCAGGCGCGCTCGGCCGACTGGGTACTGCTGGATGTCGGTGCCGCCGACGAGGCGCAATGGCAGGCCGAAGGTGGCGCGCTGCAGGCGGCGCTGGAACGGCTGCCGGCGCAGTACATCGAGTTGCAGGCGCCCAGCGAACCTGGTCTGGATGCACGCCTGCGCCTGCAGCACGGCCCCGCCGCCGTGGTGGTCGACCAGCGCAGCCAGCAGGCCGGTTACCCGTTGTCGCTGGCCATTGTCGGCCGCCGCCTGGCGCAGGAGGGCTGAGTCATGTCGATCTTCATCATCCGCGGCCCGGAAGCGGCCGGCGCCCTGATCCGCACCGCGATGCCGCTGCCGGCACCGGTCCTGAAGTCGCTGGTGCATCGCGCGATCGACGCCGGCACCAGCGTGGCGATCCGCGCCTGCGGTTCGGAACAGGAACTACTCGATGCGCTGCGCGTGGCCGACCACAGCCGTGGCGAGGTGACGCTGCTCGATCCGGGTGCGTGTGCCAACAGTCTGCGCCTGCAGCGGCTGCTGCCCTATCTGCACAACGCGTACGTAGAGGTGCATGACGACGGCGCAGTGGCCGAACCGTGCCTGCCGGCCGGTGTCGGCCAGCGCCTGGGCATTGCTGCTGGGTATGGCGCGCAGAGTTATGTGCTGGCGCTGGATATCGCGCTCGATCACCTGGGCCTGGCCGAGCAGGCCAACCGGGTGCACGTGGGGACGTGATCCGCTTGTGTAGAGCCGAGCCCATGCTCGGCTGCGTCTCCAGAAAAAGCCAGCCGAGCATGGGCTCGGCTCTACACAAAGAAAAACGGCGGGGTTGCCCCCGCCGCTTTCTGTTTCTTACTTCAGCCCGCGGAACTTCAGCAGCGGTTCCACCGACGGGTCCTTGCCGCGGAAATCGCGGTACAGGGTCGACAACTCCACGCTGTTGCCGCGCGAGAGGATCTTGTCGCGGAACTCCTGGCCGTTGGCCGCCGTCAGGCCACCGTGTTCGGTGAACCACTGGTAGGCGTCATGGTCCAGCACTTCGGCCCAGAAGTAGGCGTAGTAACCGGCCGAGTAACCACCACCCCAGATGTGGTCGAAGTAGGTGGTGCGGTAACGCGGCGGCACCTGCGGCAGGTCGACCTTGAACTTCTTCAGCGCGCTGGCTTCAAAGGCACCGACATCCTGCAGCGGCGCATCGGCCTTCTGCGTGTGCCAGGCCAGGTCGAGCAGCGCGGCCGACAGATACTCGGTGGTCGCATAGCCCTGGTTGAAGCTGCGCGCCTTGAGAATCTTGTCGACCAGTTCCTGCGGCATCGCCTCGCCGGTCTTGTAGTGCTTGGCGTAGTTGGCGAACACCTTCGGGTCCAGTGCCCAGTGCTCGTTGAACTGCGACGGGAACTCGACGAAGTCACGCGAGGTGGCGGTGCCGGCGATCGACGGGTACTTCACGTTCGAGAACATGCCGTGCAGCGCATGGCCGAACTCATGGAACATCGTGGTGACGTCGTCGAAGCTGATCAGCGCCGGCTGGCCGGCGGCCGGCTTGGTGAAGTTGCAGACGTTGTAGACCACCGGCTTGGCACCGGTCAGGCCGTCCTGCTCGACGAACACGTCCATCCAGGCGCCGCCGGACTTGCTGTCACGCTTGAAGTAGTCGGTGTAGAACAGGGCCAGCGAGGTGCCGTCCTTGTCGAACACTTCGTACACCTTCATGTCCGGGTTGTAGGTCGGAATGTCGGTGCGCGGCTTGAAGGTGATGCCATACAGCTGGGTGGCGGCGTAGAAGACGCCGTTCTGCAGCACGTTGTCCAGTTCGAAGTACGGCTTGATCTGCGACTCGTCCAGATCGTACTTGGCCTTGCGCACCTGCTCGGCGTAGAAGTCCCAGTCCGAAGCGGCGACCTGGAATCCGCCCTTCTGCGCGTCGATGACCTTCTGGATCTCACCGGCCTCGGCGCGCGCCTTGGCGGTGGCGGCCGGCACGGTGTCGGTCAGCAGCTTGAGCGCGGCAGCCGGAGTCTTGGCCATCTGGTCGCCCAGCTGATAGTCGGCGAAGGTGTCGAAGCCGAGCAGCTTGGCCTTCTGCGCACGCAGCTGTGCCAGGCGCTGCACGGTCTGCCGGGTGTCGTTGGCATCACCGCGCTCGGCGCGGGTTTCAGAGGCCTTCAGAACGGCGGCACGCTGGTCGCGATCGCTCAGCGAGCCGAGCACCGGCTGCTGGGTGGTGTTCTGCAGCGGCAGCAGGAATTTGCCATCCAGCTTGCGGTCCTTGGCGGCGGCCGCAGCATTGTTGATCGCGCCCTCGTCCAGGCCGGCCAGCTTGGCCTTGTCGTCAACGACAACAGCCGCAGCGGCGGTCGCGGCCACCAGGCGGGTGTGGAACTGGGTGGAGAGCGTGGTCTCTTCCACGTTGAGCTTGCGCAGGGTCGCCTTGTCAGCGTCGGACAGCTGCGCACCGGCGCGCACCAGGCCATCGTAATAGTGCTCGACCAGGCGCTTCTGCACCGGGTCCAGCCCCAGCGTGTCACGCTGGTCGTACAGCGACTTCACGCGCGCGAACAGCTTCGGATCGAGGTTGAT
Organism: Stenotrophomonas sp. P2112; assembly: GCF_041897515.1. Taxonomy (NCBI): domain Bacteria; kingdom Pseudomonadati; phylum Pseudomonadota; class Gammaproteobacteria; order Lysobacterales; family Lysobacteraceae; genus Stenotrophomonas; species Stenotrophomonas sp. P2112. Next base: position 183,072 of record NZ_CP169216.1, on the reverse strand, counting down.
CTCATCCTGGTGCGCGGCCAGCTTCGGCGCCACTTCTTCCTGGATCTTCTGGCGCGCATCGTTGGTGTCGGCCTGGACCAGGCCGAAGAAGATGCGCGACACGCGGGTCAGGGTCTCGCCGCTGCGCTCCATCGCCACGATGGTGTTGTCGAAGGTGGCCGGCTCGCTGCTGTCGGCGATCTTGCGCACGTCGGCCAGGTGCTGGCGCATGCCTTCTTCGAAGGCCGGCAGGTAGTCGCTGTCCTTGATCTTGTCGAACGGCGGCGCCTGGAACGGCAGCGTGCTGGCGCTCAGCAGCGGATTGGTGGAGGCTTCGGCCGGCTGCGGGGCCGGGGCTTTCTGGGCATCGGTCACGGGGGTGGACTCCTTGCCGGAACAGGCCGCCAACGCCAGGCTGATGGCGGCGGCCAGGACTACGGTACGCGACATGTAAAACGCTCCTTGGGCAGACGGTATGGATACCAGCCCTCCACCCTACTCCTGTCGCGCTCGCCCGGCATGTGCCGGACGTGGCGTCTATGCGGCGGCCTGCGGCCGGCTCAGACCGTGCCGCGGGTCTTGCCGATCCAGGGCCGGTAGAACTCGCGGATGGCAGCCATGTCGGCCACATCGTCGCCACTCGGGGTGAACAGCGGACCGATGCCGATGGTCTTTTCCGGATAGTGGAAATACGCGGTCAGGATCGGCACGTCGGCCATCCGGGCGATCTTCAGGAAGCCGGCCTTCCACTCCTTCACCGCCTTGCGGGTGCCCTCGGGCGTGATGGCGAACCACATCTTCTCGTTGTTGCGCAGCAGGTCCACCGCCTGGCCCACCGTACCCTGTGGCGAGCTGCGATCGAGCGGAATCACGCCCAGCCGGTGCAGCAACGGGCCCAGCGGCCACCAGAACAGCGACGCCTTGCCCAGCACCTTCACCTTCATGCCGAGCGCGATCTTCGCTGCCATGCCCCACAGCCCGTCCCAGTTGGACGAATGCGGGGCGATGATGAAGACCAGCCTGGGGATGTCAGGCAGGGTGCCGGTCACCTTCCAGCCCCCCATGCGCAGGGTGCAGCGCGCCAGCCAGCGCAGGAAGGCGTTGGGTTTGACCTGCGGCATCTGCGGCGGCACGGCCGGCAGCAACGAAGTCGGGTTGTTCAAGCAATCACTCCCAGTCACGTGATGAGCGCCCGCGCTTGATCTGCGCGCGCCCGCGTTTGGCGTCCAGACGACGCAGTTTCGACCCGAGGGTCGGCTTGGTGGCTTTGCGCGGTTTGGGCACGCTCAGCCCGGCCTGGATGAAGGCCGCCAGCCGCTCGCGCGCATCCTCGCGATTGCGATCCTGGGTGCGGAAACGTTGCGCGTCGATGACCAGCACGCCTTCGCCGGTCATGCGCCGGTCACGCCGCGCCAACAGCCGCGCGCGCAACGGTTCGGGCAACGAGGGCGAGTTGGCCACGTCGAAACGCAGTTCCACCGCAGTGGACACCTTGTTGACGTTCTGGCCGCCGGCGCCACTGGCGCGCACGAACCGCTCGACGATCTCGCCGTCGGGGATTTCAAGCTGCGCGCTGATGGTGACCGGTCCACTGCCCATCCGCGCATTGTAGCGGCAGCCACGTGGTGGAGTGCGCCATCGCGCCCCGTATGCCGCCGATCAGGCGCCGAACACGCCGCCTTCGCCTGGGCTGCAGGTATGCTGGCGGTCCCATGTACCGCAGGAAGCCCGCATGACCCGCTTCGCACCCGCCCTGCCGTCCCTGCTGCGCCGCGCCGCCCTGCTGCTGGCACTGGCCACGGCCAGCGTCCCGGCCCTGGCCGCCCCGCCGACCGACGGCGACATCAACCGCCTGCTGTCGGCCTCGCGCGCGCAGAGCATGATCGACACCATGGTGCCGCAGATCGAAGCCATGCAGCAGCAGCAGTTCCAGCAGGTGGCCGCGCAGCGCCAGCTCACCGCCCAGCAGCAGGAGCAGCTGAAGCGGATCCAGGCGCGGACCAGCCAGACCCTGCGCCAGGCCATGTCGTGGCAGCAGCTGCGGCCGATGTACGTGGACCTGTACAAGAAGACGTTCAGCAAGGAAGACGTGCTGGCGATGGCCGAGTTCTACGAGAGCGCGGCAGGCCAGAGCCTGCTGGACAAGACCCCGGCACTGATGCAGAACGTGATGGTGGCCATCCAGGCGCGCATGCAGCCGCTGTTTGCGGACCTGCAGAAAGACCTGGAAGCGATCGTCAACGAGCCGGAAAAGAAACGAGAATGAGGTAGTGCCGGCCGCTGGCCGGCTCCCCAGTACACCTGGAATCACGCAGCTGCCGGCCAGCGGCCGGCACTACCGTCAAACTGCGTCCACCTGCCAGCCGAACAGGTCCAGTGCCTTCTGGAACTGGCGGTCCAGCGGCGCACTGACATCCACGTTGCCGCCCTCCGGATGCGGAAAGCGCAGGCGCTCGGCGTGCAGCAGCATGCGGTGCACGCCCTGCATGCGGAAGATGCGGTTGTGGCGCCCATCGCCGTGGCTGGTATCGCCGATCATGTGATGTGACAGGTGCTTGAGGTGACGGCGGATCTGCCGGAAGCGCCCGGTCTGCGGCTGGCAGCGCAGCAGCGCGTAGCGCGAGCTGCTGAACTCGCCCACCGGCACCGACAGCTCGCCAGTGGCCAGGCGCTGGAAATCGGTGATCGCCGGCTTCTTCACCGGCTTGCCCGGCCCGCCGTCCAGATCATGGTCCACCCGCCAGGACAGCTCGGCCGGCCAGCCTCGGCAGACTGTCAGGTAGTCCTTGGCCACTACGCCACCCATCAGTGCCTTGCCCAGCGAACTGGCGGTTTCGCGGTCGAAGGCCAGCAGCAGGCAGCCACTGGTGGCCCGGTCCAGGCGGTGCACGAGGAAGATCGGCCGCCCCAGCTGCTCACGCAGGCGGTCGGCCAGGAAATCATCTTCGCCACGGGCCAGCTTGCTGTCGTGGACCATCAGCCCGGCAGGCTTGTTGACCACGGCCAGGCGCTCATCCAGGTGCAGCAGCTGCAGGGGCGCGGTTTCAGTCTCGACCGCGGCGAGGGTGTCAGGTTCGGTACTCACCGCGGGATTATAAGGGTGCCCTGTATGGGGTCAGATCCCTTTTCCACGGGAAAAAGGGATCTGACCCCGGGTCTGTGGCGTGGCAATCAGGCGTTGCGCACGGCCAGCAGTTCGCCGTTGCCCACCGGCACCACGCTGGTGCTGAAGTCCGGATCGGCATCCAGCAGCAGGCACAAGGGCTCCATCTCTTCCGCGTGCGAGGTGGCGTTGTCCACCACCAGCAGGCCCCCCGGCCGCAGCACGCGGCGCAGCTGCGGCCACCAGCCGGCGTACTGCCCGCGGTCCGAATCCAGGAACAACAGGTCGATGCAGCCTTCGCCGGCCTCTGCCAACCACTGCCCGGCATCGCCATGCACCAGCGTGATGTGCGCGGCCAACCCGCTGCGCGCGAACGTGGATCGCGCCAACGCCACCTTGTCCTCGGCGACTTCCAGCGTGGTCACGTGGCCGTCGATGGCGGCTGCGGCTTCGGCCAGCCACAGCGTGGAGTAGCCATTGGAGGTGCCGATTTCCAGTACCCGTCGCGCGGTGCCGAAACGCACCAGCACCGACAGGAATTCACCGGTATCCGGCGTGATGTTGAGCATGCGCCGAGCGCGCTCGGTTTCATGCGCGTCGTTTTCAGCACCGAAGTGCATCAGTTCGTTCTTCAGCGTCTGCAGCACCGGGTCTATCTCCACCACGCGCGCGCCAGCGCCAGCGCGCCGACGGCACCGGACACCCAGCTCCACATCGGCAGGTCGCCCCAGTACCAGCCCGGTGGCTGCAGCACGTACATCAGCGCGGCGATGGCCAGCAGGCCGACGCCGGTGATCGCGCCGACCGCGCGCCTCTGCAGGCGCTGCACGCTGGCATCCAGCGCAACCAGATCGCGCGAGCGCATCGCCAGCTCGTGGCGCCCCTCCACCTGCTGGGTCAGCCAAGCGTGTACCAGGCGCGGCATGTCCGGCGCGTGGGTCATGATTTCCGGCAACCGCTTGCCGATCTCGCGCACCACCCGGCGTGGGCTGTAGCGCTCGCGCAGGATCTTCGCCAGCACCGGCTTGGCCACCGCCCAGATATCGATCTGCGGATCCAGCTGCCGGCCGACACCTTCGATGTTCAGCAGGGTCTTCTGCAGCAGGATCAGCTGCGGCTGCAGGGTCAGCTGGTAGCGCTGCGCCACGCGGAACAGCTTCATCAGCACTTCGGCCAGCGAGATCTGCGACAGTGGGCGGGTGAAGTACGGCTCGCACACCGAACGCACGGCCGCTTCCAGATCATCGATGCGCACGTTGTCCGGCATCCAGCGCGCCTGCACATGCAGTTCGGCGATGCGGCGGTAATCGCGGTTGAAGATGGCCATGAAGTTCTCAGCCAGGTAGTACTGATCCTCCTGCGACAGCTGGCCCATGATGCCGAAGTCCAGCGCGATGAATCGCGGGTTGGCGCGGCGGCCCGGATCGGTGTCGACCCAGATGTTGCCGGCGTGCGCATCGGCATGGAAGAAGTTGTCGCGGAACACCTGGGTGTAGAAGACCCGCACGCCCTTGGCGGCCAGTGCCTTGCGGTCGATGCCCGCCTTGTCGAGCGCGGCGATGTCGTCGGACGGAATGCCCCACACGCGTTCCAGGGTCAGCGCGCGCTCGGCGGTATGGCTCCAGATCACTTCCGGCACATACAGGTCGTCGCTGTTCTCCCAGAAGCGGCGCAGCACGCTGGCATTGGCGCCTTCGCGCTGCAGGTCCAGCTCGGCGGCGAGGGTGTTCTCGACTTCGGCCACCACTTCGCGCGGTCGGATCTTGTCGGCACGCGGATGGGTACGCTCGACCAGCGCGGCCAGCGAGTTGAGCAGGGCGATGTCGGCATCGATCTGCTTCTCGATGCCGGGGCGCAGTACCTTGACCACCACCTGGCGGCCATCGGCCAGCGTGGCCGCATGCACCTGCGCGATCGAAGCCGAGGCCAGTGGTTCGGTATCGAAGCTGGCGAACGCCTCGCTGACCGGCAGGCCAAGCGCTTCCTCGACAATGCGGCGCGCAGTGTCACCGTCGAACGGCTTGACCCGGTCCTGCAGCAGGGTCAGCTCATTGGCCACATCCGGCGGCACCAGGTCGCGGCGTGTGGAGAGGATCTGGCCGAACTTGACGAAGATCGGGCCGAGATCCTGCAGCGCCAGGCGCAGGCGCGCACCGCGCGACTGCGCGGCGATGTCGGCCGAGGCACGCGGCACGAACGGCTTGGCCAGGCGCAGCCAACGCTCGGCCGGCGTGCCCTGCAACAGGTCGTCAAGGCGGTAACGCAGGATCACCCGGCCGATGCGGCTCGCCCGCAGCACGGCCTTCATGCGGCACCCCGCAGGCGCTGCACGCGCGCGCCAAGACGCTCGACGTCATCGCGCAGCACGTCCACATCATCATGGAAGGCATCCAGTTCGGCGCGCGGCACCACGTCGCGCGATTCCTCGGTGATGAATTCGGCGGCGCTGTGGGCCAGGTCGATCGCCCCCTGGCGCGCGTGCTGCAGGGCGCTGCGCAGGGTGTTGGCGACCTGCACGCCCAGTACCTCGCCGAATACGCTGACGAACGGCTGCTGCCAGTCCGGGTCGAAGCCCTTGGCCAGCTGCTGCAGGCGCCGCGCCAGTTCGGCGTCACCGGCCACGCGTACTCGGCCCTTGTTGTTGGACTCGCCGCGCCGTGCGTTGGCCAGCAGCGGCAGCTGCGCCAGCACGCCGGCCAGGCTGCTGCGCACGGCCAGGTCGGCTTCCTGCGCATCCACCGGGCCGACCCGCAGCTGGTCGCCGTCGACGCTGATGCGCATCGCCAGCGACGGCGCTTCCAGGGTCAGGTCAATGTGCCGGCCATCGAGGCTGGCCAGGGCATGGCGGGTATCCGGATCCAGCGCCAGCGCGCGGTTCAGGGCGATCTGCAGGGCGCGGCCAGCGACCGGCTTGAGGGACTTGAGCAGGGAAAGAGCCATGGGCGCATTCTACCTGCGTGGGTGGGGGGCTTGGGCCGGGCTGCCGCCCGGCACCCGCGGTAGTGCCGGCCGCTGGCCGGCAACCTCAACACCAACAGCAACAGCATGCATTCCGTGGGATGGCGGGATGGGTCCGGTGGCGGGGGACGCCGTAAACCCCGCTCCGCGGTCCGGCCCAGCCGCTGGCGGCTGGGCGTTCGGGCGCTTGCGAAGCAGTGCTTCGCAAGCAAAGCGCCCTCACCCATGGGGGCTTGGCCGCGGCATCCATGCCGCGGACACCCCCGCAACCGGACCCATCCCGCCTTCGACAGTTTCCTGTCGTCCGTGGGGTCGGATCCCGTTGTTGCGCAACGGGCTCCGACCCCTGTTGATGGGCCATGAGGACGGTAGATCCACGCCATGCGTGGATGGATTTCTGGTTCATCTGTGCCTCACGCGGTGGGCCGATGAAGGTTCATGCTATGGGGCCACGCAACGCACAGGACATCGCACTCCCCATGGCACGGACCCGGGTCGGCATCATCTTCGGGGGCAAGTCTTCCGAGCACGAAGTTTCACTGCAGTCGGCGAAGAACATCCTCGATGCGCTTGATCGCGAGCGCTTCGAGCCGGTGCTGGTCGGCATCGACAAGCAGGGCCAGTGGCATCTGAGCGAGCCTGCGACCTTCCTGCTCAATGCCGATGATCCGGCACGCATCGCGCTGCATCGCTCCGGCCAGTCGCTGGCGGTCTTTCCCGGTGCCGAGCAGGCACAGCTGCAGCCCTCCGATGCGGCCAGCGTGCTGGGCCAGATCGATGTGGTGCTGCCGATCGTGCACGGGCCTCTGGGCGAGGACGGTGCGCTGCAGGGGCTGCTGCGCATGGCCAACCTGCCCTTCGTCGGTTCGCCGGTACTGGGCTCGGCAGTGGCGATGGACAAGGACGTGACCAAGCGTCTGCTGCGCGACGCCGGGCTGCAGGTGGCGCCGTGGCTGTGCATCCGCCGCCACCAGGTGGCGGAAGTGGATGTCGATGCGGTGATTGCCCAGCTTGGCCTGCCGCTGTTCGTGAAGCCGGCCAACCAAGGCTCGTCGGTAGGCGTGAGCAAGGTCAAGGATGCGGCGGGCTTTGCCGAAGCGCTGGCATTGGCGCTGCGCTACGACCACAAGGTGCTGGTGGAATCGGCGGTGATCGGCCGCGAGATCGAGTGCGCGGTGCTGGGCAACGAACATCCGCAGGCCAGCCTGTGCGGCGAGGTGGTGGTGCACGACGAGTTCTACGCCTACGACACCAAGTACATCAACGCCGATGGTGCCGAAGTGGTGGTACCCGCGGATATCGATGCCGGCACCCAGGCACGCATCCAGCAGATCGCGCTGCGGGCCTACCAGGCGCTGGAGTGTGCCGGCATGGCGCGCGTGGATGTGTTCCTCACTGCGGGCGGCGACATCATCATCAACGAGGTCAACACGCTGCCGGGCTTCACCCGCATCAGCATGTACCCGAAGCTGTGGGGTGCCAGCGGCGTGGACTACACCACGCTGATCACCCGCCTGATCGAGCTGGCGCTGGAGCGCCATGAGGCCGATCGCGGGCTGCAGAGCGCTGTGTAACGTCGTGATCGCCCGCAGAGTCGAGCATGGCTCGACTCTGCGGAAAGCGATGCCGGCCAGCGGCCGGCACTACCGGCTAGCCGCGCTTGCGGAACATCGAGATCACCGCAAGGATCAGGAACACCACGAACAGGATCCAGGCGATGTTGGTTGCGGCGCCGGCGATTCCGGAGAAACCCAGAACAGCGGCGATGATGGCGATGACAAAGAAGATGATGGCGTAGTGCAGCATGGCGCTCCTCGCGGGTGGTCGAGCCTTGGATGGCGTGGGTCCATCCTCCCGATCCTGCGGTGTGCAACCAGTGACGGCGATCTATGCAGCAGATGAAGCCTTCAGCCTGCGCAGCCCCTCTTCGATGCTGACCTGCGGCACGTAGCCGAAGTCACGGCGCGCCGGTTCCATGCTGTACCAGTGCGGCGTGCACAACTGCTCGGCCAGGAAGCGGGTCAGCGGCGGCTCGCCACGCAGGCGCAGCAGCGGCCACAGCCGCTCGCAGATGGCGCCGACACGGTACGCGGTATTGAAGCTGATCGCCTTGCCCACCGTCGGCGCGCCAACAGCGGCCAGCAGCTTGTTGACCAGCTCGCGCATCGGCAGCGGCTCGCCATTGGAGATGAAGTAGGCCTTGCCCGCACACGCAGCGCCCGGCGCCAGTGCCTCGAAGGCGAGGAAGTGCGCGAGTGCGGCGTTGTCGATGTAGGTGGTGTCCACCCTGTTGTTGCCATCCCCCACCAGGCGCAGGCGGCCCTGCCGCGCACGCTCGGCCAGCCTCGGCACCAGCTGCTGGTCGCCTGGGCCCCAGATCAGGCGCGGGCGCAGTGCCACCGTCGCCAGCGACGCATCGTTGGCGGCCAGCACGCGCTGTTCGGCGATTGCCTTGGTAGCCGCATACGGCGCCTGGAAATCTTCGCCGTACGGCACCTCGTCAGCCCCGAGGCCTTCCACCGGGTGCGTGGCACGATGGGTCACGCTGGGCGTGGAGGTGTAGACCAGCCGGTTGATGCCATGCGCGCGGCAGGCCGCGAGGACGTTGTCGGTGCCGACCACGTTGGCCTGGTGGTAGCTGTCATAGCTGCCCCATGCGCCGGCCTTGGCGCCGTTGTGGAACACCGCATCAACGCCGGCCACCGCATGCAGCACCGCCTGCGCATCGGCCAGATCACCGCGGATCTGGCCCACGCCCATCGCCTGCAGTTCCGGGTAATGACTGCGGTTGAACGCCAGCACCTGGTGGCCACGCTCGACCAGCCCGCGGCACAGCGCCTGCCCAAGGAAACCACCGCCACCGGTGACCAGGATCTTCATGCGCGCTTCTCCAGTTCGGTGCTGGCCCAGACGGCGAGCTTCTCGCGGCCGATCTTGGCGTTATGACGGATATCGACGGGGAACGAAGGGTGTACCAGGAAGTGCTCCAGCCCGGCTCCGGCCAGGCATGCGGCGGCCTTGGCACGCAGCGCTTCCTGCAGTGCCGGGCTGTCGGACCGGCCACGCTGCAGCTCCACGCACAGCACCGGCACCTGCGCACCGGCGGCCCCCACGCCAACCAGCGCAGTGCGCGCCACGCCGGCCACGGTGTTGAACATCGGCTCGACCTGCTCGGTGTACAGCGGCCCGCGCGCGGTTTCCACGCGCTGCGTCTTGCGCCCGCAGAACCACAGGCGGCCCTGCACATCGAAATAACCAAGGTCGCCCATGCGATGCACCACGCGGGTGCTGCCATCGGCCAGCGTCTCGCGGATCTTCGCCGCCGCAGTGGCCTGCGGGCGGTTGAAGTAGCTGTCGGTGGCGGTCGGCCCGGCCACGGTGATCTCGCCCACCTCGCCGGTGGCCAGCACACGTGCCTGCGACCAGTCGGCCAACGGTGCGTCGTCGATGGCGATGATGCGCACCTCGTTGGGGGCCACCACGTTGCCCACGCAGGTGCCGGCACCGGCCTCGGTCGCCGCGCGGGTGCGCTCCAGTTCGCGGCCTTCGACCACCGCCACCGGCAGGCACTCAGTGGCGCCATAGGGAGTCCAGAACTGCGCATCGGCCGGCAGCAGGCTGCGGATGGTGGCGACCACGTCCGGCGGCACCGGTGCCCCGGCCGAGGTCACCCGGGTCACCGTCGGCAGTGGCCGCCCGTGCCGAGCCAGCACCCGCATCAGCGCTGGCGAGCCGAACAGCTGGGTTACGCCGAAGCGCTGGATGGCATCGTGCAGGCGTCCCGGGTCGGCCTGCGCCGGCCGCGTCGGGTCCATGTCCGGGATCACCGAAGTCAGGCCCAACGCCGGGTCGAACAGCGCGAACGGTGGGAAGGTCGGCAGGTCCACCCCACCCGCTTCCATGCCGAAGGCACTGCCCAGCAGCTGGATCTGGCCGACGAAGTGGCGGTGGCGGTAGACCACGCCCTTGGGCACGCCGGTGGAGCCGCTGGTGAACAGGATCGCCGCCATGTCCTCGCCATCGGTATCGGCCAGCATGGCCCCCCCCTTGGCACCGGCACGTTCCAGCGCGGCCAGGCTGGTACCGCCCCAGCCGAGGCGGCGGCCGACCGTCACCAGCCGGGTGGCCGACGGCGCCCAGCGCAGCACCAGCCGCGCCACATGCGCCAGAGGAATGCCGATGAAGGCCTGCGGCTGCGCCTCGTCCAGGCACTGCTTAAGCGCGCGCCGGTCGATGCCCGGATCGACCAGCACCGGCACTGCGCCCAGCTTGAACAGCGCGAACATCAGCAGGAAGAACTCCGGAGAGGGCCGCACCATCACCACCGTGCGCACGCCACGGCCGATCCCGTAGCCGGCCAGGCCGGCGGCCATGGCATCACTGCGGGCGTCCAGCTGACGGTAATCGAGGGTGACATCGTAGGCGGCCATGCCGTTGCCGGCGCCGCGGCGGCCCGGGCAGCGGATGGCGATCTGGTCGGGGCGTTCACGCGCCAGTTCAGGCAAACGGGCCGCAATGTTGCAGGGTCGGTTCATCCGTTCATTGTCGCCGCTTACGGAATTTCTTGCGCGGCGGCCCACTTCGTGGAAAATCCGCACCCTCGTTCCCGATTCCGACTGCCGCCCGAGGCGGCTTGCCCATGCAACATCCCTGCATGACCTGCGGCGCCTGCTGCACCCAGTACCGCGTGGCCTTCCACTGGATGGAATCGGACGAGGTCACCCCCGGCGGCGTGCCGCATCAGCTCACTGAGGTGCTGGATCCGCACCGCCTGTGCATGCGCGGCACCCATTCCAAGCCGGTGCGCTGCGTCGCGCTGGATGCGCAGATCGGCGTGTATTCACGCTGCACGATCCACCCCAACCGGCCCAGCGTGTGCCGTGAGGTGGATGCATCGTGGGAATACGGCAAGGCCAGCCCGCAGTGCGACAAGGCGCGCATTGCCTATGGCCTGGATCCGCTGACGCCGGCCGACTGGCGCTGGCGCGATGACGCCGACAATGACGACGATCACCCGGACGACAACGGCAACAGCCCGTCCTCGCCACCACAGGCGCCGGTCGCCGCATAATCCGGTGTGCCGACCAACGGTCGGCACCCACCCATACCTTCCACTTGTGGGTGCCGACCGTTGGTCGGCACATCGATCAGATCGGGTTGGCGTCCAGGAACGCGCGGATTTCCGGCACCAGCACGTCCTGCTTGTCTTCCAGCACATAGTGGCCGGCATCCTCGAAGGCATGCACCTGGGCATTCGGCAGCGCGGCCTGGAAGCCCTTCAGGAAATGATGGTCGAACACGAAGTCGCGCAGGCCCCAGCCGAGGAAGGCGGGACGGTCGGCGAACGACGGCAGCGCCTTGCCGGCGCGTTCCAGCAGCGACCAGGCCTTGTCGGCCGGCGACAGCGGGATGTCCTGCATGAAGCGGATGGTGCTGATGCGGTTGGCCCAGCTGTTGTACGGCGACACGTAGGCGCGGCGCACATCGGCCGGCATCTTCCGCTCCACGCCCAGCCACGAGGCACCGGACGAGAACGCGTTGAAGCTGCGGATGATCCACTCGCCGATCTTCCAGTGGCGACCCAGTGCGATCTGCCACGGCATCTTCTTTGCCGCCGGCATCGGGAAGGCAGCGGTGTTGAGCACCACCAGGCGCTTCACCTGCTCGTGGTGCGACAGCGCCCAGCCGAACCCGATCATGCCGCCCCAGTCGTGCACGGCCAGGGTCACCGGGCCGCTGATGCCCAGGTGCTTCAGCAGCGCATCAAGATCGTCCACGCGCGACTGCAGCGTGTACTCATAGCGGCTGTCGTCCGGCTTGTCCGACAGGCCCATGCCGATGTGGTCCGGCACGATGCAGCGGTAGGTGTCCGACAGGCCGGCCACCAGCGTGCGCCAGTAGTAGCTCCACGACGGGTTGCCGTGCACCATCACCACCACCTCGCCATCGCGCGGGCCCTCGTCGAGATAGTTCATCGACAGGCCGGGGCGGACCTCGAAGCGCTGCGGGTGGGCGGGGTAACCGGGAAGATCGCGCATGCGGAGCACCTAAGGAGAGTCGCGGCGCAATGTAGAGCCGAGCCGTTGCTCGGCTGCTCTCCGGTCCGCTGCGGAAGAGCCGCGCTGCGCGCGTGAGCCGAGCATGGCTCGGCTCTACAGGAGGTCGGGCAACGGGCTGCTTACCAGACCACTTCAGCCATCGAGCAGTTCAGGCCCGAGCCAATACCCAGAAGCGCGATGCGATCACCCTTCTTCAGCTTGCCCAGCTGCTTGAGCTTGCTCAGCACGATCGGCACCGAGGCCGGGCCGATGTTGCCGTGCTCGCCGAAGATGGTCATGACCTTCTTCGGGTCGATGCCGAAGTTCTTGATGAACGCGGCGGTGTGCGGTTGGCTGACCTGGTGGATCACGAACTGGTCCAGCTCCTCCACGGCCCAGCCGAGTGCGATCTTGGCGGCGCTGAAGGTCTTCTGCGCCAGCTTGATGCCTTCGATCAGCAACAGGCGGGTGTCGGTGACCATGCGGTCCAGGTTGCCCAGGCACAGCTGGTTCCACTCGGTGGCCGAGCGGGTCACGCCGCCCTTGTAGCGCGGCGCGTCCGGCACCAGCTCCGCGCGCGCCATCACCATCGCGGCGGCGCCCGACCCGGTGGTCAGCGCGGCCAGCTCGTTGCGGAAGTCATCGGCGGTGACGTCCGGGGCGGTCATGCGCTCCAGGGTCTTCTCGTACACCAGGTTGGCGGTCTCGCCGTCCACCACCAGCGCGTAGTCGATATCACCGCGCTCGATCATGCGCGCCGCGATGTCCATGCCGTTGATGAAGGCCAGGCAGGCGTTGGCGACGTCGAAGGTCATGCATTCGTCGCTGACACCGAGGTTGCCCGACACGATCGAGGCCGTGGACGGCTCCAGGTAGTCGCGGCTGACCGAGGTGTTGACCAGCAGGCCGACCTGGGTCGCGGTGATGCCCGCGTCTTCCAGTGCCTTACGGCCGGCCATGGTGGCGGCGTCCGACGCCAGCACGCCGTTGTCCCACAGGCGGCGGGCGTGGATGCCGGCGATGTCGCCAAGCACATCGGTGCGGATACCCAGGCGATCCAACGTCGGCTGCAGGCGTTCGTTGATTTCCTTGGTCGTCAGCGTATGCGGTGCGTCGACGTGTGCCAGGCCGGCGATCGAGACATTCTTGAAGAGCATCGAGGTTAGCGCCAAGGCTCAGGCAAAAGGGGGCGCTATTCTATAACCCCCGGGCTTTCACCGCATCTTTACGAATTCAGCCTCGGCCGTATGGTGAAGCGTTCAGCGCGGCGGGCACTGGAACGCGGCGAAGCGCTGGCTGCCATCGGCGGGGGCCGCAGCGGCCTGGACGGCATTGGCGCCGGCGCTCGGGGCCTCGTTGCGGGCCAGGGTTTCCAGCTCTTCCTGCACCCGCAGCGGGTTGCGGTTGTAGAAGCCGACCTTGCTCTTCACGGTGACCACCACCTCGCCCTTGGCGATGCAGCCGGCCGGAACCGGCCCTGCCGGCAGCACGCGGGTTGCCTTGCCGGCCGGTTCGATCGGCACCCAGGTACAGGCGGTGACGGTGAGCAGCAGGGAGGAAAGCAGCAGAACGCGCATGGGCAGATCCTGGAAGGGTATGGGGGGATTCTGCCTGAACAGCCTGAATCGGGGGTAGCCGGGGGGAGCCGGCCCGCCACATGGCGGGCCGGGTCTTGCCTTATTTCTTGACCGGGTTGCCTTCGGCGTCGATCACCGTCACCTCGCCCAGGTTCAGCGCGCGCACGGCCGCTTCGGTCTGCTTGAGGTCACCCACCACCACCCAGGTCAGGGCCTGCGGCTTGATCTCGGCGGCGGCCTGCTGCACCTGCGCCGGGGTCATCGCTTCGATCTCGGCCTTGCGCCGCAGCACGTAGTCGTCCGGGCGCTTGAACTGCACGATCGAACCGATGGTCGACGCCACCGCACTGGCGGTCTCGTAGGCACCGGGCAGGCTCAGGGTCTGGATGTTGCGGATGCGGTTGACCTCGGCAGCGGTGGCCGGCTTGCTGCCATCGGCGAACGCGGCGATTTCCTTGCGCATTTCCGCCAGTGCCGGGCCGGTCTTGTCGATCTGCACCGGCGCGCTGGCCATCCACGGGCGCTGGCCCACCGAACTGACCGCGCTGCTGCGCGCACCGTACGACCAGTGCTTGTCCTCGCGCAGGTTCATGTTCAGGCGCGAGGTGAAGTCGCCGCCGATCACGCCGTTGGCGATGTCGAAGCGGGTCGAACTGGTGGCGCTGGAAGGTGCCACCACCTGGCCGGCGAACAGGTTGGCCTGTACTGCGCCCGGCTGGTCGATCAGGAACACGCGCGGGCCCTTCGGCAGCGCAACGTCGGTGGCCGCCTTCACCTGCGGGGCCTCGCCACTGGCCTTCCAGTCGCCCAGCTGCTTGTCCAGCAGCGGCACGATCTCGGCCAGGGTGGTGTCGCCGACCACGATCAGGGTGCCGTTCTGCGGGCGCAGCCAGTCGTGGTGGAAGTCGACCAGGTCCTCGCGGGTCAGGCCGTTGATCGCCGCCTCGTCACCGCTACCGGTAAACGGAATGGCATACGGGTGGCCCTTGCCATACAGCAGCGGGGGCAGCACGCGCATCGCCACCGCACCCGGGTTCACCTTCTCCTGCTGGATGCCAGCGATCCAGCTCGCCTTGACCCGGTCGATCTCGCCCTGCTCGAAGCGCGGTTCGCGCAGCAGGTCGCGGTACAGCGCCAGCGACGGTGCCAGGTTTTCCTTCAGTGCCGACAGGTCCACGCTCATCGAATCCAGGCCGGCCGAAGCATCCAGGCTGGCGCCCAGCGCATCCGCGGCGTCGGCGAAGGCCAGCGAGCCCAGCTTGCCGGCGCCTTCGGTCATCAGGCTCATGGTGAAGTTGGCGGTGCCCGGCTTGCGGCCCTGGTCGGCACTGAAGCCGCCCGGGAACTGGTAGCTGAACTGCACCACCGGAATCTCGTGGCGCTCGGCCAGGATCACCTGGGTGCCGTTCTTCAGCGTGGCACGCTGCAGCGCCGGGAACTTCAGCTGCGGGAACTCGCTGGTCTGCGGCACGCCGGCCTTGCGGTCGACCTGCTCGGGCAGGGTGCTGTACTTCGGGTCCACCGCCGGCACGGTGAACGGCTTCGGCGCCTGGCTCGGGTCTTCCTTCAGCGCCACGCGCTCACCCGGTGCGATCACCAGGGTGTGACTGCCCTTGTCCAGCCACTGCGCGCCCAGCCGGCTCAGATCAGCAGCACTGGCCTTCTCGATGTTGGCCAGCGAGGTACGGAAGCAGCCCGGGTCGCCGGTGAACACCGCACATTCTGCAAGGGCGTCGGCCTTGCCGCCGAAGCCACCGATGCGCTCGATACCGCGGATGAAGCCTGCGCGGGCACCGGTCTTGGCACGCTCCAGTTCGGCCGCGGTCGGGCCCTGCTTGATCAGCCGGTCCAGTTCCTCGTCGATGATCTTCTCGACCTTGGCCGGGTCCTGGCCCTGCTTGACCGTCGCCATGATCACGAAGTTCGAGCCCAACTGCGAGGTCGACAGGCCCGACGCGATGCTGTCCACCAGCTTGTCCTGGTGCTGCAGGCGCTGGCTCAGGCGCGAAGACTTCGCACCGCCGAGCACCTGCGCGAACAACTGCAGCTGATCGACCTCGGTGGTGCCGACCTGCGGCACGTTCCAGGCGCGGTAGATGCGCGCCTGCGGCACCTTGTCGGTCATCGTCTCGCGCGTGTCGGCACTACGCTTGGCCACGTTCACCGCCGGCTGCGCCATGGTCGGGCCGGCCGGGATGCTGCCGAAGTACCTGGCGACCTTTTCCTTGGCGGTGGCCAGGTCGATGTCGCCGGCCAGCACCAGCACCGCATTGTTCGGGCCGTACCAGGTGCGGAACCAGGTCTTCACGTCATCCAGCGACGCCGCGTTCAGATCGTTCATCGACCCGATCACGCCGTGGTGGTACGGGTGGCCCACCGGGTACAGCGCCTTGTTGAGCTGGTCCCAGGCCTGGCCGTAGGGCTGGTTCTCGCCCTGGCGCTTCTCGTTCTGCACCACGCCACGCTGCTCGTCCAGCGCGGCCTGGTCGATCGCACCGACCAGATGGCCCATGCGGTCCGATTCCATCCACAGTGCCATGTCCAGCGCGGTGGTCGGCACGTTCTCGAAGTAATTGGTGCGGTCGGTGTTGGTGGTGCCGTTCTGGTTGGTGGCACCCACCTGCTTGAACGGCTCGAAGAACTCGCCGTCGTGGTTTTCGCTGCCCTGGAACATCAGGTGTTCGAACAGGTGCGCAAAGCCGGTACGGCCAGCCGGCTCGTCCTTGCTGCCCACGTGGTACCAGACGTTGACCGCAACGATCGGCGCCTTGCGATCGGTATGCACGATCACGCGCAGGCCGTTGGGCAGGGTGAACTGCTCGTACGGGATATCGACCTTGGCCGGTGCCGCCGGCTTGGCGGCGAGCGCATGGGTGGGCGCGAGCGTGCCCAGGGCGGTGCTGAGAGCGACGGCCAGCAGTGCAGCGCGCGGGCGAAGGGCGAGAGACATATCCGGATCCTTGGTCACGAAGGTGAACCCCGATCCTAGCCTGCGCGCGCGGCGGCCGGAATCGGTCGCCAGTCACTGGGGGTGTTTGCCCAGATGACCATCCAGCCCGACGCCCAGGGGCGCTCTTGAAACGTCACAGACGCCGGCTGAAGGCGTCCGGACAGTGTCCGCGGCTTATCGAATGGACAGGTGTCCGCCCAGCGGACACTTTCGGGACCACATAAAAGCCTTTCAAATCAATAACTAAAAGTTGGCACGCGGATTGCTTGGTACTTCCTGCGCCAGGAAGGGCTTCAGACAAAAGCTGACTGAAGACTGAACAGATGCAGGAAATCGAAAATTTCTCTTGCATGCCCAGAACTGGTGTACTACCTTACTACCACACCACTGCTCACCAACACTAAACAGGCCCCGTCATGAACGCCAAGACCATTGCCATCGCCATCGCCCTGATCGCCGGCACCGCGGTTGTTTCGTCGGTGCAGGCCTCCGAATCCATCAAGACCCTATCCACCGTGCAGGTTCGCCCGGCCGCCGACCAGCTGGCCCAGCAGGCCTGGGAACAGGCCAGCGGCATCCCGACCCTGGCCACCGTGGAAGTGCGCCCGAGCGCCGACCAGCTGGCCGAGCGCAACGGCTACGTCGCCGCCCCGGTCGCCGCCGCGATGCCGATCACCACGCTGGCCTCGGTGGAAGTGCGCCCGAGCCTGGAACAGCGCGTCGCCCTGGCCGCCGAACTGGAAGCCCAGCGCTACGCCGCCACCCTGGCTGCCGCGGCCACCAACGTCGCCAACTCGGTCATCGTCAACCTGCCGGCCCTGCAGGTGCGTCCGAGCGCTGCCGACCTGCAGGCCCTGGCCACCGAAACCGCCCAGGTCCTGCTGCGCCCGTAACCGGTGCCGCCCTGCCCCGCGCAGGGCGTGCGCCGTAAAGGCGGCGGTCGTCGCAGGTACACTGCGCCGATGAATGCCGCGCCCCAGTTCCACGTGATCCTGTTCCAACCGGAAATCCCGCCCAACACGGGCAATGTGATCCGGCTCTGCGCCAACACCGGCGCGCAGCTGCACCTGGTCGAGCCACTCGGCTTCGCACTGGAAGACAAGCAGCTCAAGCGCGCCGGCCTGGACTACCACGAGTACTCGCGCCTGCAGGTCCACCCCGACCTGGACACCGCGCTGGCGCGGATCGCACCAAAGCGGTTGTTCGCACTCAGTACCCGCGCCAGCGTGCGCTACGACAGCGTGGCCTTTGAAGACGGTGATGCGTTCCTGTTCGGCCCGGAAAGCCGTGGCCTGCCGCAGGAGGTGCTCGATGCCCTGCCCGACGGCCGCCGCCTGCGCCTGCCGATGCGGCCGGACAACCGCAGCCTCAATCTTTCCAACACCGTTGCGGTGGTGATGTACGAGGCGTGGCGGCAGCATGGGTTTGCCGGTGGGGCGTAGCTCACGTGTGTCACTTTCTTTGCTCGCGCAAAGAAAGTAACCAAAGAAACGCGCCGCCGCCCGCGAGCCGGTGCTCTGCACCGGTACCCTGCGCTCCTCGGCCCGCCGGGGGACGGCGCGGAACTCGCTGCGCTCAGACACCCGCGCCTCTTCGCCCCCGTCGGTCCTGTGGTGCTCGGCTCGCTTCAAGGCGGACCCAACAGCCGCGCGGTAAATCCACGCCATGCGTGGATGCCTTCCGCCTGGATCAATCAGGAGTGGGCGCCCTTGCGTTTCCCGGGGCGCGTGCACCCTACCTGGCAATGCCGGCCAGCGGCCGGCACTACCGGTGCACTCAGAACGCGTTGATGCCGGTCAGTTCGCGGCCGATCACCAGCTGGTGCACGGTCTCGGTGCCTTCATAGGTGATCACCGATTCCAGGTTCAGCGCGTGGCGGATCGCCACGTGCTCGGTGGTGATCCCAGCCCCACCAAGCAGATCGCGACACTCGCGGGCGATGTCAATCGCCATGCGGCAGTTGTTCCACTTGGCCAGGCTGACCTGCTGCGGCTGCAGCTGGCCGGCTTCCTTCAGGCGGCCCAGCTGCAAGGCCAGCAGCTGCGCGGTGGTGATGCGGCGGGCCATCTCGGCCAGCTTGATCTGCGCGCTCTGCGTGGCCGCCAGCGGACGACCAAACAGCACGCGCTCCTTGGCATAGCCAAGTGCTTCATCCAGGCAGGCAATCGCCGCACCGATCGGGCCCCAGCTGATGCCGTAACGGGCCTGGGTCAGGCAGCCCAGCGGCCCCTTCAGGCCCTTCACGTTCGGCAGGCGATGGCTGTCGGGCACGCGCACGTCATCGAAGAACAGCGCGCCGGTCAGCGACGCGCGCAGGCTCATCTTGTGCTTGATCTCCTGCGTCGTGAAGCCGGCCATGCCCTTTTCCAGCACGAAGCCTTGGATGCCATCTTCGGTCTGTGCCCAGACGATGGCCAGGTCGGCCACCGGGCCGCTGGTGATCCACATCTTGCTGCCGCTGATGCGCCAGTCGCTGCCGTCGCGCACCGCGCGGGTCTTCATGCTGGCCGGGTCGGACCCACCGTGCGCCTCGGTCAGGCCGAAGCAGCCGATCAGTTCGCCGCGTGCCATCGCCGGCAGCCACTGCTGGCGCTGTTCCTCGCTGCCGTACGCGTAGATGGGATACATGCACAGCGAGCTCTGCACCGAAACGAAGCTGCGCAGGCCCGAATCGCCGCGCTCCAGCTCCTGGCAGATCAGGCCATAGCTGACCGCGCCGAGGCCACCGCCGCCGTACTCGGCCGGCAGGGTCGCGCCCAGCAGGCCCAACGAGGCGATCTCAGGCACCAGTTCATCGGGGAAGCGGGCCTGGTCGAAGGCATCGCCGATGATCGGCAGCACGCGCTCGTTGGTGAAGCGGGCGACGCTCTCCTGCACTGCGCGCTCTTCCTCGTTGAGCAGGGAACGGACATCGAACAGATCGTACGGATGCAAAGCCATGGCACTCACACGCAGTCAGGACCCGGCCATTGTCGGTCATCCGGGCAGAGCGTGCCGACCAAGGTCGGCACCCACCAGAGCTGCAGCACTACGCTGCAATGCAGCAATCGTGGTGTGAACATCGCTGATCTAGCTCGATCACGCGCGTACCGGTACCCTGACACATTCAAACAACTGTTTCGCCCGTGGCCGCACGCGCGATTCCCAGGCACCGCCGGTGGCCCCGATGCCGGCCCTACCCACGAGTCATGCAATCGATGAGCGCTGAAGCCAACGCCCTGCCCCCGCGTGAAGTAATGGAATTCGACGTGGTGATCGTCGGTGCCGGCCCCGCCGGCCTGGCCACCGCGATCCGGCTGCGCCAGCGCGCGCTCGAAGCCGGCCGCGAGCTGTCGGTGTGCGTGCTGGAGAAGGGTTCCGAACCGGGCGCGCACGTGCTGTCCGGCGCGGTGATGGATCCGCGCGCGCTGACCGAGCTGTTCCCGGACTGGGCCGAGCGCGGCGCACCGCTGAAGCAGAAGGTCACCCGCGACGAATTCCTGTTCCTCAGCGAGACCGGCGCGCGCAGCACCCCCAACGCGCTGCTGCCGGAGTGCTTCCACAACGAAGGCAACTACATCATCAGCCTGGGCGAAGTGACCCGCTGGCTGGCGCAACAGGCCGAGGCGCTGGAGGTTGCGATCTTCCCGGGCTTCGCCGCTGCAGAAGTGCTGTACGGCGACGACGGCGAGGTGATCGGCGTGGCCACCGGCGACATGGGCATCGAGAAGGACGGCAGCATCGGCCCGGCCTTCGAGCGTGGGATGGCGCTGCACGCCAAGTACACGATCTTCGCCGAAGGTGCGCGCGGCCACCTCGGCCGCCAGCTGATCGCCCGCTACAAACTGGACGAAGGCAAGGACCCGCAGGCCTACGGCATCGGCATCAAGGAGCTGTGGCAGATCGACCCGGCCAGGCATGAGCCGGGCCTGGTGGTGCATGCGGCTGGCTGGCCGCTGGACAGCGACACCTACGGCGGCGCGTTCCTGTACCACGCCGACGGCGGCAAGGTCGCCATTGGTTACGTGGTCGGCCTGGACTACAAGAACCCGTGGCTGAGCCCGTTCGAGGAGTTCCAGCGTTTCAAGACCCATCCCTCCATCCGCAAGCACCTGGAGGGCGGCACCCGCATCGGTTACGGCGCCCGTGCGATCACCGCCGGCGGCCTGCTCTCGCTGCCGAAGACGGTGTTCCCCGGGGGGGCGCTGGTCGGCTGCGAGGCCGGCTACCTCAACGCCAGCCGCATCAAGGGCAGTCATGCCGCGATCAAGACCGGCATGCTGTGCGCCGACGCCGCGTTCGACGCGCTGGCCGCCGATCGCCAGCACGATGAACTGAGCGCCTACCCGAAGGCGTTTGAAGCCAGCTGGCTGTTCACCGAACTGCAGCAGGCCAAGAACTTCAAGCAGTGGTTCAAGAAGGGCCAGACCGTTGCCACGCTGATGACCGGCGTGGAGCAGTGGCTGCTGCCGAAGCTGGGCGTGCGCAACCCGCCGTGGACCCTGCACCGCACCCAGCCGGACCACGCCTGCCTGGAGCCGGCGTCGCAGCACACCCGCATCGCCTACCCCAAGCCCGATGGCGTGCTGACCTTCGATCGTCTCAGCTCGGTGTTCCTGAGCAGCACCAACCACGACGAGAACCAGCCCAGCCACCTGACGCTGAAGGATCCGAGCATTCCGGTGAAGGTGAACCTGGCCGAGTACGCCGGTCCCGAAGCCCGTTACTGCCCGGCCGGCGTGTACGAGTTCGTCGGCGACGCCGACAACGCGCGCCTGCAGATCAACGCGCAGAACTGCGTGCACTGCAAGACCTGCGACATCAAGGATCCGACCCAGAACATCGTCTGGGTGACCCCGCAGGGCGGCGGCGGCCCGAACTACTCGGGCATGTGATCGCCCCGGGCTGCGACCGCGTGTCGCAGCCCGGTCGCTCCACCGCACCGCTATCCTGCCCGCCCATGCGTGCCTCCCGCCTGCTCACCACCGTTGCCGTGGCCCTGCTTGCCACGGCCTGCCAGCGCCCGCCTGCGGCGCCGGCCACGCCCGAACAGGCCCGGCAGCAGGCCATGCAGCGCGCGTTCGAACTGTGCGCCGGCTGCCACACCGTGCAGCCTGGCGGCATCCACCGCTTCGGCCCCAACCTGCACGGCGTGATCGGCCGTCGCGCCGGCAGCCTGCCCGATTACGGCTATTCCGACGGTATGCGCCGCGCCGACATCACCTGGAGCGCGCAGACCCTGGACGCGTTCCTGCAGTCGCCCACCCACGTGGTGCCCGGCACGCGCATGTACAACGCCTTTCCCAGCGCCGAACGCCGCGCGCTGGTGATCGCCTACCTGCAACAGCAGTCGGCTCAGTGAGCCAGTCGCTGCAGCTGATGCTGCAGCCTTGCCACGAACGCCGTTACAGCGGCGAATACCGGTGCCGGATCGGCCTCGGTCGCATCCTGCAGGCGCTCGACCAGCGCGTTGGCCTGCCCGGCCAGTGCGCTTGCCCCGATCGCCCCCAGACCGCCCGCCTGGCGATGCAGGTGGAGCGCCGCAGTCGCGCGGTCACCGGCCCGCACGGCGCGCTGCACCGCCGCCAGATCACTTTCACTGGCCTGCAACAGGCTGTCGCGCAGCTGCTCGGCCACGGCGCGCGAGCCATAGCGCTGCTGCAGGGTGGCCAGATCAGGCAGCACTTCAGCGTCGTCGGCGACAGTCTCCTGCACCGGCGCATCGAATGACTGGCCCTGTGCCTGCGGCAGCCAGCGCAGCAGCGCGGTGCGCAGCGTGGCCAGCGACAGCGGCTTGGCCAGCACCTCGTCCATGCCGGCTTCGCGGCAGCGGCGCGCATCGTCGTCCAGCACGCTGGCGGTCAGCGCCAGCACCGTCAGCCGCGGCTGGCCGGTACGGCCCTCGCGCTCGCGCAACAGGCGGGTGAAACCGAAGCCGTCGAGTACCGGCATGCGGCAGTCGGTAATGACCAGGTCGAAGGCCTCCGATGACAAGCGGTCCAGTGCCTGCTGGCCATCGCCCAGCAGCACATGGGGTACGCCCAGCTGCTGCAGCCGCCACGCCATCATCGCCTGGTTGGTCGGGTGGTCCTCGATCACCAGCACGCGTGCCTCGCGCAACGCCGGCGGCAGCAGCGCCGCCTGCTCCTGCTCCGCAACCAGCGCTTCAACGTCACCCCTGCCTGCCTCCACCAGCGCCAGCCGCACCTCGGCGCGGGTGCCCTCGCCCAGCGTGCTGTGCAGCTCCAGCTCGCCGCCCATCATCTGCACCAGGCGCTGGCAGATGCTCAGGCCGAGGCCGGTACCACCATGGTCGCGCTGGATGTAGGCACCGGCCTGGGTGAACGGCGCAAACAGGTGCTGCAGCTGTTCCGGTGCGATTCCGATGCCGGTGTCGGTGACGCTCAGGCACAGCGGCTGGCTGCCGTCGTCGGCGGTCGGGCCCAGTACCTCCAGCTGCAGCCGCACTTCGCCGCGCGCAGTGAACTTGATGGCATTGCTGAGCAGGTTGAACACGATCTGGCGCAGGCGCACGCCATCCACTTCGTGCGCTGCCGCCAGCTGAGGGTCGATCTGCACATGCAGCTCCAGCCCGCGTGCACTGGCCTGCGCCGACATCAACCGGCACACGCTTTCCAGCAGCGGCCGCAGCGGTTGCGGTACCGGCTCCAGGCGCAGTGCACCCGCTTCCAGCCGCGAGTAATCGAGGATGTCGTCGAGGATCTGCCGCAGCATCTGCGCCGAATCCTCGATCACGCCGAGGATGCGCTGCTGCTCGCTGTCCAGCGGTGAGTGTGCCAGCACCTCCAGCATGCCCAGCACGCCGCTCATCGGCGTACGGATCTCGTGGCTCATCGTGGCCAGGAAACGCGATTTGGCCTCAGCGGCCTGCTCGGCGTCCGCCTTCGCCGCCGCCAGTGCATCGGCCTGCATCCGCGCCTCGCTTACATCCACCCAGTACCCGCTCCAGATCACCGCGCCTTCTTCGGCGGCGTAGGGATGGGCCTGGCTGCGCACCCAGCGCACGCCTTCCCCGTCGCTGCGCAGGCGAAACTCCAGGATCAACGGCGCGAACTGGTGCGCGGCCTGCTCGATGGAATGCAGGATGCGCGCGCGGTCCTCCTGCTCGACGCGTTCCAGCAACACCCTCGCATCCTGTTCGGCCTGCTGACGGGTGATACCGAACAACGCAGGCAGGTCACCGGCGATGAACGGGAAGCTCAGCGTGCCATCGGCATCGCGACGGGCCTGGTAGACCACCGCCGGCAGGTTGTCGGTCACCTCGGCCAGGCGCTGCTCCAGCTGGCGGCGTCCTGCCACCTCACGGCGCAGCCGCCAATGGCCCACGCCATGCACCAGCAGTGCGGTCAGCAGCACCATCAGCACGGGCACGCCCCACCGCAGCAGATTGCTCCAGTCGACCCCATTGCGGTACTCCACCGCCAGCCAGGCGCTGCGCAACGCCTCGCGCTTGCGTGGGGTCATCTGCAGCAGCAGGCGATCGAAGGTCGTGGCCAGGGCCGCATGGCGGCGATCCACCGCCAGCGCCAGCTGGTCGTTGAAACCGGCCGGAGCCGCGACCTGCATCCGCCCCGGGAAACGGCTGCGCAGCAAGTGATCGACCACGGCAAGGTTGCCCACATAGGCATCGGCTTCACCCTCAAGCAGGCGCTGCAGCGCCTGCTCGGCACTCCGCGCAGCAATGATCCGGGCCTGCGGCGCCTGTTGCTGCACATAGCCACGCACGCGCTCCGGGTCGGACAGCAGCACGCGCTTGCCCTGCAGGTCGGCCAGGCCCAGCAGCGATTCGCCATCGCTCCTGACCACAATCACGTTCGGCACGCTGATGAAGGGCTGGCTGAACACCCAGTCCGGGCCCAGGTAGCGCGAATCAACGGGTATGCCCATCACCGCCTGCAGTTCACCGCGGCGGGCCTTCTCACGCACCTCGTACCAGTCGTGGCTGTTCTCGACCTTCAGGTTGGCGCCGGCCTGCATCAGGCGCTGCAGGTACTCGCTGGCCAGGCCACTGGGCCGGCCATCCTCGCCGGTGAACGACAGGGGCGCGGCATTCGGCGCGAAACCGATCATCAGCGGCTGCTCCAGCACACGCTTCTCGGCCTGGCTCAGCGCCAGCTGCGCCGATGCCGACCAGTGCGGCGGTGACAACCAGCGTTGTGCGAGGGCATCGCGCTGGGCCTGGCTGGTCGCGGCCAGCGCCAGGTCCAGGGCTTCGGCCAGGGGTTGCTTGCTGTTGGGAATGCCGAAGTGCAACCGTTCGGGGGGCAGGTCGCTCGGCCGCAACAGCGCCACGCCCTGCAGGCGCCGGCTGGCAATCAGCTCGGTGGCGACGAAGGCATTGCCGATGTAGACGTCCGCTTTGTCGTCTATGACCATCTGCAATGCGCTCAACGTGTCGTTTGCGACAAGCTGGCGGGCACGCGGGAATCGGGCGCGCACCTGCGGACCGGTCAGGAAGTCCTGTTCGATCACCACCCTCAGCCCATCCAGGTCCGGCATGTCGGAGGCACGCAGGTCATCGGGCCGGCCCACCAGAGCGAGCGGCGCCTCACTGTAGGCTGCGGTATAGACCATGCAGCGGGTGCGGTCGGCACTGAGGCCGACATTCATCACCACGTCGATCTCGCCACGACATGCCGCATCCAGCACGAATGTCCAGTCCGGATAGCGGCGCGCCTCGACCTTCACACCGAGCTGGCGAGCAAGATGCGACAGGTAGTCCGGTCCCAGCCCGACCTGCTTGCCATCACGGAGGGACTCGAAGGGCGGCCAGCCGCTGTCATACTGCCCGACAACGATGGTCGGATGCGCCACCAGGTATTCGCGCTGCAACGGGCTGAGCGGCAGCAGGCCAGGGGCCGGCTGTGCCTGGGCCACGGGCAGCGCCAGCACCGCCAGCAGCAGGAGCAGCCCGCGAACAGCCCACCTACGCATCTGCGTCGATCTCCTAGAATCCTGCCAGGGACCGCGATGGTCGCGGTCCGGCGTGCCCGATGGCCATACTAGAGCATGAGCTTGCGCATCATCATCGCAGACGATCACCCCGTGGTCCGTATCGGTACCCGCGCCGTCATCGAGTCGAGCGGCGTCGGCCGCGTGGTCGGCGAGGCCGACAGCGCGCAGGCGCTGATGACCCTGCTCGCCAGCCAGCCCTGTGACCTGCTGGTCACCGACTACTCCATGCCGGGCAGCCCGCAGGCCGACGGCTTCGCCATGATCGGCATGATCCGCCGCCGCCATCCCGAACTGCCGGTGCTGATGCTCAGCGTCTCCAGCAACCTGGCGATCCTGCGCATGGTACTCGACAGCGGCGTGCTCGGCCTGGTCGACAAGAGTTCGTCGATGGACGAACTGCCACAGGCCATCCAGTCGGTCTACCGCGGCCAGCCCTACATCAGCCGCAGCCTGCGCGAGCGGGTGGAAGCGGCCGGCAGCTGGCGCATGCGCGAGGGCGACGGCAAGCCGCTGTCCCCGCGCGAGGTGGAGGTGCTGCGCTTGCTCGGCACCGGCATGACGGTAAAGGAGATTTCGCTGCTGCTGCACAAGAGCGTCAGCACCATCAGCCGGCAGAAAGGCGATGCGATGCTCAAGCTGGGGCTGAAGGGCGATGCCGAATTGTTCGACTATCTGCGTGACGGGAAAATCTGAGACGCGATTCACATAATCGCACCGGCAACAATGCGAGGTCGAAGGAATCGACCGGCGCATGTCCGGCCGCCAGCGGGCAGAGCCTGGCGCTTCGCAGCGGTTCGGTGCAGAGCGCGCCTGACGTGCTGCAGCCGCAGCAGGAGACCCCGCAGGAGCAGGCGCGGCAGGCCCAGAAAGCGATGGGCGTCGGACATGCCAACGCCTTGGCAGAGAAGGGAGGGGCCACCTCCGCGGCCCTTTTCCTTTCCGCCAGCTGAGCGGCCGCAGCCGCTTTCAGCCTTGCTTCATGCCGCCTGCCGCTAGATGAATGCGCAAGCCGCTCGGTGCACCAGGCAATGTTCCGGCAATGTTGGAACGCCAGCGTGGACATCACGGCAGCCGGGGCGCCCCGCGCCCTCCCTGCCCAGCGTGGCATGCACCTCACAGGAGAACGAACATGCTCAGTACTTCCACACTCAGCTTCCGTGGTCTGGCGATGGCTCTGGCACTGGTTGCCGGTGTCGCCATGGTCAGCGATGCCAGCGCGATGTCGAGGAAGGACAAGCGCACCCTGGTCGGCGCCGTGGTCGGTGGCGTGGCCGGCAACCTGCTCTCCAACGGTGATCCTGCCGCCACCGTCGGTGGTGCCGTGGCCGGCGGCGCGATCGGCAATCTGACCACCTCCGACCGCCGCGACCGTCGTTATTACGACAATCGCTACTACGACAACCGTTACGACCGCCGCTACGATCGTGGCTACTACCGCAGCGGTTACTACGATCGTGGCGACGACCGCCGCTGGCAGCGCGAGCGTTACTACGACAACCGCTACTACCACGACCGCGGTCGCCATCGCGGCTGGTAAGCGGCACAGCGGCGTTACCCTGCCGATGGCAGAGACGGGCGGGTCGATGACCCGCCCGTTTGCGTTGGCCGCGCGCATGGCGTTGAATGCGCAGCCTTGGATGTGACTTTCCCCTCTCGGGCTGCGGCATGACGTCTTCCTCCCACCGCGTGCAGGGCCTCAACAACGACGAGGTCGCTGCCGACTGGCCACCGATCAGCGCGGCGGACATCGCGTGGTTGCGGCAGTGCTATCCGCAGCTGCACAGCGGCAGCCAGCCGCGCTGGCACAGCCCGCGACCGCTGTCGGCTGCCGCCATCGTCGATGGCACGCGCGGCGCGGTGTTCATCAAGCGCCATCACCACAGCGTGCGCAACGCGGCCTGCCTGGAGGAAGAGCACCGCTTCATCGCCCATCTCGACGCTGCTGGCGTGCCGGTGGCACAGGTGCTGGCAGCGACCGATGGTCACACCGCGGTCGAACACGGCGAATGGACGTTTGAACTGCACGACGTCGGCGTAGGCGACGACCTGTACCGCGACGCGGTGTCGTGGTCGCTGCTGACCGACGTCGCGCAGGCCCGTGAAGCCGGACGCATGCTGGCCCAGCTGCACCGTGCTGCCGACGGCTACCGCGCGCCCCAGCGCAGCACCCATCTGCTGGTCGCGCGCGATGATCTGATCCGCGCCGACGATCCGGTGGCGGCAATCAAGGCAGGGCTGCACGAGCGCCCCGGCCTGGCCCGCTATCTCGCGCGCATTCCGTGGGAAGCACAGCTGCGGCGTGACGTGCTGCCTTGGCACACGGGACTGGCCGAGCGCCTGCGCGACGAACCACGGCTGTGGGCGCACAACGACTGGCATGTCTCCAACCTGCTGTGGCGCGACGGGCAGGTCAGCACCGTGCTGGATTTCGGCCTGGCCTCGCCCACCAGTGCACTGTTCGACCTGGCTACCGCCATCGAGCGCAACGCCGTGGCATGGCTGGAGCTGGAGCGCGGCATGGAGGCGGTGCGCATCGATATCGCGCTGGCGTTGCTCGATGGCTACCGCCAGGTGCTGCCGCTGTCGGCGGCACGCGTGCACCTGCTGGCCGACCTGCTGCCGATGGTGCATTTCGACTTCGCACTGTCCGAAGTGGAGTATTTCGAGGGCGTCACAGGCTCGACCGCCAATGCCGATGTGGCGTGGCAGCCCTTCATGCTTGGCCATCCGGCGTGGTTCCATACCGCCCCGGGGCAGGCACTGCTGCAGGCCCTGCACGCCGCCGCGTGATCCGGTTGATGCAGCGTTGGGGTCAGATCCCTTTCCGCAGGAAAGGGATCTGACCCTGGGTGGCGCTCGCAAATCCGTACCATTTGTAGTGAAATGGTCACCTGAAGCGGGGGTGCCTGGATCTGCCAGGCTGAGAGAGTCCCTTGGAACCTGATCCGGTTTGCACCGGCGTAGGGAGCTTTGAGCCGCAGCCACACCCCCGTCATGGGCCGGTGCACCTGCGCGCCGTCGCTTCGTCTCCCTTGTTGTCCGAAGACGAACCGAATGAACCGCTGCCTGCGCCCCACCCTGCTCTCCCTCGCACTCTGCGCCGCGCTGCCACTGCACGCCAGCGAGGCCGAAGCGTCCCCCGATGCGGCTGCCACCGGCGCCGAGCGCTCGCCGACCGAACTGGCGGCGGTGCGCGTGCAGGCCGGCAAACCGAAGGCCGATACCTCGCGCGTGAATGCCTTCGGTGGCGGCAGCTGGAAGGACACGCCCGCGTCGATGAACGTGCTCGAGCGCGATTACCTCGACCGCCGCCAGGTACGTTCGCTGTCCGAGCTGGCCAGCAACGATGCCTCGCTGGGTGATGCCTACGCGCCGGTGGGCTACTACCAGAACATCGCCATCCGCGGCTTCGCCCTGGACGCCGCCACCGGCTACCGCTTCAACGGGCTGTCCATCGCCGGCGAACAACGCCTGGCGCTGGAGAACGTGCAGTCGGTGGAGATCCTCAAGGGTGAAGCCGGCCTGGCGGCAGGCGTGATGGCGCCGGGCGGGATCATCAATTACATCGGCAAGCGCCCGGCGGAAGTGCGCACCGCCACGCTCGGCACCGATTCGGAAGGCTCGCGCTACGTTGCCGTCGATGTCGGCCACTGGATCACCCCGCGCTTCGGCGTGCGCCTGAATGCCGCATGGGATTCCAGCAATTCCTACGTCGAGCACGCCGATGGCCGCCGCAACTTCTACTCGCTGGCCGCCGACTGGCTGATCGGCGAGCGCGGCAAGCTGGAAGTGGATGCCAACTACCAGACCAGCTCGCAGCGCTCGGTGTCCGGCTACCAGCTGCTGGGCGCGCGTGACCTGCCGCGCGGTGTCGACCGCGAGCATCTGCTCGGCTACCAGCCGTGGCAGCGCCCGGTGGATATCGCCAGCACCAACATCACCGCGCTGCATACCTACGACTTCAACGACGCCTGGCAATCACGTGTATCGGTAGGCCATAGCCGTTCGGTGATCGATGACAACGTCGCCTTCGCCTACGGCTGCTACTACGCCGCGCAATGTGCCGATGGCAGCGTGCCGGGCAACTACTTCGCACCCGACGGCGACTATGACATCTACGACTACCGCAGCCCGGACGACACCCGCCGCAACCAGCAGGCCCGTGCCGAACTGCGTGGCCGCTTCGAGACCGGCAGCGTCGGCCACCAGCTGACCCTCGGTGCCGACTACTTCCGCCGCACCGTGGACAGGCGCCCGAGCGTCAACGAGTACGTCGGTACCAGCAACATCCACGAGGCACCGGTGCCGGTGTTCGCGCCATCGCCGAAGATGCCGGGCCCATCCGCACGACGCCTGGACAGCCGCCAGACCGCGTTCTTCGCGCTGGACCGGATGAGCTTCGGTGACGACTGGCAGTGGCTGGCCGGTGGCCGCTTCGTCCGCCTGGACGAGCGCGCCTTTGACAAGCGCGGCACCCCGCAACGCCACAGCCGCCTGTCGCGTTTCCTGCCACAGACCGCCGTGGTGTGGAAAGCCACCGACCAGCTCAACGCCTACGCCAGTTACGTGCGCGGCATTTCGCTGGGCCAGGAAGCGCCGTTCTGGACCAGCAATGCCGATACCTTCCTGCCGTCGGTGCAGTCGCGGCAGCTGGAAGTGGGCCTGAAGTACGTGCCGGTCGAGGCGCTGACGCTGGGCGCAGCCGTGTTCCGCATTTCGCAGCCGTACCAGTACGCCAAGCCGGACAACAGCGACGTGGGCTACACCTTCGTCGAGGAAGGCACGCAGACCCACACCGGGCTGGAGCTGACCGCCAACGGTCAGCTGACGGATGCATTGCAGATCGTGGCCAGCGCCAGCGTGCTGCAGGCGCGTGCGCGCGACACCGGCACGCCAGCCTATGAAGGCCATCAGCTGGTGAACGTGCCGAAGGTACGCGCCAGCGTGCACGTGGCCTACGCGCTGCCGTTCGTGCGGGGCCTGGACGTGACCGGCGGCTGGCGCTATGCCGGTGCCAACGTGGCACGTGCCGACGGCGGCGTGCGCGCACCGGACTATTCGGTATTCGATGCCGGCCTGCGCTTCCAGCATCGCCTGCACGAGCGCGCGGTGACCTGGAACCTGTCAGTGGACAACCTGTTCAACCGCTTCTACTGGCGTGATACCGGCAGCAGCGGCGGTGACTACTACCTGTTCCCCGGTGCACCACGACAGGCCCGCCTGTCGGTGACGTTCGCGCTGTGAGCAGCGTGATGCTCGAGTGGAGCGCCGCGCTGTGCAGCATCCTCGGCGTCTGGCTGATGGCCCGCCGCCGGTTGTCTGCATGGCCGGTGGGCCTGCTGTCGGTCACGCTGTATGGCCTGGTGTTCGCCGAGGCCAAGCTGTACTCGGACACCCTGCTGCAGGTCGCCTTCGGTGGCTTCCTGGTCTATGGCTGGCTCAACTGGCGCCAGCACGCCGCCGATGAGGGCAGCATCCGCATCGTGCCGCTGGCGCGCGGCAAGCTCTTGCGTGACCTGGCCATCGGCCTGTGCGGCGGCGTGATGCTGGGCGCCGGGATGCACACCTTCACCGATGCCGCGCTGCCGTGGCTGGACGCGATGCTGACCGCACTGAGCCTGGTCGGCCAGTGGTGGCAGGCACGCCGCCACGTCGCCTGCTGGTGGGTATGGATCGCCGTGGACGTGGTCTATGTGGGTGCGTACCTGTTCAAGTCGCTGCATGTGACCGCCGCGCTGTACGTGTTCTTCCTCGGCCTGGCCGTGTTCGGCCTGCGCGCATGGAGCGCGGCCGCGCGCGAGCCGCAGGTGGCAACGCAGTAGAGCCACGCCATGCGTGGCTGTTGCGGGCAATCGGCGCGCCATCCACGCATGGCGTGGATCTACGGGCTCAGGGCCAAACCCAGACGCAGCGGCTGGCGCATGTCGGCCGGTGGGGCCGCCTGCAACGGCGCAGCCTGCAGCGTCGCGCGCAGGTCGGCATCGACCTGGGCATCACCCAGGCTGTCGAATTCCAGTTTCGAAATGCGGCCGTCCGCGGCGATCCACAGGCTTACCGGTAGCGGCGTCGGTGTGTCCGGATGTGCCTGCAGCCATTCCAGCACGCGCTGCGCCTGCGGGTCCTGCTCCTGCTGCAGGCGCTGCTGCAGTTGGCCACCCACGGTGGTGGCGTAGGCCATCCAGTGTGCGGGAGCCTCCTGCGCGGAAACGCTGGCACTCCCCAGTGCCAATGCCCCGAACAACGCGGCAAGTGGCCGCCACCAGCGGCGTACGCCGGTCCTGTTCCCTGCCATGACCATCGCCAGCCTCCTGCACTCCCATCCAGCGCGCCATGGTCGGCGCCATAGATGACAGGCAGATGGCGGGCCGTGATGGCCCGGCGCGATCACTCGCCCAGGTCGGCCAGCACCTTGCGCGACGGCGCGAAGAAGGTCACGCCGGTGGTGGCGGTGGAGAAGTCGAGGATGCGGTCGTGCAGCGGCGCGGGATTGCCGATGAACATGCGCTCGAGCATCTTCTCGATCACCCACAGGCGGCGCGTGTAGCCGATGAAGTAGGTGCCGTACTCGCCACGGCCCGGGTTGGCGAACGGCATGTTGTCACGCAGGATCTCGTGCTCGCCGTCAGCGTCTTCGATGGTGCACAGCGTCTTGTGCGATTTCTGCGCATCGGCCGGCGCATCATCCAGCTCGATGTTGTCGTGCTTGGTGCGTCCGATGATCGCCTCCTGCGCCTCGGTCTTCTGCGCGCGCCAGGCATCGAGGTTGTGCAGGTACTTCTGCACCACCACGTAGCTGCCACCGGCATGCTCCGGGTCTTCATCGCCAACAATGGTGGCTTCCGGCAGCGACAGTCCTTCCGGGTTGGCGGTGCCATCGACGAAGTCGAGCAGGTCGCGGCCATCGAAGTAGCGGAAGCCGGCCACGTCATCGACCGCCTCGACCGCATCACCGAAGGCCATCAGCAGGTTGCGCTCGAACGCCACGATCAGGTCCATGGTGCGTGCGCGGATGTGGTACAGCAGGTCACCGGGCGTGGACACAGCGGTGTGGGTCGCGCCCTTGATCTCGCGGAACGGCTTCAGCTCGCGTGGCGGCGTGGAGCCCACCAGCGGCTGCCACACGCGATGGCCGATGGCCACGTTGCAGGTGAAAGTGCGCTCGATCTCGCGGATGGCGGTGTTCTTGATCAGATCATCAGTGCTGGCCAGCACCTCGCGCGCCTTGGCGATCGACGCCACGTCGTCCTTCACCTTCAGCACCAGGAACGCCGCCGAATGGGTGAGTGGCGCGGTGATCTGCTGCGGCTCGTTGTCGGGCGTGTGATTGAGAGCGGTGATCTGGGCGGGCTGGGTGTTCACGGCAGTTCCTGCTGGCTTGAGGCGGGTGCATCGTCAATGGCGACGTGCCGGGATCATAGCGGAACCGCCTGACCGGCGACGGAGCAGTTCTCGTTCCGTCCTGCGCGCAGTACCGTGCATTCCTGCGCTACATGGAACTGCTGCGGCCCACTCCGGGCGATACGCTGGCAGCGACCGCTTGGCAGACCGCGTTCGCGCAGCCAGTCGAACACCTCGCCGGGGCACCCCCATGCCCTGCGGCAAACGACACGACGTCACTGTGAAACCGCGGCACTGCACTGCAAGGGCATGGTGAACTGCCACCGCTTGCACTTGCCGAAACGGCTGCGCCCATCGCACGCACGCTCGATCTCACCGTTCAGTTCGGCAGCGGGAAGGCCCCAGGTTGCACACTGGCGCGTTGCGGTCTGTTCGGCCGCCTGCCGGTTGGCTGGTGTCAGTTCGGGCGTCTTGCTCACCAGGGTCAGCACAACCCGGCCTTCCGAACGGTTGGCGCCTTTCAGATTCCACTCGGCGCTCGAACGCGCCTGCGCCGTTCCCAGCAGCAGCAGTGCTGCCACAGCAGTGATCGCCTTCATCTTCATCATGTCCCTTGATCGTGATTGCGCTGGAATCCGCCGCGCCAGGCTCTGCAGGACCGCCCTGCGGCCCTGCACTCTACCGGATGCACAGAAAAGAAGAAGCCCGGCGCGAGGCCGGGCTTCGGTTGGCGTGTGGGAGAGAGAGAGAGTCACACGCCAGCACAACACGCTCTAACGACAGGCGTTTGTTACCAGGTGAAGCGCGGGCCCACGAACCACTCGCGGTCGCCGGCCTTGGCCAGCTTCACTTCGCCACTCAGGCCCCAGTTCTGGTTGAACTTGGCGGTGGCGCCGACGCGGCCGTAGAACTCGCCGTCCGGGTTGATACCGTGCTTCTTGGCGTAGTCCTCGTAGCCGGCCATCACGTAGCCTTCCACGTACGGGTTGAACGCGGTACGCACGCCGACTTCGGTCGAGTAGCCGTTGAAGTCCAGGCCGTGCTTCATGTCGAACTTCTGGTACGCGACACGCGCCACCAGGTCGGTGTTCGGTGCGATGCCGTAGTTGTAGCCGGCACCGATGCGCCACTGGTCGACGTCGTTCTTGAACTTGTCGGTCTCCTGCGCGCTGTAGTCGCCGAAGATGTGGAAGTTCGGGTGCACCGCCACGGAACCCTTCACCTTCCAGCCATCGGCGTCGCCGCCCTTGGCATCGGTGTTCACATAGCCGCCTTCAACGTAGTTGTACGACAGGCCATCGGTTGCCGATGCAGCGAACGGCAGGGCAGCCAGAAGACCCAGGGCGAGCAGCGAATTCTTGTTCATCGGGACACACCTTTAATTATTTTGGTTTCGTCGGCCGCCTCCCGGGAGGGGGAGAGAGAGGAGGCGGTCGACAGGTGTGAATTATCCGTTAGGGGGTCTAATCGACCCTGAATATTGAACTGACTGGTGTATAAATAAGGCTGGCGTTCAGGGAACTCCTCATGCCGCATGCATCCATCGCGTCACTGCTGTTTCCGCTTCATGCCCGGCGCACAGTGCGGGCTTTGCTGCTCTTCGCCCTGCCGATGATGCTGCAGGTAGCCAACGCAGCCGAGCGTACCCGCCCTTCCGGGCGCATCGTGATTCAGACCGACGATGTCGCGCGCTTCTTCAGCGTGCTGGATGCAAGCGGAGGGAAGCCAAGTGCCGACGATCTGCAGCGCGGCTATCTGCATGCGGGTACGGATGCACTACGCAGCTTCACTGACAGCCGTATCGGCTCGATGGATCGTCTTGCAGATGCGATCCAGCACAAACCTGCGCTGTTTGCCAAAGCCCGTACCTGTGCGACGGCGCTGCCGGAGATCCGCGAGCGGGTTGCCAAGGCACTCGATCGGTTGGGCACGCTGCTTCCCTCCGCACGTTTTCCGCCGGTCACCGTGCTGGTCGGTCGGGGAAACAGCGGCGGTGTCACCACGCCCGACGGCGTGGTGATCGGACTGGAGGCGCTGTGCAACGCCGACTGGATGCAGCCCGACATCGGCGATCGTTTCGTGCACCTGATCGCCCATGAGTACGTGCACGTGCAGCAGCCCGGTGCGAGCGTCGATGTCGCGCAACCGACCCTGCTCTATCAGACGCTGCTGGAAGGAGGCGCCGAGTACGTGGGCGAACTGATCTCGGGGCAACCGGCCAACGCGCATCTGCGTCGTTGGACGCAGGGCCGCGAATGCGCCCTGGAACGCCAGTTCGCCCGGGACAGCGCCGGTACTGATCTGTCGCAATGGCTCTACAACGGAGCGGGCGACGAAACGCGCCGCGGCGATCTTGGTTACTGGATCGGCTACCGCATTGCCGCTGACTACGTTGCCCGCACCGATGACAAAGCCGGTGCCGTCGCCACGCTGCTGGAGGTGCGCCCGGATAGTGCGCCGGCATTGTTCGCCGCAAGTGAATGGCGCCCGACGTGTGGGCCAGTGGAAAACGGGAAAGAATGAGGCCGTCTTCAGGCTGATGAATTGGGCGATTCGAGCAACCGCAAGGCCGTCGCCTCTGCGCACATCAGCTCGCCTGATCTCACTCGTTAAGCTTCGCTGACGAACATATTTCACAACCCTTCCACGTCTTCCAACTTCAGCTGAAAGCGCTTGTCAGCGTGGGGAACAAACGCCGCTATATTCCAGCTTCCCCAGACGAAGGAGGGAGTGCAATGAACCTGAACCCGCAACACATGAAGACGGCCCGCGCACTTGCTGTCGCGCTCATCGCCACCGTGAGCCTTGGCGCTTGTGCCACCTACAAGGACGAGTTCGCAACCATCAACTCGCGCCTCGATCAGCTCGATGTAAAGGTGCAGGGCGCTGCACAGAGTGCCGAGTCCGCCAACCAGTCGGCACAGCAGGCCAACCAGCGCCTGGACCAGATCGAAGGCCGCGTGCAGCAGCTTGAAAGGGCACCCGTCGGACGCAAGCCGCGCGGCTGATCGCTCCCTCACTGTTTGAATTGATCCACCTGTGTATCGGGAACCAGTGGCCCTCGCCGGCCACTGGCGTCCTTCCACCTCAGATCTGCATTGCCAGGAGCCGTCTCATTCGTACCTCCTCCTCCCCTGCACACCGCGCCCTGCACGCCACTCTGGCCGTGGCACTGGCCGTTGCATGCAGCGGCGTAGCCAACGCCAGGGACAAGGACGCACCCGCACCACAGGCGGCCGCCGTTGATGAACTTCCGCCCGACCAGAGCGTCTCCGAAACAGTGATCGAGCTGGCCGGCTGGGTGGTCGCCAGCAAGGACAATCAGGGTTATCCGTTCGCGATCATGGACAAGGCCGCCGCGCAGGTCCTGGTCTTCGGCGGCGACGGCAAGCTGCGCGGCGCCGCGCCGGCACTGTTCGGTTCGGCCATCGGCGATCATTCCGCACCGGGCGTCGCCAAGCTTGCTCTGAGCGCGATTCCCGGCCACGACCGCACCACGCCTGCGGGCCGCTTCATTGGCGCCTATGGCCCCTCCGACGATGCCGGGCGCGTGCTGTGGGTGGACTACGATTCCGCCGTCTCGATGCATCCGCTGCCACCGGGCAGCCCGAAGGAAAAGCGCGCCGAACGACTGGCGACGCCGACGCCGGACGACAACCGCGTCACCCACGGCTGCATCAACGTTTCGCCCGGCTTCTACGAACAGATCGTGCAATCCACGTTCCAGAAGGGCGGTGTGTTCTACATCCTGCCGGACAAGGATTCGATCGCGAAGACGTTCCCGGCGTTCGCGCAGAGCCGTGGCGATGCAAAGGACGAGAACAGCAAGGGCGCGCAGCGCGCGAGCAGGTAGCGCGCGTGCTGGAACTCAGGAAGCCGTCGCCCCTGCAGCCCGCGCCAAGGCCGCGGCGTGCGCGTCGCCCTTCCGCTCGCTGTAGCGGTCCACCAGGTAGTCCGACCGGCCCCGCGTCAGCAGCGTGAACTTCACCAGTTCTTCCATCACGTCCACCACCCGATCGTAGTACGGCGAGGGTTTCATCCGGCCGTCGTCATCGAATTCCTGCCAGGCCTTGGCCACCGACGACTGGTTGGGGATGGTCAGCATGCGCATCCAGCGGCCGAGCACGCGCAACGTGTTGACGGTATTGAACGACTGCGAGCCGCCGCTCACCTGCATCACCGCCAGCGTCCTGCCCTGCGTGGGCCGCACGCTGCCATCTTCCAGCGGCAACCAGTCGATCTGGTTCTTGAACACGCCGGTGACCGTGCCATGCCGCTCGGGGCTGACCCAGACCTGCCCTTCCGACCACTGTGACCATTCGCGCAGTCGCTGCACTTCGGGGTGATTCCTGTCCACGCTGTCCAGCATCGGCAGCGCATGCGGATCGAACACCCGGGTTTCGCACCCCAGGTGGCGCAGCAGCCGCTCGGCTTCCAGCGCAAGCTTGCGGCTGAACGACTGGGGCCGCAGCGAGCCGTAGAGCAGGAGAATGCGTGGCGGCCCCAGATCTGCCGCGGCGAGCTGGTGATGATTGGGCTGGGGCAATGACGATTCCAGCAGGTTGGGCAGGTCCAGGCTTGTGATTGGCTCATTCATTCGACTATTCTAGAAATATGGAAACATCTAATGCAATCACCGCCCTGACCGCCCTCGGCCATGCCACCCGCCTGGCTGCCTTCCGACTGCTGGTGGAGGCGGGCCCGGCAGGGCGCATGGCGGGCGACATCGCCACGGCCCTGCAGGTACCCCCAGCCACGCTCAGCTTCCACCTGAAGGAGCTGGTGCAGGCCGGGCTGGTGGAGAGCGAAAGCCAAGGCCGCCACGTCTGCTACCGCGCCAACTTCGATGCGATGAACGGCTTGGTCCAGTACCTGACGCACAACTGCTGCGCGGGCTCCCCGGATGAGCGGTGCACGGTGAGCGAACCGGCATGCAGGTGCTGAGATGAAACCCGACCCGGTGATTCGTGCAGGCACGCGCGACGACCTGTGCTCCATCCGTGACCTTCTGCAGCAGGCGCAGTTGCCCGTGGCCGATCTGGAAAGCAGCGAGGTGGCGTTTCTCGTCGCAGACCTCGACGGCGTTCCCGTGGGTGCCGTTGGATTGCAGATCTTCGGCGCGTCGGCCCTGCTTCGCTCGCTGGTGGTGTCCGACGACCGACGCAATACCGGCCTTGGGCGCGCGTTGCTGTCAGCGGCCGAGGACATGGCCCGCCGCATGCAGGTCAGGGAACTGGTGCTGCTGACAACGTCGGCAGGCCCATGGTTCGCGCGGCACGGCTATGCCGGATGCGATCGCGCGCAGATAGCCGAGGCGATCCGCAGCTCTGCCGAGTTCACTAGTCTCTGCCCGGCAAGCGCGCTTTGCATGTCCAAGCCACTCACTGACCACGGAAGCCACATGACCCGCAATGTCCTGTTCCTCTGCACCGGCAACAGCGCGCGCAGCGTGCTGGCTGAAGCCACCCTGCGCGCCTGGGGCGGCGATCGCTTCAGGGCTTTCAGTGCGGGCAGCCAGCCCACTGGCCAGATCAATCCCTTCGCGCTCGCCCAGTTGCAGGCCGAAGGAATGCCCATTGAAGGGCTGCGCAGCAAGTCGTGGGATGAGTTCGTAGATGCGGCCCCGATGGATCTGGTGATCACCGTGTGTGACGCGGCCGCTGCCGAAGCCTGCCCTGTGGTGTTCGGTGACTTCATCCGCAGCCACTGGGGCCTGCCCGATCCCGCCGCCGTGGCAGGCAGCGATGCCGACAAGGCCGCGGCCTTCGCACTGGCCCATGCCATCGTGAAAACGCGCCTGCG
The DNA here is from genome assembly GCF_041897515.1 of Stenotrophomonas sp. P2112. Classification (NCBI taxonomy): domain Bacteria; kingdom Pseudomonadati; phylum Pseudomonadota; class Gammaproteobacteria; order Lysobacterales; family Lysobacteraceae; genus Stenotrophomonas; species Stenotrophomonas sp. P2112. Next base: position 144,372 of record NZ_CP169216.1, on the reverse strand, counting down.
TGCGCTGCTCGCACTGCCCGAATCGGTGTGGTCCGAACGCGAAGCGCTGCAGCACGCGCTGGACCGGATCGGCCAGCTGCTGCCGACCGACGGCGCACAATGACGGTGCCACTGCCATGAGCCTGTTCGAGCGACACCTGACGCTGTGGGTTGTGCTGTGCATTGCGATGGGCACGCTGCTGGGCCACGTCCTGCCCGATGCCTTCGCGGTGCTGGCCTCCGCCGAAGTGGCCAAAGTCAACCTGCCGGTTGCGGTGCTGATCTGGCTGATGATCATCCCGATGCTGCTGAAGGTCGACTTCACTGCGATGCGCCAGTTGCAGCAGCACTGGAAGGGCATCGGCGTGACGCTGTTCATCAACTGGGCCGTGAAGCCGTTCTCGATGGCGCTGCTGGGCTGGCTGTTCCTGCGCCATGCCTTCGCGGACTGGTTGCCTGCAGCACAGATCGACAGCTACATCGCCGGGCTGATCCTGCTGGCGGCCGCGCCCTGCACCGCCATGGTGTTCGTGTGGAGCAACCTGTGCCGCGGTGATGCCAACTTCACCCTGAGCCAGGTGGCGTTGAACGACGCGATCATGGTGGTTGCCTACGCGCCGGTGGTTGCGCTGCTGCTGGGCCTGTCGGCGATCAGCGTGCCGTGGGACACCCTGCTGTTGTCGGTTGGCCTCTACATCGTGGTGCCCGTGCTGGTGGCCGCGTTGCTGCGGCGCTGGATCCTTTCGCGCAGCGGTGAGACGGGGCTGCAGCGTGCGCTTCGACGGCTGGGCCCGCTGTCGCTGTCCGCCCTGCTGCTGACGCTGGTGCTGCTGTTCGGGTTCCAGGGCCAGCAGATCGTGAAGCAACCGCTGGTGATCGCGCTGATTGCGGTGCCGATCCTGATCCAGGTCTATTTCACTTCGGGCCTGGCCTACCTTCTGAACCGCCGTCTGGGCGTGGCGCATTGCGTGGCCGGCCCGTCAGCGCTGATTGGTGCGAGCAACTTCTTCGAACTGGCTGTGGCCACAGCGGTGGGACTGTTCGGCGTGCACTCGGGAGCGGCGCTGGCCACCGTGGTGGGTGTGCTGATCGAGGTACCGGTCATGCTGTCCGTGGTGCGGATCGTGAACCGTACTCAGGCTTGGTACGAAGGACCCGAAGAGCGCTGACAACCAGAGTGGGGCGAGTTCGATTTACGTTCTTCGCTGCGCACTGTCGTCATCGGCCTGGTGGGGTACCCACATCCCTGTCATCAAGTTCGAATCATGTCGCATATTCTCCATGCTGCTACGGACGTTGCGGCACCTGCGTCCGCGACGGCTTAACAGCGTGCAAGAATGCTGAAAGCGTCTTCGATCAAACGCTGTTTGCAACTCGTCTGATTGGCGTTGCGCAGCGACAGCGGTACAGATGGCGGGCCACCGGAAGATGGGTGGCCGGGCCTCGAAAACCCGTCAGATCACGAACGTTGTTTGCGCTTGCCAGCCGGCGTCACCCCGCGTGGCGCCGGCTGGCATTCCGTCTGCCGGCTATGGCGGGCGGAGCGTGGAGGCCTTGCGCCTGCCGGTCTTGTTCGTGATCTCCCGGTTTTCGAGCCACGTCTCCGCCCGCCACCTTTGCGTGGCGGCTAACGTCTGTCCTGCACGGAGCACTGCCATGACCTCACCGGACTTCCCCCGCCTGCATCCGCATCGCTCGTCCGCCACTGGCGGTGAGCCCTCAAAGCACGCGGCTGCGACCGACCCGAACGCCTTCATCGCCACGCTTCACCGCATCGGCAAAGGCGCGGCCGCCGATGGCCAACCCTGGCCGGAGCGTCACCAGATGCCGGGCCGTTGCATGGCGCTGGCCGATGCGGACTGTGCACTGGCCGGCCAACGCGTGACGTTGGAGCTGCTGCTGGCGGCCGAGCGCGTGCGTCAGAACGGCGCGGAGGCCGAGTACGTGGGCGACCGGGTGATGGAAGGGCTGATCATGGCGTGCCTGACGATGAACGCACAGGCCAGCGCGCGCATGCAGCCGGACGGGTGACGCCGGCGCCACATCACTCGCAGAGCGCGCTGTCTTCCTTCAACGCGGCATCCTGCAGTGGCTGGCGCTGTTCGATCTGCTCACGTTGTTCCGCCGTCGGCTCGCCCAGCCACCACACACGGCAGCGCGCGGTAAGACGGCCGACCATCTTCGCTTCCGTCGGCGAATACAGCATCGCCAACGCGGTGCCGGGGCAGTCGTGGGCCTGGCAAGCGGTGTAGAACCACCATGGCTCGCCTTGCAGCACCAGCAGCTCGCCGGGCCCACTGGGTCCGCTCAACAGGCGTTGGCGCAGCGAGGGAATCTCCTTGTCGCTGGATTCGGCTGCCGAAGTACCCTTCATCAGGCTGTTGAAGGCCGCCAGCACCTTCGGGTCCTTGCGGCCGCAGTCGTCCACGGTACTGCCGCCGACCAGGGTGAAGAAGTGGGTCGCCAGCGGATTGTCCGCACAGGTCTGTTCGCCGCCGGCACTGGGGTCTTCCGGTTCACCTTCGTTGTCCCACACCGCGGGATCCACGCTGTCTTCGATGGACGGTTCCTTCTCGACCACCGTGGCCGTGGCGGCCAGAGCTTCGGTGGTTGGTGCTGGCGCCGCAGCAGGCGCGGCCTCGCCAGTCTTCTCCGGTGCCTGTCCGCAGGCTGCCAGCAGCGCGGCCATCATCGCCATCCCTGTGATTCGCGTCTTCATCGCGTGTCCTTGTCTGATCTGCGCTGCATCCACCGAATCGGCGGCCGCGTGATTCTAACCAGCGGCGCGCTAGGATGCGTCTGAAGTCTTCCCATCATCGCCAGGGCCTGGACGCATGCGCCGCACACGACTCGCCATGATCTTCTGCAGTGCCCTGCTGATGGCATCGCCGGCAAATGTCCACGATGCAGAAGGCGCGGAGCCTGCGCAGCCTCTCCCGGACGCAGCCCTGCCCGCACCGCTGGACCGTGTGCTGCGCAACTACGAGCAGGCGTGGCGCGGGGGTGATGCCAGGGCACTGGCTGCGCTCTTCGCCGAGGATGGCTTTGTGCTGCAGAGCAACCAGCCACCCGTGCGCGGGCGCACTGCGATCGAGGCTGCATATGCCGGACAGGGCGGCAGTCCGTTGCGGTTGCGTGCCTTGGCATATGCGGTGGAGGGGAACACGGGTTACATCGTCGGTGCGTACAGCTACGGCAACAACGTGGGCGATACCGGCAAGTTCACGCTCACGCTGAAGCGTGAGCGTGATGGGCCTTGGCTGATCTTTTCGGACATGGACAACAGCAACGCGCCGCCGCCGGCGCGGTGAGGGATTCCGCAGGGCATGGCCCGGCGCTACTGGGCGCCAACCAAGGTTGGCCGCTACCAGAAGCGGGTTCCGTCCTGGATCCACGCCATGCGTGGATGAGGCGCACAAGAAAAAACCCCGGCACCTGGCCGGGGTTTTTCGATTCACTTGAACAGCGTGTCCGGATACTCCGGTTTCTGTTCCCGCGCCAGCAGTGCGCGCAAGCCTTCTTCCGGGGTCTGCTCGCCATGCAGCACGGCACGCACACCGTCGGAGATCGGCAGGTCGATGCCATGGCGGCGTGCCTGTCGCATCACTTCGTCGGCGGTTTGCACCGACTCGACCACCTGACCGATCTCGCGCACGGCATCCTGCAGCGTCTGGCCGCGGCCCAGGGCCAGGCCCAGGCGGCGGTTGCGCGACAGGTCGCCGGTGCAGGTCAGCACCAGATCGCCCAGGCCGGCCAGGCCCATCAGCGTTTCCGGCTTGGCGCCGATCGCAGCGGCCAGGCGCAGCATTTCGTTGAGGCCGCGGGTGATCAGGCCGGCACGGGCGTTGAGGCCCAACTGCATGCCATCGGCCACGCCGGTGGCCACCGCCAGCACGTTCTTCATCGCGCCGCCCAGCTCGGCACCGACCATGTCGTCGCCGGTGTAGGCGCGGAACGCCGGGCCATGCATCGCCTCGGCCACCGTCTGCGCGAACTCGGGCACGTCGCCGTGCACGGTGATCGCGGTCGGCAGGCCCTGCGTGACTTCCTTGGCGAACGACGGCCCGGTGACGACGGCCAGCGGCACATCCTCACCCAGCACTTCGCGCGCCACTTCATGCAGGAAACGGCCCGAACCGGGTTCGAAGCCCTTGGTGGCCCAGGCCACGCCGGCACCGGCCGGTCGCAGCGGCGCCAGCGCACGCACGGTCTCGCCGAACGCGTGCGACGGCGTCACCACCAGGATCCAGGCCGCGCCCTGCACCGCCGACGCCAGATCGGTGGTGGCACGCAGGCTGTCCGGCAGCGGGATGCCCGGCAGGTAGCGCGGGTTCTCGTGGCGCTGGTCGATGGCCTCGACCACGGCCGCGTCGCGCCCCCACAGCACGGTCGGGTGACCGTGCCGTGCGAGCAGGCTGGCCAGCGCGGTTCCCCAGGAACCGGCGCCGAGCACGGCGATCTTGTCAGCGGGAGTGCTCATCCGTGACGTCGCGGCAGGAATCAGGCGTTGCCGGCCGGCTCGGAGTCAGCCAGCGACGGTGCGTCGCCCTGCTCCTGGCGCTGGCGCAGGGTTTCTGCGTACAGGCCTTCGAAGTTGATCGGCTGCAGGAAGAACGGCGGGAAGCCGCCGGCCTGGATCAGGTCGCTGATCAGCTGGCGCACGTACGGGAACAGGATGTTCGGGCACTGGGTGCCGAGCAGCACGTCGATCGACTGCGGGTCCAGGCCGACCAGGCCGAACACGCCGGCCTGCTTCACTTCGGCCACGTAGGCGGTGCGCTCACCGGCCTGGCAGGTCAGGGTCACGGCCAGCACGACTTCGAAGGCGTTCTCACCCAGGCGCTGCACCTGCTGGTTCAGGTTCAGCTGCAGCTCCGGCTGCACCTGGTCATTGAAGATGGTCGGCGCGTTCGGCGACTCGAAGGAGACGTCCTTGACGTAGATCTTCTCGACGGTGAAAGCGGGGCCGGTAGCGGCATCGACCGGCGCAGCGGCGCCGTTGGTGATCTCTTCGGACATTTCCAGTAACTCCAGGTGAATGCAATGAAAACGATGGTCGAACTACTGCGATGGGGGCGGGACCAGGCCCAGACAAGGCCGGATCCGCCACCTGCGGCAATCAGTTGCGGCCCTTGACCAGCGGCAGTTCGGCCTGCTGCCAGGCGGGAATGCCGCCATCGAGCACGTAGACCTTCTCGAAACCGGCCTTCTTCAGCGCCTTGGCGGCGGTTTCCGAAGCGTTGCCGCTGCGGCACACCAGCACCACCGGCGACTGCTTGGCATTGGCCACCAGCTTGTTTTCCGGGCCGAAGGCACTGGCCTGGGCATTGCGGCTGCCGGCAATGTGGCCCTTTTCGAAGTCACCGCTGGCCGACAGGTCGACCACCACCGTGCCGCCCGCGTTCATCAGCTGGGTCAGTTCGGCGGGCTTGATGCCCTTGAAGCCCCGGAACAGGCGGCGGATCTCGGTGACGATGATGGCCACGGTCAGGCCGACCAGGGCCGCGGACAGCATCGGGTTTCGGCCTGCAAAGGCCAGCAACTCTTCGTAATTCACTCAGGTCACGGGTCGATTAAGCGGGCGCCGATTGTCGCACAAGCCGGACGCGGCCCGTCACTGCCCCTTCCACAGGTCCGGCAGGCCGGCGGTCTGCCACCAGCGCTTGGCCTCCGGATCCCAGCGCCAGCGCTCGACCACGACCACGGTGCGCTCGGCCTGGGTGTTCTGGTTGATCACCCCGATTTCGACCCGGCGCTCGACCAGGCCACCGTCCAGCGAGGCGCTGCTGCGCTCGCGATAGGACGACACGCGCAGCTGCGCGTATCGGTTGAGCTCGAACTCGGTCGGCGGCTTTTCCTTGCGCAGCTTGGGGTCGAGGTAGCCGATGGCATCGTCCATGCTGCCCCAGCGGATGGTCGCGCCATACGCGACCTGGGTCTCTTCCAGCAGCTTGCGCTGCTTGCGGCTGAGGTCGTCGGCCGAGGCCACGGCGCTGACCAGCAGCAGGGAATACATCAGGAACTGGATGAGGCGGCGCATCGGTGGTTTCCCCAGAACGTCAGCCTGCCATCCTACCCTTTGGCGAAGGCAACAAAGCGACCGCTGAATTCGGCGGCGGGCTTGCCATCGGCACCGGGCTGGGTGGCGATGATGCTGATGCGGGCCTTGCGGCGCTGCCGGAAGGTATTCAGGAAGGCGTCCCAGCCGGTGGCTTCGGCCGCTTCGGCGTGGGCGTGCAGGTCCTCATAGACCGGCGCCAGATAGCGCAGGTTGCTGTCGGCCACATAGACCTCGGCATCGTGGCCGGCCAGGCGCAGGCGCAGGCTGACCAGCGCCCAGCCGGACAGGGTCAGCACCGAGGCCAGGCTGCCGCCGAAGGCGTTGCCCTTGTCGTTGACGTTGGCCGCCAGCGGCGCGGTGATGCGCAGCACGCCATCGGCATAGCCGTCGAGCTGGATCTGCATGGCGCGGACCGCCGGCATGCAGTCCAGCACGTCCTGCAGGGCGGCCAACGAGGAAGTCAGGGCATCAACGGACATCGGAGCAGCGACCACGACAACGAAGGGCCCGCATAATGCAGGCAATGGTCGACCATACGATACCCACTGGCGCCACCCGTTCCGGCCCGCGCTGGACCCTGATCTCGCTGCGCCCGCGGGGCCAGAACGTGGCGCTGCGCCGCGCCGTTGCCGGGCTGGGCGGGAATGTCCTGGCCCTGGCGCCCTGGCGCCTGCAGCGCCTGCAGGGCACGGCTGTGGTGCGCCAGCTGCAACGCGCGCTGAACTGCGACCGGGTGGTGTTCACCAGCCCGGCCGCCGTTGCCGCAGCCGCGTCCCTGCTGCCGCTGGCCGGCGTGCAGCGCAGCCCGTGGCTGACCGTGGGCGAAGGCACTGCGCGCGCATTGCAGGCACATGGCATCACCGAGGTGCACGCGCCGCAGCGGATGGACAGTGAAGGCCTGCTGGCGCTGCCGGTGCTGGCCGACGTACAGGGCCTGCGCATCGGACTGGTGACCGCGCCCGCCGGGCGTGGCCTGATTGCCGCGCAGCTGCAGGCGGCGGGCGCCACGATCGAACGTGCCGACGTCTACAAGCGTCGCCTGCTGCGACTGCCCCCGCGAACGCTGGCGCGATTGGCGCATTCAGCACAGCCGTGGGTACTGGCCGTGAGCAGTGGCGAAGCGCTGCAGCATTTCTGGCAACAGCTTCCGCCGGCCGGGCAGCAGCGCCTGCGGGCGTCTGCCCGCGTGGTGGTTGCCAGTGACCGCCTCGGCGAACAGGCGCAGGCGCTCGGCCTGCAGCGCATCACACGCAGCGCCGGCCCCACCGCTGCGCAGCTGGTGGCCGCTGCACACGCCACGCTCACCGTCCCGGCAGCGACCTGAACAGGGACGTGGATCACGCTTGCCGCTGCCGTCGGCAACGGTGATGCTGTGCACAACGCAGCCTGCCGGCACCCCGACCGGCGACGTTGCCGACAAGGAAGCCTGATGAACGATACTCCGCCCGCACCCCCACCCCATCGACCCGTGCGCTGGCTGCTGCCGCTGGCCGCCGTGGTCGTGCTCGGCGCGGGCGGCTATGCCGGCTGGTACGTCTGGCAGCAGCAACAGAACGAACAGGCAGCGCAGGCACAGACCACCGCCGTACAGCTGAAGGGCCTGGAGGCCACGCTGGATGCGCTGCGCCGTGACCAGCGTGCGACCAGCCAGCGCCTGCAGGACGCGGCGACCACCAACCGCGTGCTGCGCGACGAGATGCTGGGACTCTCGCAGCGCAGCGCTTTGCTGGAAGAGAACCTGGCCAAGCTGGCCGACAGCGCCAACCAGGGCCGCCAGGCGGTGCAGCGCGACGAGGCCGAGCTGCTGCTGACCCAGGCTGCGCAGCGTCTGAACTACGCCGACGACGTGGACGGCGCACGCCGCCTGTATGCACAGGCCGCCACCGCGCTGGCCGATCTGCCCGACGCCGACGGCCTGAACCTGCGCCAGGCGCTGGTGCAGGAGCGCGAGGCACTGGATGCGCTCGGCAGTGGCCCGCGCGTGCAGTCGCTGCAGCGTCTGGATGCTGTGGCCCGGGCGCTGCAGGGCCTGCCCTCGCAGATCACCGGCACGACCGGCAGCAGCACCGCCAAGCCCTGGTGGCAGGCCACGCTGGCACCGTTCGTGGACATCACCCCGAGCCGCCAGAACGGCCCACTGACTGCCGCCGAACAGCGCAACGCCGACGATGCCCTGCAGCTGGAACTGACCTTGGCGCGTGCCGCGATCGAGCGCGGCGACAGCGCGGGCCGCAACACCGCATTGGACCGCGTGGAGCAGTGGGCACAGCGGCGCTGGCCGGATTCACCGGCCCTGCGCGCACAACGTGCTGAACTGAAGGCCCTGCGCGAACTTCCGCTGCAGGCCAGCGACGCTGTTCTTGGCAGCACCCTGCAACAACTGCGCACCCAGACCGACCGGAGGTAAGCCCGCATGAAACCCCTGCAATCCCTGGTCGTGCTGTTGCTGGCCGTGGCCATCGGCGTGGTCGCCGCGCAATGGCTCGGCGCCGATGACCTGAACCGCTTCGGCGAAGTGACCCTGCGCTACGGCGGCTACGACTATCACAGCAACCTGCCGAAGGTAGCGCTGCTGGCAGTGATCACGGTGCTGGTGCTGTGGCTGCTGTGGAGCCTGATCGCTGCACCGTTCCGTGCCTGGGGCCGCTACCGCCGCAAGCAGGGCCGGGTGCGCCTGATCGACGGCCTGCAGGCCTACGAGCATGGCCAGTGGCAGCGTGCGGAGAAGCTGCTGGACGGCGCCGCCAAGGACCCGGAAGTGAGCGCGGTGGCACTGGCCACCGCCGTGCGCAGCGCGCAGGCACGGGCCGATGGCCCCGCCGGAGAGGCGCTGCTGCAGCGCCTGGGTGAAAGTGACGCCACCCTGCAGGCACTGCTGCGCGCCGAACAGCTGCTGGCGCGCGATCTGCCGGTCGATGCGATCAACGCGCTGGACGTAGCGGCGATCCAGCCGCTGCCACCACGCGGCCTGTGGCTGCGTACCGAAGCGCTGGCACAGGCCGGCCGCGCCCACGAAGCGTATGGCCAGCTGGGTGCGCTGCGCCAGAGCAAGGTGCTGCCGGCCGACGCGAACAGCGAACTGGAGGCACGCCTGGCCGCACAGGCGCTACTGGAAGCGGCCGACGTCAACGCGCTGGCCGCACAGTGGGAGGCCACGCCGAAGGCACTGCGCCCCACCCCGGACGTAGTGGGCGCCTATGCCAGCCGTGCGGTGGCGCTGGACTGGGATGAGCCGGCGCTGCTGGCGCTGGAACAGGCACTGGACCAGCGTTGGAATGACGATCTGGTGGCGCTGTATGGCCGCCTGCCCGCCGAGCGCCTGGCCACCCGCCAGGCCAATCTGGCGCGCTGGCGCAACGTGCATGACGGCTCGGCCGCGCTGCGCCTGGCGCAGGGCCGCGTGGCCCTGGCCCAGCAGCAGTGGGATGCCGCCGATGCGTTCCTGCACGAGGCCATTGCCGCTGGCGCCGGTGCACCGGCGTGGGAAGCGCTGGGTGAAGTGTTCGCGCAACGTGGCGAACACGCGCTGGCCGCACAGTGCCTGGCCAATGCGCTGCGCCTGCAGCGCGGCGAGGACAGCGTGGAACTGGTGCGTGGCACCGAGACGCCGCTGCGCGCCACGGTGGAGGAGCAGCCCATCGTTGCACAGCCGCCGGTGTATGACGCCAACGAAGAGCGCGACGAATTCGGCAACCCGCGGTTGCCCTGATGGGTAGTGCTGGCCGCTGGCCGGCATCCACCGGTGAATTTGGCACCCACCAGAGCAACAATCCGAACAAAAAAAACGCCGCCCGATGGGCGGCGTTTTCAGTTCCAGGAGTGCCGGCCGGATCGTGCCGACCAACGGTCGGCACCCACCGATGGATGCGATCAGCGTTCGACGATCGCCACCACGCCCATGCCGCCAGCGGTGCAGATCGACACCAGTGCGCGGCCACCGCCGCGTTCGGCCAGCTGCTTGGCTGCCGTGGCGATCACGCGTGCGCCGGTAGCGGCGAACGGGTGGCCGGTGGCCAGCGACGAGCCCAGCAGGTTGATCTTGTCCGGGTCGATGCGGCCCAGCGGCGCGTCCAGGCCCAGGCGGTTGCGGCAGTAGTCCTCGCTCTCCCACGCACGCAGGGTGCACAACACCTGTGCGGCAAAGGCTTCGTGGATCTCGTAGATGTCGAAGTCCTGCAGGGTCAGGCCGTTGCGCTTGAGCATCTCCGGCACCGCGATGGTCGGTGCCATCAGCAGGCCTTCGCCGTGCACGAAGTCCACCGCGGCCACGTGCGCGTCACGCAGGTAAGCCTGGGGTTCATGGCCATGCGCGCGTGCCCACTCTTCGCTGGCCAGCAGTACCGCAGCGGCACCGTCGGTCAGCGGGGTGGAGTTGGCGGCAGTGAGCGTGCCACGCCCTGAAACCTTGTCGAACGCCGGCTTCAGCGTGGCCAGCTTTTCCAGCGAGGTGTCCGGGCGCAGGATGTTGTCGCGCTCGACGCCACGGAACGGTGCGATCAGATCGTTGAAGAAGCCACGCTCGTAGGCGGCAGCCAGCTTCTTGTGCGACGACACCGCCCACTCATCCTGCGAGTCGCGCGAGATGTTCCACTCCTTCGCCATGTCCTCGCAGTGGTCGCCCATGCTCTTGCCGGTGCGCGGCTCGGCCACGCCCGGGAACTCGGGCTTGAGCTCGGAGAACTTGAAGCCGGCGGTGAGCGCACGGATCTTGTCGCCGGTGCTCTTGGCGCGGTTGGCCGCCAGCAGGCGTGCACGCAGTTTCTTGCCGTAGACGATCGGCACGTCGGAGGTGGTGTCCGAACCACCGCCGATGCCCGATTCGATCTGGCCCAGCGCGATCTTGTTGGCCACGGTGATGATGCTGTCCAGCGAGGTACCGCAGGCACGCTGCAGGGTGATGCCCGGGGTCAGCGGCGACAGGCCGGACGACAGCGTGGCTTCGCGGCCCAGGTTCCAGTCGCTGGAATGCTTGATCACCGCGCCCATCGCCACTTCACCCAGCTGCTGGCCATGCAGGCCGAACCGTTCGACCAGCGCACCCAGCGTACGGACCGACATGCCGAGGTTGCCGACATCCGAATACGCGGTGTTCTGGCGGCAGAACGGAATGCGGACGCCACCGAGGATGGCGACGGGACGAGCGTTGGGCATGGAGATACCTGGCATGGATGAGGGTGTCTGCAACATGGCCTGCACGACGGAGCAGGCATAATGGAGCCAAGTGTAGCTGCCGCCCTGTGATGGGCCAACCGTGGAACCATGAGCAAACCCGACCCCGCGATGAATGCCCTTGGCGTGCTGGCCCTGGAACTGGCCGGCGGCGAAATCCCCCGCCAGGCGGTGCTCAGCGCTGAACAGGCCGGTGAACTGGCCGAACGCGTCGGCCGTGACCTGGCCAAGCTGGTGCCACAGGTGGCCGAGCTGGACCTGGTGTTCGCCGCCGCGCATTTCGACCCGGCCGAAGTGCTGCGTCCGGGCTGGCCGATCCATCGCCGCCTGGAAGAACTGCAGATGCGTGCCCCGGGCCGCAACCAGGGCCCGCGCCTGCTGGCTTTCGGTACCGATGCCGAAGGTGACGTGCCACTGCCGTTCCAGGCCGATGCCACGCTGGTGGGCGGTGGCCTGCGCGTGGTGCCGTTCCTGCTGACCGGCAGCGACGTGGCCACCACCAGCGCGGTCGCCGATGCGCTGGAAGAAACCTTGCTGGCCAACGGCATGGCGCACGCCGACACCGCGCTGATGGCGCAGAACACCTTCGGTGCCCGCATCGAGCACGCGCGCTATTTCACCGTGAACGACCTGGCCGCGATGATGTCGATGCAGTACGACAACCAGGGCCTGGCCGCACTGTGGCCGCTGATCGAGACCGCGATCATGGCGCCGGGCGAGGACGAGTGGCTCAATGCCGCGCCCGAGCCGCTGCTGCGCTATACGCATGGCGAAGCACGCATGGCGCTGTTCGACCCGGCCGGTTGGTGCGCGCACTACAGCCACAGCAAGAACGACTGCGATCGCCTGAAGGGCATCTACGAGCAGTTCCTGATGCGCCAGCGACAGATGGCCGCGGTGCTGGAAGCACATGGCGTGCCGGTACTGTTCGTGCACTGCGAGGCCGGGCAGGACGCGCGCGAACTGCTGGCGCGCTGATCCGGGTGATATGTGGGTAGTGCCGGCCGCTGGCCGGCACCCTCCGGATCTGTGATTGCCGGCCAGCGGCCGGCACTACCCATCAGGAAAAACGCCGGCTTGTGCCGGCGTTCTTTGTTTCTTACGGGGCCTTCTGGATCACCGCACAGGCCAGGCGCGCGCCGGCGTTGCCGGTCGGCTGGGTCTTGTAGTCGTCCGCGTCGGCGTGGACGATCAGGCCGCGGCCGATGATGTCGAAGTCATCACCCTTGCCGATGTTGACGTTGCTGGAGACCGGACCGTCGATGGTGGCCACGCCCTTGTCGTCGGCCTTGATGTTGGGCATGTCGCCGCCGTGGTGCGGATCGGTGGCGACGTTGCCGTGATCCTGCTTGCCCGGGTTGAAGTGGCCGCCGGCGCTCATGCCGTCCGGCGCGCTGCAGTCGCCCTTCTCGTGGATGTGGAAGCCATGTTCGCTGCCCGGCTTCAGGCCGGTGATCTGGCCGGTCACGTGGACCTTGCCATCAACCACCTTGAAGGTGACGCTGCCCTTGGTCTCGTTGCCCTGGGTCGGTGCCAGTTCGGCCGTTGCCGAAGCATCGCCCGTCGGTGCCGCCGCCGGTGCCGGGGCTGCAGCCGGCTCGGTGGTGGCGCCGTCGGCCGGCGCGGCCGGCGGGGTTTCAGTCTGCGGCGCGGCGGGCTGCTGGTTGCAGGCCGCCAGGCCCAGCGCGGCGATGGCCGCAAACAGCGAAGTGTGGATCAGACGCATTGGAATCTCTCCCTCGATGATGCCTGCAGTGATCAGCGGACGACCCGGATCACGCCACAGGCGATGCGGACGCCGGCATTGCCGGCGGGCTGGCTGCGATAGTCGTCGGCGTTGGCATGCACGACCAGTGCGCGTCCGGCGATATCGGTGGCGGCGCCTCCGCCAAGGGTAACCCCCTTGACGTGGATATCGACGTTGGCGCGGCCCTGGGCATCGGCACGCAGATTGTCCATGTCGCCCAGGTGGTGCTTGCCGGTGCCGGCGCGGCCATGCGCAGCGCCACCGGGATTGAAGTGATTGCCGGCACTGCTGGCATCCACCGCACTGCAGTCGCCGCGCTCATGGATGTGGAAGCCGGCCTGCTGCATCGGCTGCAGGCCACCGACCAGGCCGGTGATGTGGATGCCACCGGGCTCCACCATCAGCGCGATGCGGCCACTGACGATGCTGGCCGAGGCCGGCGCGAGATTGGCCTCGCCCTGCTTCGCAGCACTGACCACGGTCGGCGGTGGCGGCGTGGGTTCGGCCTTCTTCGGTGCACTGCCACAGGCAGACAGCAGCACGGCGGCGGACAACGGCAGGATGGCAAAGGACAGACGCATCGAAGACTCCTTGCAGGTGACACTAAGCATTGCATCGTCCATGAACGATCAACGGTTCGGCAAGCCGGTGCGAGGATCGCGTGCAGGGACCGTTCAATGGCCCCCGCGACGGCGCCCGGCGCCCAGCTTGCGGGTAAGGGTATTGCGGCCGAGGCCGAGACGGGCAGCGGCTTCGGCGCGGCGGCCGTGGGTGATCTGCAGCGCGGCCTCCAGCAGGGCATGGTCGACCCGCTCGCGCACCTGCGGGTGCAGCCCTTCCACGCCTTCGGCCAGCTGACGGCGCGCCCATTCGGCCAGCAGCGCTTCCCACTGCCCCGGATCGGCTGCGCTGGTACTGCTGCGGCGCCCGCGCGCGCGGTTCAGCGCGGTATCGACATCGGCCACGCCGATGGTGTCGGCGGCGGCCAGCGCGGCCATCCGCCAGCACACGTTCTCCAGCTCGCGCACGTTGCCGGGCCAGTCGTGTTCGCGCAGCGCCTGCAGCGCCGCGGCGGTGAGGCGCTTCGGTGGCGTGTCCAGCCTGCGTGCGGCGGCGGCCAGGAAGGTGCTGGCCAGCTGTGCGATGTCCTCGCGGCGCTCGCGCAGTGGCGGCAGCTGCAGGCGCACCACGTCCAGGCGGTGCAGCAGATCTGCGCGGAACTTCCCCTGCGCGACCAGTCCCTCCAGATCCTGGTGGGTGGCGGCCACCACGCGCACGTCGACGCGGATCAGCTCGCGGCCACCGACGCGGAAGAACTCACCCTGCGCCAGCACACGCAGCAGGCGGGTCTGCAGCGGCAACGGCATGTCGCCGATCTCATCCAGGAACAGCGTGCCACCGTTGGCCTGCTCGAAGCGGCCGATGTGGCGGCGCTGCGCACCGGTGAAGGCACCGGCCTCGTGGCCGAACAACTCGCTTTCCAGCAGCTCGGACGGGATTGCAGCGGTATTGAGCGCGACGAACGGACCCAGCGCGCGCGGTGATTCGCGATGCAGCGCATTGGCCACCAGCTCCTTGCCGGTGCCGGTCTCGCCGGTGATCAGCACCGCCAGCGGTGCCTGCGCCAGGCGACCGATGGCGCGGAACAGCGCGCGCATCGGCGGCGTATCACCCACCAGTTGCGGCGGCTGGTCGCTGGGCGCTTCGGTGGCGGGGCTGGGAGCGGCCAGCGCGGGCGCCACCGCCGGCAGTACCCGCTGCGCCAATGCCACCGCATCGTCCAGATCGAACGGCTTGGACAGGAATTCATGCGCGCCACCGCGGAATGCGCCGGCCGTGCTGGCGACATCGGTATAGGCCGACATCACCACCACCGGCAGCTGCGGCAGCGCGGCCTTGAGCTTGTCCAGCAGCACCAGGCCATCGTCGCCGGGCATGCGCACATCGGTGAACAGCAGCGCCGGCGGCGCGCCTTTGCCCAGGGCCTGCAGGGCAGCCGCAGCGCTGTCGAAATCGACAACCTGGTAGCCCGCCTCGCGCAGCGCGGTGCACAGCACGAAGCGCACCGCACGATCGTCATCGACTACCCAGATGCGCTGCGCGGTGGTGGGGAACTCAGACATCGCGCGGGGCCTCCTCGGCCGGGGCGGCGCCGTTGCCGATCGGCAACAGCAGGGTGAACACGGTATGGCCCGGGCGCGAGCGGTAGGTCAGCGTGCCGCGATGCTCGCGCGCCACCTGCTGGGCCAGCGCCAGACCCAGCCCGGTGCCTTCGGCGCGGCCACTCACCAAGGGCAGGAACAGGTGTTCGGCCAGTTCCTCCGGTACGCCACGGCCGTCGTCGGCGATCTCCAGGCGCAACGCCAGCGTGTGCAGCTGCTCGGCGATGCGCACGCCATGCTCCACGCGGGTGCGCAGGGTGATGCTGCCGGCACCGGCCTGGATTGCGTTGCGCACCAGGTTCCACACCGCCTGGGTGAGGCGGTCGGCATCGCCATGGAATTCGGGAATGCTGGGGTCGTAGTCACGCTGCAGGCGTACAGCCCAGCCGGCCTCGTTCTCGGCCAGGCGCAGCACGCGTTCGAGCGCGGCATGGATGTTCAGTTCGGCGTGCGGTGCGGCCGGGGCCGGCGACAGCAGCTGGTCGAGCAGGCCGTTGAGGCGCTCGATCTCCGAGCCGATCAGCTCGATCAGCTCGCGTTCGCTGGCCTCGCGCTGTGCGGCCCGGCGGGCCAGCAGCTGGGCCGCTCCCTTCAACCCGGCCAGCGGGTTGCGCAGCTCGTGGGCCAGGCCCTTCAGCGCCGCGCTGAGCGCGCTGGGCAGGGCCTGGGTCGGGTCCAGCCCGGGGAATTCATCGACCGGATGCGCCTCCAGCAGCCAGCCGCCATCGTCGCGGCGACTCATCCAGCCCTCGGCGAAGCGCGGCGCTTCGCCGGGCACCGCCAGCGCCAGCCGGTTCAGGCGCAGGCTGTCGCGCTCATCGCGGGCAAGGAAATGGGCCAGTGCCTCGCCCTGCACTTCCAGTGCGGCCAATGGCTGGCCCAGCAGGCGGCGCCCGCTGACGCCCAGCCAGCGCCCGAAGGCCGGATTGCAGCCGATGATGCGGCCATCGGCCCCGGCCCAGGCCAGCGGCGTGCCCAGGGCATCGAGGGACGGCGGGGGAGAGGGGTCGGACATTGCACCAATGTAGTGCAAAACGCGGGGTTCGGGGTCAGAGCCCTTTCCAGGCGGAAAGGGATCTGACCGCATGCGCTGCGGGGTCCGGGGTCGGAGCCCTTTCCGCCTGGAAAGGGCTCTGACCCCTGCCGCAGGTCGAGCAAGCTCGACCACGACCACATGCGTGGCCGGTTACAGCTTCATGTTGAGGCCGACGAACACGCTGCGGCCCGGGGCCGGCGAGAACATCGGGCGTGCGCTGTCCCAGAAGAAGCTGTCGTACCAGGCGTAGGCGTACTCGCGGCCGGTCACGTTCTTCAGCTGCAGGTCCACGCTGAAACGCGGGGTGAGTTGGTAGGCCGCGCTGAGGTCGAGCACGGCGAAGCCTCCGAACTTGCCGGCCACGTTGCGCTCTTCCAGGTAGTAATCGCCCTGTGCACGCGCCTGCAGGCCCAGCCGCAGCGCATCCGTGGCGCGGTAGTCCACGCCCAGGTTGCTGATGTGGCGCGGGGTGGCGGCCACTTCGCGGCCCTGCAGTGAAATGCTGGCATCGCGGTCGTCGCGGGTGATCTTCGCTTCCTGGTAGGCGTGCGACGCCCACACCGTCCAGTCTTCGCCCAGCTGCAGGCTCAGCTGCGCATCCACGCCGCGCCGGCGGGTCTTGCCCAGGGTGACCGTGGTGCCGGTGGCTGGCATGTTGGACACCTCGTTTTCCGCATCCTGCTGCCACACCGCCAGGCGTGCCTGGCTTCCCGCGAACGGCTGGAACTTCAGGCCCAGCTCCATGCCGGTGTTGGTGGACGGCTGCAAGGGCGCCTGCCCCGGGGTGAGGTAGGCCGGTGCGGTGGAGCCGGTCAGCACCTGGAAGGTGCGGCCCCAGTTCGCGTAGACGTGGGTGGTCTGGCCCAGGGTGTGGATGATGCTCAGCTTGGGCTGGCCGATGCTGCCGTAATCCTGCAGGCGGCCGCTGAGGCCGTTCATCAGGTGGGTGCGGCCACTGAAACGGTCGACGCGGTAGGCCGGCACGATCTTCCAGGCCTCGACGGGCTGGTAGACGGCCTGCACGTAGGCGCCCCAGTTGTCGAAGCTGTGGCGATCATTGTTCTGCACCCGCGCGGGGGGCTGGCTGAAATCGGTGGGTTCAGCGTAGGCGTAGCGCTCGCGGAGGTAGCCGTTGTCCTGCTGCTCGTAGTTCAGGCCACCCTCGACGGTGAGCGTGGGGCTGGCCTGCCAGGTGAGCGTGCTGAGCAGGCCATGCTGCCGCTCGTCCCATACGCGGCGCTGGCGCGGCAGGTTGCCGGTGGGGAGATCGCTGAAGGTCACGCGACGGTCGTCTTCGTAGCGGTTGTAGTACAGGCGGGTGCCGAAGGTGATTGCGTCGGACAGTTTCATGTCCAGGTGCACGGCAAGCTGGCGCATGTCGCGGTCATCGCCATCGTTGCCGTTGCGCAGGTCGCTGCCACGGCGGTGCGTGCGCAGCTCGTCGGCGGTCATGAAGCCGGGTTCGTCGGCTTCGTGGTGGTACGCACGGGCGGTCAGACCCACGCGCAGGCCGTCGTCCAGCGAGCCGTAGAACCACTTGCCGCCCAGCGAATATTTCTTCGAGGTGTCGTGGTCGCGGTAGCCGTCGCTGGCCTGGGTGCCGACGAAATAGTTCTGCGCGAAGCCATTGGCTTCACGGCCGACTGCCAGCTGCGCATCGCGGGTGTTATAGCTGCCGTAGGCCAGGCGCGCATCGGTGTAGCTGCCACCCTGGCGCGTACCGAAGTTCACGTTGCCGCCGATGCTGTGCAGGCCATAGCGCGGATCGTTGGTACCGCGCACTACTTCGATGTAGCTGATGTCCAGCGGGAACAGCATGTCGATGAAGCGCTGGTTGCCGCTGTTGACGTTGCTGGGGATGCCGTCGATCAGCGTCTTGATGGCGTTGAGGTAGCCCTCGCCGTTGAAGGCGCGGAAGCTGACCTTGCCCGATTCGGCGCCCTGCCGGGTTTCGGTGAGCTGGATGCCGGGCATCTGCCCGAGCAATTCCCAGCTGTGCGAGACGTTGCGGTTTTCGATCTGGTCTGCACCCAGCACGTCCACCGAGGTCAGCACCTGGTGCGCACTGAGCTGGCCTTCGCCGTGCTGGTGTACCTGCACCTTTCCGAGAGTGAGCGCGGCGTCGGCCGACTGTGCGAAGGCTTCAGGGGCGAACGGTGCGGCCGCGAGGGCGGCCACCAGGGTGGGAGTCTTCATGGAAAGGGGCGGTTGCGATGAAATGTAATCATATAACATTTCACGTGCCCACTTTTGCAGCGTCGAGCAAGGCTCGGCACTACAAGGGCGGGTGCCGGGGGGATTACACCGGGTAACCGGTGGCTTCCCGTGCCTTCTTCCAGGCGGCTTCGAATTCACGCGCGGAGATTTCGTCGTCCTCCTCGAAATCCAGGAACGACACTGGCTGGTCGGCCAGCAGGAAGCGGTCGTCGCTGTGGGCATGCTCGTCGGCCCAGACCATCTTGGTGCCGTAGATTTCCACCTGCCGCACGATCTTCTCGCCACGGGCTTCCATCAGCACGTTGCCCTTGCCCAGGCCCGATTCGGCCCAGTGCTTGTAGTACTTCTTTGCGGCGGATTTCGCGCCGGATTTTGCGGTGTGCTTTGCGTAGGTCATTGCAGGAGCCCTGGCCGCAGGCGCGGCCGGAAAGTACGAAATGGCGCCATTATCAGGCATCCGGGGTCAGAGCCCTTTCCTTTGGAAGGGATCCGACCCCTGCTGGTTCAGTTCGGCAGGGGCACGCCCTTTGGCCACAGCATCCAGATGTTGCCCTTCTGCTTCATGTCGCCAGCCAGCTTGCCGGCGGCATCGCCGCTGCCCCAGTACAGGTCGGCGCGCACTTCACCGGCGATGGCGCCGCCGGTGTCCTGCGCGACCACCGGGCGCACCACCGGGCTACCGTCCGGGCGCGTGGTGGATAGCCACAGCAGGCTGCCCAGTGGCACCACGGTGCGATCCACCGCCACGCTGTAGCCGGCGGTGAGCGGCACATTCAGTGAACCGCGCGGGCCTTCCGGGCTGTCCGGGGTGCGCACGAAGAACACGTAGCTGGGATTGCTGCGCAGCAGTTCCGGCACGCGCGCGGGGTTGGCCCGTGCCCAGGTGCGGATGGCGTCCATGGTGACGTCTTCCTTCTTCAGCTGGCCCTGGTCCACCAGCCAACGGCCGATCGCACGGTAGGGGTGGCCGTTCTGTTCCGCGTAGGCCAGCCGCACCTGCTTGCCATCGGCCAGGCACACGCGGCCGGACCCCTGGATCTGCAGCAGCTGCAGGTCCATCGGGTCGGTCAGCCAGGCCAGCACCGGCGCCTTGGCGCCCTTGGCCGCGATGGTGCCGGCGTCGTCATAGGGCTTGAGTACTTTGCCTTCGACGCGCCCGCGCAGGCGCTTGCCCTTCAGTTCCGGGTAGAGGCTCTCCAGCTGCACCACCACCAGATCATCCGGCGTGCCGTACACCGGCACCGTGGCCTTATCGGTACGGGTAAGACTGCCGGGGTAGATCGGCTCGTAGTAGCCGGTAATCAGCCCGTCGGCCTGATGGCCACCGGCACGTAGCGCGTAGGCATCGAGATCGCGCTGCAGGAACTGGCGGATCGCGGCCGGGTCCTTGTCGGATACCGCGGCGGCGGTGGCGCAGGGTTTGGCCCAGACAGCGTCGTTCTTCAGGCGGGCGCAGCTGCTGCGCCAAGCCACGAAGCCGGCCTGCAGATCAGCATCGGAGACCACTGGCAGGGCTTTCCAGTCGACCTTGGCGTAGGTGGCCGCCGGCGGCGAGGTCGGCGTGGGCGCTTCGGAGCCTGCGCGCGGAGCGGTGGTGGAGCAGCCTGCGAGCACCACCGCTGCCAACAGGGTCCAGTGCGTGCGCTTGAAGAAGGTAGCGGAATCGATCATGCCGCCATGGTGGAGTGCCGGCCGCTGGGCGGCAACCCAGCGCGAGGTCAAGCGTTCATGCGCGGGGTCACGGCATCTGCAGCAGCAACGAATGCAGAATACGGGCGTCCTCGGCATCCAGCGTCTTCGGCAGGTCGTCGCGGCCACGGAACCGGCGGTGGAAGGCGGCGACGGTGGCGTCGCGGTTGTCGAGCGGATAACCGAAGCGGGCCAGCGCATTCCACCCATCGAAGCCTTCCGGTGCGGCACCATCGGCCGCGCGCGGCCACACGCCGAACCCGGCCTCGGCCAGCTGCTGCCATGGGAAGAAGCGGCTCGGATCCTGCTTGCGCGTCGGCGCCAGGTCGGCATGGCCGATCACCTGGCGCGGCGGGATGTTCAGGCGCGTGGTGAGGTCGCGCAGCAGCACGATCAGCGATTCGATCTGTGCCGCACTGAACGGGCTGCGGCCATCGTTGTCGAGTTCGATGCCGATCGAGGCCGAATTGAGATCGGTGATGGTGCCCCAGCGCCCGGCCCCGGCGTGCCAGGCACGGCGCTCATCGGCGACCAGCTGGTAACGATGGCCATCGGCGCCGATCAGGTAGTGCGCACTGACCGGTCCACCGCTGTTGGCGGTGCGCAACGTATGCAGGCTCTGCTGCACCGACTTCTGCTCGGTGTGGTGGATGACGATGATGACCGGCGTGCGCGCGTTCTGGTTGGGTGACGGCACCCAGGTGGCGAGCGGGTTGCGGGTTTCCTGCGGCGTGGAGGCGCAGGCGGCCACCAGCAGGCAGGCCGAGAGCATCAGGGACGTGCGGATCGGGTGCATGGCCCGATTGTGCGCGATCAGGCCCGATGATGCATGCCGCCGTGCCAACCAAGCTTGGCACCCACCAGAGAGGATGCGGTAGATCCACGCCATGCGTGGATGCGCCACTCCGGCCGTGCCGACCAACGGTCGGCACCCACCAGAGCAGGAGCAGTGCCAGGCAAGCCTGGCACCGACCAAACGCAAAAGGCGGCCCCGCCGGGCCGCCCGTCATGCCTCAGGCCTCGTAGGCAGACTCGCCGTGCGAAGTCACATCCAGGCCGGTGCGTTCAGCCTCTTCGGTCACGCGCAGACCGACCACGACCTTGACCACCAGCAGGATGACCGCGGTCACCACCGCCGACCACAGTACGGTCAGGCCGACGCTGACCACCTGCACCCACACCTGATGGGCGATATCCAGATCGGCCTTGGTACCGCCCAGCGACTGTGCACTGAACACGCCGGTGAGAATCGCGCCGACGATGCCGCCGACACCATGCACACCGAACACGTCGGCCGTGTCGTCCACTTTGAGCAGGCGCTTGAGGCCGGTCACGCCCCACACGCAGACCACGCCGGCGACGAAGCCGATCACGATCGCGCCAAGCGGGCCGACCGTGCCGCAGGCCGGGGTGATGCCGACCAGGCCGGCCACCGCACCCGAGGCCGCGCCCAGTGCCGACGGCTTGCCCTTGCCGATCGCTTCCACCAGCGTCCAGCCGAGCACCGCGGCAGCGGTGGCCAGCACGGTGTTGAGGAAGGCCAGCGAGGCCACCGTATCGGCGGCGGCGGCGGAACCAGCATTGAAGCCGAACCAGCCCACCCACAGCAGCATGGCGCCGATGTAGGTAAACGGTACGTTGTGCGGCTTCAGCGCGGTCTGGCCGTAGCCCAGGCGCTTGCCGACGAACCACGCGCCGACCAGGCCGGCCACGCCCGCGTTGATATGGACCACGGTGCCACCGGCGAAGTCGATCGCGCCCAGTTCACCCAGGTAACCGCCACCCCAGACGATGTGTGCCATCGGGATGTAGCTGAGGGTGAACCACAGTGCCGAGAACAGCAGTACCGCACGGAACTTGATGCGCTCGGCAAAGGCTCCGACGATCAGCGCGGTGGTGATGCCGGCGAAGGTCGACTGGAAGGCGACGAACAGGTAGTCCGGCAGGCCCTTGATCGGCGTGTTGCCCACCGAGTCGGGCGTGAAGCCCTTGAGGAAGGCGAATTCGGTGAACGAACCGAAGAATGGATTGCCCGCACTGAACACCGCGCTGTAGCCGTAGGCCACCCACAGCAGCAGCACCAGCGAGAACACCACCAGGATCTGGCTGAGCACCGACAGCACATTCTTCGAACGCACCAGTCCGCCGTAGAACAGGGCCAGACCGGGCACCACCATCAGCAGCACCAGCAACGTGGAGGTAAGCATCCAGGCGACGTCGCCACGATCATAGGCGGCGGCCGCTTCGGCCACGGCCGGCGCAGCGGCGGTGGCGGCCGGATCGTGCAGCGGCTCCACCGCCACGGTTTCGCTCGGCAGCGGCGACACCTGTGCCTGGGCATGGGCGCTGCCCGGCCACGCACCGGCGGCCAGCGCGCTGAGCAGCATCAACAGGCACACCAGGTGGAACCGGGCTTGCCACCCGGTGAGAAGGCGCATCTTCATTGGGGGAGTCTCCGGAAGGGGGTTACAGCGCGTCGGCACCGATTTCGCCGGTGCGGATGCGGATGACCTGTTCGACGGCGGTGACGAAGATCTTGCCGTCACCGATCTTGCCGGTGCCTGCCGACGACTGGATCGCTTCGATCACCGCGTCGGCACGCTCGTCGGTGACCACCGTTTCGATCTTGATCTTGGGCAGGAAATCGACGACGTACTCGGCGCCGCGATACAGCTCGGTGTGGCCCTTCTGGCGACCGAAACCTTTCACTTCGGTCACAGTGATGCCCGACACGCCTGCATCGGACAGGGCCTCGCGGACCTCGTCGAGCTTGAACGGTCGGATGATGGCGGAGATCAGTTTCATGCGCATGTCCCGAGGGTGGATGGGGCCAGCGCGCCAGCGCGCGTTGGCATCAGGCAACCACGGGTCATCAGGTGATGACCGTGGCTGTTGCACCGGACACGTACAGGGCCGGGACGGCCGTGCCTCTCTCCTTGCACGACCGACGCGGGAGGGAGGGCGGCCCTGGTCGCGTATCCGGTCTCTCTTGCCCCTGTTTCAGCGGACCGGCAGTCCGCTGTACTGCAGCGGGCCAGCGACCCGCTCTACAACGGCGGGCCTGCGCCCGCCTTGCGGCTCCCCAGCCGCGAGAACGGAAGCGATGGCGGCGGGTGGGAGGGGGGACCCACCGCCATCGCGCCCGGTCAGCTGGCGTAGTACAGCTGGTATTCCAGCGGGTGGGTGGCCGCGCGGAACTTGGTCACTTCCTGCATCTTCAGCGCGATGTAGCCGTCGATGAAGTCATCGCTCATCACGCCGCCGGCCTTGAGGAACTCGCGGTCCTTGTCCAGCGCTTCCAGCGCCTGGTCCAGCGAGGAGCAGACCTGCGGGATCAGCTTCTCTTCCTCCGGCGGCAGGTCGTACAGGTCCTTGTCGCTCGGTGCACCCGGGTCGATCTGGTTCTTGATGCCGTCCAGACCGGCCATCATCAGCGCGGTGAAGGTCAGGTAGCCGGACTGGATCGGATCCGGGAAGCGCATTTCGATGCGGCGCGCCTTCGGGTTGGAGACCCACGGAATGCGGCACGACGCCGAACGGTTGCGGGCCGAATAAGCCAGCATCACCGGGGCCTCGAAGCCCGGCACCAGGCGCTTGTAGCTGTTGGTGCCCGAATTGGCGAAGGCATTGATGGCCTTGGCGTGCTTGAAGATGCCGCCGATGTACCACAGCGCCAGCTGGCTCAGGCCACCGTAGCCGTCACCGGAGAACAGGTTGGTGCCGCCCTTGGACAGCGACTGGTGCACATGCATGCCGCTGCCGTTGTCGCCGACGATCGGCTTGGGCATGAAGGTGACGGTCTTGCCGTTGCGGTGCGCGACGTTCTTGATGACGTACTTCATGCGCAGCAGCTCGTCGGCCTTCTGCACCAGGGTGCTGAACTTGGTGCCGATCTCGCACTGGCCCGCAGTGGCCACTTCGTGGTGCTGCACTTCCACTTCGATGCCGACCTGTTCCAGGGTCTTGCACATTTCCGCGCGCAGGTCGTGCAGGGTGTCGGTCGGCGGGACGGGGAAGTAGCCGCCCTTCACGCCCGGACGGTAGCCGCTGTTGGCGCCGTCATACTTGGCGCCGCTGTTCCACGCCGCTTCTTCCGAGTCGACCTTGAAGAAGGTGTTGCCCATTTCGTTGGCGAAACGGACCGAGTCGAAGATGAAGAACTCCGGCTCCGGGCCGAAAAACGCGGTTTCGGCGATGCCGGAGGACTTCAGGTAGGCCTCGGCACGCTTGGCGATGCCGCGCGGGCAGCGGCCATAGGCCTGCATGGTGGCCGGATCGAGGATGTCGCAGCTGATCACGATGGTCGGATCGGCGTAGAACGGATCGACGTACGCGCTGGACGGGTCCGGCAGCAGCACCATGTCCGATTCGTTGATGCCCTTCCAGCCGGCGATCGAGCTGCCGTCGAACATCTTGCCTTCTTCGAACAGCGACGGTTCGACGATGCTGACCGGGAAGGTGACGTGCTGCTCGACGCCACGCATGTCCACGAAACGCAGATCGACGAACTCGATCTGGTTGTCCTTGATCAGCTTCTCAACGTTTTCCACGGACATCGGTACGACCTCGGATGGGGATGAATGCCTGCTGAGGTACAGCAATGACCGTGCCAACTTTTTGATTCCCGCAAGTTGTTGATTTCAATATGGCTGCTCCGCGCCGGTGCAGAACGGTGCGCACCAAACCGGTGCACCCGCCATCAGACGCACCCGTTTGGTGCAGCAGGGATCGTCTATCCTCTCGACCTCCTTCCTTCCGCCGCCCGTGCCCGCACCGTCCATGTCCGACCTGCTCTCCGCCCTGCTGCTGGGCATCCTCGAAGGCTTGACCGAATTCCTGCCGATCTCCAGCACCGGCCACCTGCTCATCGCCCAGCACTGGCTGGGTGCCCGCTCGGACTTCTTCAACATCGTCATCCAGGCCGGCGCGATCGTGGCCGTGGTGCTGGTGTTCCGCCAGCGCCTGCTGCAGCTGGCCACCGGCTTGAACCAACGCGAGAACCGTGAGTACGTGTTCAAGCTGGGCGCTGCGTTCCTGGTCACCGCCGTGGTCGGCCTGGTGGTGCGCAAGGCCGGCTGGTCGCTGCCGGAGACGGTCAGCCCGGTAGCCTGGGCACTGATCATCGGTGGCGTCTGGATGCTGCTGGTGGAGGCCTACACCGCGCGCCTGCCCGACCGCGACCAGGTGACCTGGATCGTGGCGATCGGCGTCGGCCTGGCGCAGGTGGTGGCGGGCGTGTTCCCCGGTACCTCGCGCTCGGCCTCGGCGATCTTCCTGGCCATGCTGCTGGGCCTGAGCCGCCGCGCCGCTGCCGCCGAGTTCGTGTTCCTGGTTGGCATTCCCACCATGTTCGCCGCCAGCGCCTACACCTTCCTGGAACTGGCCAGGGACGGGCAGCTGGGCAGCGAGAACTGGACCGAGGTGGGCGTGGCCTTCCTTGCCGCGGCCATCACCGGCTTCGTCGTAGTGAAGTGGCTGATGGGCTACATCAAGTCGCACCGGTTCACCGCCTTTGCGATCTACCGCATCGCGCTGGGCGCTGCGTTGCTGCTGTGGTTGCCCTCCGGCAGCTGAACAGCGCCGGCCGCACGGTAACCCCATTGCCGGCCCCACCCCGTTTTCCCCACGGTTCCCCAAGGAGAATCACCATGAACCGCAAGCTCACCCTGCTCCTCCCGCTGGCCCTGATGGCCGCCTGCAGCCAGACCCCGGCCCCGGCCGGCAATGGCGGCGACGACGTGGCCCCGGCCGCGACCAAGGCAGCGGACCAGCAGACGCTGGCGCACCTGGATGCGCAGCGCCTGCAGAGCCAGCACTGGCTGCTGCAGCAGGCCACCGGCGCCGACGGCAAGCGCATCGACGCGCTGTTCGCCCGCGAAGACAAGCCGGTCACCCTGGACTTCGCTGATGGCCGCCTGTCGGTCAGCAACACCTGCAACCGCATGGGCGGCGGCTACACCCTGGCCGACGGCAAGCTGACGGTCAGTGCGATGGCCTCGACCATGATGGCCTGCACCGACAAGGCGCTGATGGCGCTGGACGAAGCCGTGTCGAGCCGCCTGCAGGGCGAACTGAAGGCCGAGCAGGATGCCGATGGCAAGCTGACCCTGACCAACGCCAAGGGCGACGTGCTGGTGTTCAACCCGGAACCGACCGCTGAAACCCGCTACGGCGGCGCCGGCGAAACCGTGTTCCTGGAAGTGGCCGCGAAGACCGAGAAGTGCTCGCACCCGCTGATCCCGGACTACCAGTGCCTGCAGGTGCGCGAAGTGAAGTTCGACGACAAGGGCCTGAAGCAGGGTGAGCCGGGCAAGTTCGAGAACTTCTACGGCAACATCGAGGGCTACACCCACGAAGACGGCGTGCGCAACGTGGTGCGCGTGAAGCGCTACGAAGTGAAGAACCCGCCGGCCGATGCGCCGTCGCAGGCGTATGTACTGGACATGGTGGTCGAGTCGGCCATCGAGAAGAAGTAAAACCACAGGAGGGCGGCCGCGAGGTCGCCCTTCTTCGTGGTGGGTAGAGCCGGCCGCTGGCCGGCTGCCTTGCGGAGCACCGCCAACACACGGATGTTGCCGGCCAACGGCCGGCACTACCCGCATGCATCAGGGAGATCGGCATGAAGCACGTCCCCGCCCTCATCATTGCCGCGCTGCTGGCCATGTCTACGGATGTGGCCGCTGCCAGCACGCCCACCACCGGGCAGCTCGAGGCACATCCGTGGCAACTCGCGCGCGCCACCGACGCGCAGGGCCGGCGCATTGATGCGTTGTTCGTGCGCGGTCGACCGCCCTACACGCTGCGCTTCCAACCCGGCTACATGAGCGAGTTGAACCTGTGCAACCAGTCAAGCAGCACCTATCACCTGCAAGGTGACCGGCTGGTTCTTGAGGGCGGCATCATCACCACAGCCGCTTGCATGCGGGCCGAGGTGGCCGAACAGGAACGTGTCGCCGGCACGCTGGTGAATGCACGCGCAGAGATGACGCTTGCGCTGGATGAGCGTGGCCGCCTGCTGCTGCGCAATGCGCACGGCGATGTGCTGGTGTTCGCGCCGGTAGCCGGTACGGACGAATGAAAAGGGCGGCCGCAGGGTCGCCCGTCTTCGTCAGCGGTAGAGCCGGCCGCTGGCCGGCTGCCACGGGCGAATGCAGCAGCACACGGGCGTTGCCGGCCAGCGGCCGGCACGACCCGTTATGCCGCCTCAGCCCAGCGCCGGATTCAACGTGTAGGTGCCGTGCAGTGCCGCTTCGGCCAGCACGTGGCCGTGCATGGTCCGGTAGGCGTCGGCGGCGGTAAAGCGTTCCGGCAGCTGCAGCGATGCCACGTCCAGCGCGAACACGCGGAAGAAGTAGCGGTGCACGCGCTCGTCGTTGAACGGCGGATAGGGGCCGTCGTAGCCCAGGTAGTCACCGGCCATGTCCGGGTTGCCGGCGAACCAGCCGGTGAAGTCGTTCAGGCCCTGGCGGCTGCCGGCCGGCCCGGCCGGCGTGGTCTTGCCCTTCACCACGAAGCCGTCGCTGCAGCTGCCTGCGGCAATCTCGCGCACCGAAGCCGGAATATCGGCCATCACCCAGTGCACGAAATCACAGCGGGGCTGGTCGCGCGGCACGCTCATGTCGGTGCGGCCGACCGTCTCCGGCACGGTCGGCACGTCCGGATCGACGCATACCAGCAGGAACGAACGGGTGCCCTCCGGCACATCGCTCCAGGCCAGGTGCGGATTGCGGTCCGGTGCGAAGCCCGCGGCATCGCCTGCGGCGAATTCGCGGTCGATCGGTGCACCGTTGGTCAGGCTGTGGCTGCTCAGTTGCATCGGCGTGTCCTCACTCTTCCGGGTAACCCAGGCGCACCGCGATCGGGGTGAGCTTGGCGAAGGCGGCGCTCATCACGTCGCGGTAGTTGCGCCAGTGGCCCGGCGGGAAGCGCGGCGCGCCCAGCTGCGCGGCCGGCGGCATCGGCCGCTCGAACAGTCGGCCCAGCAGTTCGGCCATCGCCTGCGGATCGTTGCCGATCTGGTCGATGCGCAGCAGCACCTGCGGGTACAGATCGTCCTCGTGCAAAGCGGCGACCTGGGCCAGCGCGCGCGCCAGCCATTCGCTGGCTTCGGCCAGCGAGGTCATCGCCAGCGGCGCGGCGGCACCATAGGCCACCCAGTCCAGCAGCATGTCGCGCGGGTCGCGCAGCACCACCAGCAGGCGGCCCTGCGGCAACTGCGGGCGCAGCGCCCACAGCAGCGCGTTGTCCCACCACAGCAGCCAGTCGATGATCGCGTCGTCCTGCACGCCGCGCGACGGCAGCTGTTCGCGCCAGCGCTGCACCAGCCGCTCCGGCGTCAGCACGCCCGAAGCGAGGTCCTGCAGCGTGTGGTAGTTCTGGAAGGCGTCGTCGGGTGCGTTGGAGGTATAGCGGTCGCTGCGCAGCACCGGGCTGGCCGCGGCCAGGCCGGTCGCCACGCGCTCCACGCCCGACCCTGGCGCGCCCCACAGGAAGATCGGCGCGGAGGTGGCATCGCCGTCGATCTCGCCCTTGTCCGGCCAGCTCGGCGGTGCCTTGGCCTGCGGCGGCAGCGGCAGGCGCTGCGGGGCCTGGTCGGCCTGCAGGGCCAGCCAGGTCTGCAGCGCATCTTCGTGCTGCCCGGCGCGATCCTGGATCTCACCCAGCCAGGTGCGCAGGTCGGCGCGGTGGCCTTCCGGTGCCATGCCGATCAGCGCCTGCACGCGGGCGACCGCAGCGGCCGGATCGCGCTGCAGCAGGCCTTCGACCAGGCGGGTTTCGCCGCTGACGCGGCCCGGTTCGAGGCTGACGATGCGCTCGGCGATCGCTTCGGCCTGGGCGTGTTCGCCCACCATGTCGTGCAGCCGCAGGCGCGCTTCCAGCGCCGGCAGGTGGCCCGGCATCGCGTCCATCCAGCGCTCGACCGTGGCGGCGGCGGTGGCACTGCCGACCTCCTCCACCGCCAGGCGTGCCAGCCACAGGTCGTGCAGCTGCGGGTGCTGCTCCAGGGCTGCATCCAGGCGGGCGCGGGCCTCGTCTTCGCGGCCCAGGCGCTGCCAGGACATCAGCAGCAGCTGCAGCACGTCGCGGTCATCAGGCAGCGATTCCAGCAACGGCAGCAGGTGCTCCAGCGCCTGCAGCGGCTGGCCGCTGCGCAGTGCCAGTTCGCCGGCCAGGCGGCGCATCGAAGGCGTATCCAGGCCTTCCTGCTGCAGCGCGATCTGCATCGCCTCTGCCGCAGCTTCCAGGTTGCCCTGGCGCATGGCCAGCTGCACCACCAGGCCATGCAATGAGGCGATGGTCGGGTTCAGTTCCAGCACGCGCCGGAACGCCTGCTCGGCGAAGGCCAGCATGTTCTTGCCCAGGTAGGCGAAGCCCAGTGCGTAAAGCACGCGGATGTCGTTGGGCAGGGCCTGGTTGGCGGCCGACAGCAGCGTCAGCGCGCGATCGGCATCATCGCGGCGCAGCGCGATCATGCCATCGATGGTCAGCAGCTCCGGGTGGTCCGGTTCGACACGCGAGGCCAGCGTGGACAGGCGCTGCGCTTCATCGAAATCGTTGCGACCGATCGCCAGGTGGGCCTGCATCAGGTACGCGGCGAATGCGTTCGGGTCCAGCCCGGTGGTGCGCGTCAGTGCTTCGCCTGCGCCGTCGAACTGGCGCAGGGCCAGCAGCAGGCCGGCGTGCTGCAGGTGCAGCTGGGCGTTGTCCGGGGCCAGCTGCAGCGCCTGCTGCAGGGCCTCCATCGCGTCCTCGGCCTTGCCCTGCTGCTGCAGCGCAAGCGCCAGCCAGCGGTGGGCCTCGGCCTGGCCGGGTTCATCACGGGTCCACGCCTGGGCCAGCTGCACGGCCCGGTCGGCCTCGTTCTGGCGCAACGCTTGGATGATCTGGTCTTGCATGGCGGTCCGGTTCAAGGGCAAACCCGCATTGTAGCGGCCTGCGCGCCCGTGCCGGTTCAGCCTTGCAGCACGCGCTGCAGGCGCTGCGCCACCCAGCGCTCGGAGAAGCCGTCACCGCGCCAGTTTTCCAGGAAGCCACAGTGTCCGCCCCAGCTGGCGGTTTCCAGATGCGCCTGGTGCGGCAGCTGCCAGTCGCTGAAGGTCGCGTAGGGGATCACCGGGTCGTCCTGCGCCATCAGGATGTCGGCCGGCACCTGCAACGTGGACAGGCGATCACCGGCAATCGAGTAGCCATCGAAATAGGCCTGCAACGAACCGAAACTGGTGTGGCGCTCGACCAGCCAGGCGGTCAGCGCGCGGATGTCCAGTTTCAGTACGCGGTCGTCGCAGTCGCTCAGTTCGGGGAACAGGTCGCGCTTGCGCCGCAGCGAACCGGCCCACTTGCGGCGGAAGTACCAGTCGTACATCGCCGGGCCGTTCTCGATGCTCTCCATGGTCAGCGCCGGGTCCAACACCGGGCATACCGAGGCCACGCGCAGCAGCGGCACGCCGGCCGCTGGCGCGCGCAGGGCCAGGCGCAGCACGAAGTTGCCGCCCAGCGAGTAACCGGCGGCCACCAGCGGCAACTGCGGCCAGCGCTGGGCGATATCGCCCGCGGCATGCACCACTTCGTCGATCAGGTTGGAGTGGAAGATGCCAGGGTTGAGATGATGGGTATTGCCGTGGTCGCGGAAATTCAGCCGCACCACGTCGAAGCCCTGTTCGAGCATGCGCGCGGCCGCCATGCGCATGTAGCTGGATTCGGCGCTGCCTTCCCAGCCGTGCAGCAGCAGGGCCATGCCTTTGGGTTCGCGGCCTTCGATGTGGCTGTGCCAGCCTTGCAGGCGCACGCCATCACCGCCGTCGAGGATCAGTTCTTCGCTGATCGCACCGGTCGCGGCCAGCAGCAGCAGGCCGCGCTGCAGGCGCATGCGGCTGGAGCTGAGCATCGACTGCAGGTGCGGATTGCGCAGCCAGCGCGGGGGCTGGTAGTCAGCCGCGTGCAGCGTCGGCGTGCCGGCGTCCAGGACGGGTGGCGGGATCAGGGCCACCGCACCCTCACTCGGTGCTCATGGCCGCCACGATGCGCGCGCGCGACGTCTCCGCGATGCGCCGACGGCCTTCCAGGTCCTGCGCACCGATCGGTGTCAGGAAGTGCACTTCTGCACGCCGCGCCGGCTCACCGAGCAGGCGCAGGAAATTGGCGAAGAAACTCTCGCCGGGGCCGAACGCGACAATGGTCTGCGCATCGCCCTTGAGCCCGTACACCAGTGCCACCGGCTGCACCGGCACGCCGGTTTCAACCGCAGCCTGGAAGATGCGGGCATGGAACGGGCCTACTTCGTGGCCGCCGCGGGTGCGCCCTTCCGGGAACACGCCCACCGCCTTGCCTTCGCGCAGGCGGTCAGCCATCACCTGCATCACGCCACCGAGCGATTCGGTGTTGCCGCGCTGGTGGAAGATGGTCTGGCCACGCGCGGCCAGCCAGCCGACCAGCGGCCAGCTGGCGATCTCGCGCTTGGCGACGAAGCCCATCATGCGCTGGCTGTGCAGGATGCAGATGTCGACCCAGCTGACGTGGTTGGCGACGAACAGCACGGCGCCGGGCAGCGGCGTGCCGATCTGCACCAGGCGGAAGCCGAAGATCCACATCAGCCCGCCCTGCCACCAGTTGACCACTTTGGCCCCCAGGGTCGCCTCGCCCACGCGCAGTTCGCCCCACGGCCGAAGCATGCCGATCAGGATGAGCGGCAGGAACACGATGATGTGGACCAACAGCAGCGGTACGCGGTACAGGTAACGGCACACACGCGCCACGCCGCCGCGGGGGGCCGGAGTGGGGGAAGTCATCCGCGCACGATACCGGAGGGCCGTCATCGCTGCCAGCCGATTTAGGCCATAACACCCATCGACCGGGGCAATCGGCGGGGAACGCTGGGTTCCGCTGCCGTCACCGGCCGTCCGGGACTCAGCCGTGGCCGGCCGCCACCACCGCCAGGGTCAGCCGCGAGATGCACACCAGGCGGCCCTGCTCGTCCTCGATGCGGATCTCCCACAGCTGGGTGCTGCGGCCGACGTGCAGTGCACGAGCGGTGCCGGTCACGGTGCCCGAGCGCACGGCGCGTACATGGTTGGCGTTGATCTCCAGCCCTACGCAGATCTGTTTGGCCGTATCCACGCACAGGTTGCCGGCGCTGCTGCCCAGGGTCTCGGCCAGCACCACCGACGCGCCGCCATGCAGGATGCCGTAGGGCTGGCGGGTGCGCTCGTCCACCGGCATGGTGGCCTGCAGCCAATCGTCGCCGGCCGCGCTGAAGACGATGCCCAGCGACTCGATCGCGGTGTTGCGGCTGAGCGTGTTGAGCTGCTCGAGGGAAACGGCTTCGCGGAACACCAGGGTCATGCGGGCACCTTCAGAGGATGGGAACGAGGCCGGCGCCGAATGCGGTCAGCATTCGGACCAGCAGCCATTTCGGGCCGACATTGACCTCGGGGAAATCGCCCACGGCGACATAGCAGCGGTGGAAGTCCGGGTCCTGCCGGGGCAGCGGCTGCGGGCAGTCCGGGCCGGGCTTGAACTCGTAGTCGGTGGCATAGCGCCACGGCCAGAAGTCGAGGATCGGCAGTGCCTCGGAGGCCTTGCCGACGCTGTAGTTGAGCCCGGACAGCACCGGCGGCTTGGCCCGCGGCGCCACCGTCCACGAGTTCTGCGGGTGGGTATCGCGCAGGATGCTCTCGGCCAGCTGCTCGGCGAAGGCCGGGTCGTCGATGATCACCGCACCTTCGGTGTTGTAGTTCTCGCTGCGCGGATCGAAGTTGTGGGTGCCGACCACGCCGATGCGGCGGTCGACCACCAGCGACTTGGCATGCAGGCCCATGCGCGCGCCCTTGCGGGTGACCGGCAACGGCTTGTTGACCGCCTTGCTGCCCAGGAAGGAGGGCCGGGTCTCGGTGCGCAGCAGGCGGGTCTCGACCTCGCTGCCGGCCGCGCGGCGGCGCTCGCGCGCGTTCTGGTAGGCACTGCCGGTGCGCGGGTGGTTCACCGGCCCCTGCTTGCCGGTGGGTGCCGGATGCTCATCGCGATCGCGGCTGTCGCCGGCATTGCTGCCCGCGGCGCTGCCGCCAATCAGCGGATTGCGCCCGCCGTCGTCGTCACCTCCGGGCGCGGCGATCGGATCTGGCAACAGGTTGCGGTAGTCGACCGGTGCATCCAGCGGGAACGGCTTGTATTCGAAGATGTTGAAGCCCAGTTCGCGCATGTTGCGCCGCTTGTACTTGTACGACAGCGCATACACGATCGGGTTGTCGGTGGCCGCCAGGCTGTTGCTGGACACCACCACCCGCGGCGGCTGCGGGCGCTTGCGCAGCTCGCGGAACAGCTTCTGCGCCGGCTTGGACAACACCAGGTACGGCGTCTGCAGGATCACCTCCTCCTGCGCGCCGGCGATCAGCGCATCCAGCTGCGGCTCGGTCACGTGCTGGCCCGCCAGTGGCGCATCGGCCTTCTCGCGCCGGTGCTTGCGTGGCAGGTCGGCGACATAGCGCACCGAGGCCACCGGCAACGCGGTATCGACGAAGGAACGGCTGACGAAGTCCATGTCATTGGCTTCGGCACTGACCCGCTGCACCCGCTCGGGGCGGCGGAAGCTGGCCGGCGGCAGGGTCGGCACGCCCTCGCGCAGCAGGGTGCGGCCGACATCGTTCAGGCGCTCGGCCGGCACGCTGCGCCTGGCATGCCAGAAGGCATCGAAGTTGGCGGCCATCGCCCGCGCCTCCGGGCCGGCGATCAGCACGTCGCGGTCGCGGAAGTTGTACTCGCGGTCCCAGTCGTAATAGTCGTCCTGGTAGTTGCGGCCACCGACCACGCCGATCGCATCGTCGATCACCAGCAGCTTGTTGTGCATGCGCTGGTTGAAGCGGCGGAAGCAGCACAGCACGCTGCCGGCATAGTCGAAGTAGTTCAGCCGGGCCTTGCCGAAGGTCGGGTTGTAGACCCGCAGCTGGAAGTTCTGGTGCGCGCTGGACAGCGCGCCGAGGATCTGCAGGTCGGAGATCGCCGAGAGCTGATCGATCAGCACGCGCACCTTCACCCCGCGCCGCGATGCAGCCAGCAGCTCGTCGATGACCAGCCGGGCGCTGTCGTCCTTGTCGAAGATGTAGGTCTGCAGGTCGATGCTGCGGGTGGCGCTGCGCAGCAGGTTCAGGCGCGCCACCAGCGCACCTTCGCCCTCGTCGAGCAGGGTGGCGTAGTGGCGCGGCTGTTCCGGGGTGGATTCGGTGAACGCCCGGCCGGCCAGCGCACGCAGCGGTGAGTCCTGCGCGCAGCGGTCGGCGCGCTGGCAGCCGACCACGGTCGAGCGCGCCTGCACGGCGATCGCTTCGGCGCGGTCGCGCTCGGCATGCGAAAGCGATGCACAACCGCTGCCCAGCAACACCGTTGCCAGCGCCAGTAAACGCAGCAGGAGGTTCACGGTTTCGGCGCCTCGCTCAGGCGCGCACGCAATACGAAGGTCACTCGGTCACTCAGGGCTAGCTGCCAGCTGTCCATTCCATACCGGCCTCGCTGCACGGTACCGCGGCTGACGACATCGCAATCATAGCCGGGTCGGGCGCACTCCGCCTTCTCGACCCGCAGCGACTCGGGATGGCTGACGCCGCGCAGGGTCAGCCGGCCGTTGATGTCGCCCCCCTGTTCCACCGTCTCCGGCCAGTACGGCAGCGAGTCGAACTCGACCACCGGATGGCGCCCTGCATCGAAGAACTCTTCGCCGCGCATCCAGCCGGTGTAGCGCGCCTTGCCAGGGATCTCCACCGAACGGGTGAACATCTTCAGGTGCACCTGGTGGCGCCCGTCGGACAGGATCTCGATGCGCCCCTCGAAGTGCGGGAATACGCCTTCGATGCGCTGGCCGAAACGGGTCCGCACCTCGAAACCGATCCGCGAGCGCTGGGTATCCAGGCGCAGTACCCGCGGCGCTTCGGCGGACACCGGCGGCAACGGGGTTGGTGGGGGCACAGCCGCCCAGGCCGGGCCAAGCGCCAGCAACGCGGGCAGCAGGAAGCGGCTGCGCCGCGCCTGGCTCATCGGATCACGGCCACCAGAACGCGTTCAGGCTGGCCACGCCCGGCTCGATCGAGACCTCGCGCGGGAAGCCGAGGACGGCCACGCCGCCCGGCGGCATGCCCCGGTAGTCGCTGCTGGTGCCGTCGGTCATCAGGGCCACCAGCTGCTCCAGGCCCGGGTTGTGGCCCACGATCAGCACCCGGTCCAGGTCGCGACGTTCGTCCACCAGCGCCGCCAGGGTGCCCGGGGTGGCTTCGTAGATCCGGTCTTCCAGGCGCTTCTCGACATAGCCGATGGCCGTCATCACCGCTTCCAGGGTCTCACGGGTACGTCGCGACGGCGAGCACAGCACGCAGTCCGGCAGCAGGTTGTTTTCCTTCAACCACTTGCCGGCGGCTTCAGCTTCGGCCAGCCCCACCGGCGACAGCGGCCGGTCGAGGTCGGCCTGGCCGGAAACGGCGGGTTCGGCATGGGCATGGCGCAGCAGGATCAGTTCACGCATCGCGGGTTTCCATGGAGAAGAGGATGCAGCAGGAGAAGTGAGGCAGGCATCAAAGCTTGAGCCAGGACAGCAGCGGTTCCCAGTCCGCCTGGTGTTCGCGCACCTGGGCGGAGCGATAGTCGAACAGGCTGCGGCCCAGGCCGGTCATGACCACGTAGCTCTGGCTGTCACGCAGCTGCGCGACCACCGGGTACGGCCATTCGGCCAGCATCTGCAATGCCTGCTGCGAGGTCTGGGTCCAGGGTTTGGTGCGGTTGAGGACCAGCCCTACCGGCAGCTTGCGGCTGTGCACGCGCGGGTTCTGGGCCAGGCTGTTGAGGAAGCCGACGATGGCTTCGATATCCAGCGCCGAGGGCAGCACCGGCACCACCACGGCGTCGGCCGCGTCCAGGAAATGGGGGATATCGTCGGCCAGCGCACCGGCGGGTGCATCAATGATGACGGTATCGGTACCGTCGGGCAGCTTCTGCGCCCACTGCTTCTTCCGATACACATCGATGGGGAGCACCGCGCTTTCCAGCCCGGCACGCCGTTGTGCCCAGCGGGTGCTGGAGCCCTGCGGGTCGGCATCGGCGATCACCGTGGCCTTGCCCTGCAATGCCGCGTACGCGGCCAGGTGGGTGGCGACGGTGGTCTTGCCCACCCCGCCCTTGGAACCGGCCACCAGGATCGTCTTCATGCCAGCCTCGCTTCCGGGTACGTGCCCCGAGCGTACACCGGCGGTGGTGACGGGAGGTAGCGCCGTGCTGAACCCGTGGCCATCGCCTTTGCTATCGTGGCGCCCCCGAAGGATCGAACCGGCATGAGCGAACTGCAGGACCTGAGCGCACTGATCCGCGCCAATACCCCCCTGATCGTGATCGAGACCCAGGATGAGGGGCGCATCGTTGAACTGTTCCGGCAGACGCTGATGCACGTGTGGCGGGCCCTGCACCGCTGGTCCATCACCGAGGGCCTGCGCCGCATCGACCTGGACCGCGAGGATCCGCCGGTCGGCCCGCCCGATGCCAGCGCCGCGCTGCAGATGATCCGCCAGGCTGATCAGCGCGGTGTCTACCTGCTGCTCGATTTCCACCCCTACCTGGGCTATGCCAGCCACCAGCGCGCACTGCGCGACCTGATCCAGCGCCGCCACAGCGAACCGCACGTGCTGGTGCTGATCGGCGCCAAGGTCGAGCTGCCGGCCGAGCTGGAAGCACTGGCGGTGCGCTTCAACCCGCGCCTGCCCGATGCCAACGCCCTGCTGAAGATGCTGCGCGAGGAGGCCGACGCCTATGCGCGCGAACACGGCGGCCGCCGCGTCGAGGTCGACAGCGAGGCGGTGAAGAAGATCCTGAAGAACCTGCAGGGCCTGAGCCTGGTCGATGCCCGCCGCATCGCCCGCCAGCTGATCTACGCCGATGGCGCGCTGCGCGACGACGACCTGCCGCAGCTGGCACGGCTGAAGTTCGAGCTGCTCAACCGCAGCGGCCACCTGTTCTTCGAGCACGACAGCGCACGCTTCGGCGACGTGGCCGGCGCCAACCGGCTCAAGCGCTGGATCAGCCAGCGCCGGGTGGCCTTCATCGCCGGCTCGGCACCGGCCGGCCTGGACCCGCCGCGCGGCATGTTGCTGCTGGGCGTGCAGGGCTGCGGCAAATCGATGCTGGCCAAGGCCACCGCCGCCGGCTTCGGTGTACCGCTGCTGCGCCTGGACGTGGGTGCGCTGTACAACAAGTACCACGGCGAGACCGAGGCCAACCTGCGCCAGGCGCTGGCCTCGGCCGAGCAGCTGGCGCCCTGCGTGTTGTGGATGGACGAGATCGAGAAGGGCCTGGCCAGTGGTGGCGAGGACGGTGGCGTATCGCGCCGCGTGCTCGGCTACCTGCTGACCTGGATGGCCGAACGCAAGGCGCCGGTCTTCATCGTCGCCACCGCCAACCAGGTGCACGAACTGCCGGCCGAGCTGCTGCGCAAGGGCCGTTTCGACGAGATCTTCTTCGTCGACCTGCCCACCCCCGAAGTGCGCGTGGAACTGCTGCGGCTGCATCTGGGGCGACGCCAGCTCAATGGGGACGACTTTGCACTGCCGGCGTTGGCGGCCGCGGCGAATGGTTTCTCCGGCGCGGAGATCGAGCAGGCGATCGTGGCCGGACTGTACGCAGCGCACGCCGAAGGCCGGCCGCTGGACACCGAGCTGCTGATGAACGAGATCCGCGCGACGAGGCCGCTGTCGGTGCTGATGGCCGAGCAGGTCGAGGCCTTGCGCGCGTGGGCGTCGGGGCGGACGGTTTCCGCGGACGATTGAGGTTTCCCGCGAACGGCGCAGCCCCTCGTGGTTGGTCGCTCAAAGCGACAGTCGTGGTTGGCCGGGTGGGTAGGCTGCGCAGGGGGCGCTGCAAGTACGTCCCTGTAAGCTCGGTCGCCGCATCCATGCGGCTCACGCCCCTGCGCAGCCTACCCACCCGCCCCCTGACAGTTTCCGGGGGCGTCCGCCACGGAGAAGAAAAAAGATGATCAAAAGCAAAAGCCGGTCGGCTGGCCGCTTTCTGTAGAGCCGAGCCCACGCTCGGCTGCATTTCGATCAGATATCGAATAGTTGATTCCGATGCGGATTCATCCACGCATGGCGTGGATCTACCCACCGCCGCCGATAACCTGTCGGGGTCGACGCGGTCTGGGGCTGCAGGACCGATGGCGCCATGGATGGCGCCATTGAGCCCCCATGGGTGAGGGCGCTTTGCTTGCGAAGCACTGCTTCGCAAGCGCCCGAACGCCCAGCCTCCAGCGGCTGGGCCGGGCCGCGGAGCGGGGTTTACGGCGTGTCCTGCCAACCCACACCACCCCGCCATCCCGCGGATTGCCCGCTGTTGCTGTTGCTTCGGCTGTTGCCTCTGCGGGTGCCGGGTGCAACCCGGCGCAACCCCCTCCCTCAGGGCCAGGCCGGCGGCGCGGCCGCCCAGGCCTGCTGCACTTCGGCCAGCGAGGCACGCTCGTCGTCGCGCCACAACGGCAGCAACTGCGCATAGCGGCTGCTGTCGCTCCATTGCGTCGGCTCGGTACGCACTGCGGCGGCATACCACTGCACCGCCTCCTGCTTCTGCCCGGCCCGCCACAGCGCCAGCGCATAGGTCGGTGGCAACCAGCCCGGCTTGCTCAGCGAACCACCGGCAGCGGCCTGCCATTGCTCCAGGGCGGCTTCGGGCTGGCCCTGACGCAGCAGGTCCCAGCCGTAGTTCCAGCGCACGCCACGGCCCAGGCTGCCCTGCACCGGCGCATCCTTCAGCGCTTCGCGATACAGCTGTTCACCCAGTTCGGTACGGCCCTGGGCAATGGCCACCGACGCCAGCTGCACGGTGGCCTCCACGGTCCGCCGGCCGCGCTCGCGCTGCTTGAGCAGCTGCGCCACCAGCTCATCCCCGTCGGACTGGACCACGATCATGGGCACGGCGGCCGCATCGCTGTCGAAATAGAACTCCTGTGGTGCCGGCACCGCCGGCGCGGCCCACACCGGGGCCGTTCCCGAGACCAGCAACATGCTGCCCAGGATCTTTCCTGCAACTGACATCCCTTCTCCCCAGGCCGCAACCGCAGCCCCCTCTCTCTCTCCCCGATCCTAACCCCAGCATGGCCGCCGGCGCGAGTGCCGGGGCGGCCGGGCCTCGCTGCTACAATTCGCGCCTTTCCCGTCGCGTGCCTGCACGCGGCCGGTGCCAGCCGATCCTGACCGGGCCAGCCATGACCAGTACCGCGCAACTCACGTCGCCCTCCTCCACCGACCTGATCGACCGTGACTACACGCTCGACCACAAGTACACCCGCAACGAGGGGCGGATCTATCTGAGTGGCGTGCAGGCGCTGGTGAAGCTGCCGCTGATGCAGCGGCTGCGCGACGCACACGAAGGCATCGACAGCGCCGGCTTCGTCAGCGGCTACCGCGGCAGCCCGCTGGGCGGCTTCGACCTGGAGCTGTGGCGCGCACGCAAACACCTCGACGCGGCCAAGGTGAAGTTCACCCCCGGCCTGAACGAGGACCTGGGCGCCACCATGGTGTGGGGCACCCAGCAGACCAACCTGTTCCCCGGCGCCAACGTGCAGGGCGTGTTCGGCATGTGGTACGGCAAGGGCCCGGGCGTGGACCGCTGCGGCGACGTGTTCAAGCACGCCAATGCCGCCGGCACCTCGCGCTACGGCGGGGTGCTGGCACTGGCCGCCGATGACCATGCCTGCCGCAGTTCAACCCTGCCGCATGGCAGCGAGGACGAGTTCGTCAGCGCGATGATGCCGGTACTGAATCCGGCCGGTGTGCAGGACATCCTCGACATGGGCCTGCTGGGCTGGGCGATGAGCCGCTATACCGGGCGCTGGGTCGGCTTCAAGACGATCGCCGAGACAGTCGAATCGTCGGCCTCGGTCGAGGTCGACCCGATGGCGCGCCGCATCGTGCTGCCGGAAGACTTCGAGATGCCGACCGGCGGGCTCAACATCCGCTGGCCGGACCCGCCGCTGGACCAGGAAATGCGCCTGCACCGCTATGCGGTGAAGGCCGCACAGGCGTTCGCCCGCGCCAACGGCATCGACAAGGTGGTGATGGACGCGCCGCGCGCGCGGCTGGGCATCGTCACCACCGGCAAGAGCTACCTGGACGTGCTGCAGGCGCTGGAATACCTGGGCCTGGACGAAGCCGCCTGCGCCGACATCGGCATCCGCGTGTACAAGGTCGGCATGACCTGGCCGCTGGAGCCGCAGGGCATCGCGCGCTTCGCGCAGGGCCTGGAAGACATCATCGTGGTGGAGGAAAAGCGTGCCTTCATCGAGCGTCAGATGAAGGAACAGTTCTTCAACTGGCCGGCCAGCTGGGGCCAGCGCCCGTCCATCGTCGGCAAGTATGACGAGACTGGCGAATGGATCCTGCCGTCCACCGGCGAGCTGACCCCGGCCACCATCGCCGGCGTGATCGGCCGCCGCATCCAGAAGTTCTTCAACAACGCATCGATCGAGCAGCGGCTGCAGTGGATGCAGGAGAAGGAAGCCGAGCTTGCGTTGCCGCGCGCCAGCTTCCCGCGCGTACCGCATTACTGCTCGGGCTGCCCGCACAACACCTCCACCAACGTGCCGGAAGGCTCGCGTGCGCTGGCCGGCATTGGTTGCCATTACATGGTGACCTGGATGGACCGCAGCACCGACACCTTCACCCACATGGGCGGCGAAGGCGTGACCTGGGCCGGGCAGGCGCCGTTCACCGATACCCCGCACGTGTTCCAGAACCTCGGCGACGGCACCTACTTCCACAGCGGCTCGCTGGCGATCCGCCAGGCGGTCGCCGCCGGCGTCAACATCACCTACAAGATCCTCTACAACGATGCGGTGGCGATGACCGGCGGCCAGCCGGTGGACGGTCCGCTGAGCGTGCCGGACATTGCAAAGCAGATGCGCGCCGAAGGCATCCACACCATCGTGGTGCTGTCGGACAACATCGGCAAGTGGACCGGCCAGCGCGAGCACTTCCCCAGCGACGTCGAGTTCCATGACCGCAGCGAACTGGACGAAGTGCAGAAGCGCCTGCGCGAAGTAAAGGGTGTGTCGATCCTGATCTACGAACAGACCTGCGCCACCGAGAAGCGTCGCCGCCGCAAGCGAGGCAAGCTGGAAGACCCGCAGAAGCGGGTGATGATCAACTCGCTGGTCTGCGAAGGCTGCGGTGACTGCGGGAAGAAGAGCTTCTGCGTGTCGGTGCTGCCGAAGGAAACCGAGTTCGGGCGCAAGCGCGAGATCGACCAGTCCAACTGCAACAAGGACTATTCCTGCGTGAACGGCTTCTGCCCCAGCTTCGTCACCGTGCACGGTGGCCAGCCGCGCAAAGGCAGCAAGCGCGATGCGTCCACGCTGCTGGACAACCTGCCGGCGCCGACCCTCCGCGGCAGCCTGGAACAGCCCTGGAACATCCTGATCACCGGCGTCGGCGGTACCGGCGTGGTGACCATCGGTGCGCTGCTGGGCATGGCCGGCCACCTGGAAGGCAAGGGTGCAACCGTGCTCGACCAGACCGGCCTGGCGCAGAAGGGCGGCGCGGTGACCACGCATATCCGCATTGCCCGTCGCCCTGAAGACATCCATGCCGTGCGTATCGCCGCTGGCGAGGCCGACCTGGTGCTGGGCTGCGACATGGTGGTGGTCAATGACTACTGGGCACTGTCGAAGGTGCGTGCCGGCCGTTCGCAGGTGGTGCTGAACACCTACGAAGCGATGCCGGGCACCTTCACCACCCGCCCGGACATGCAGTTCCCCGCCGCCGACATCATCGCCGGCGTGCGCGTGGCACTGGGCGGCCAGGAGCCGCTGCTGCTCGATGCCACCCAGCTGGCCACCGCGCTGCTGGGCGATGCCATTGCCGCCAACCTGTTCATCCTCGGCTACGCCTGGCAGCAGGGCCTGGTGCCGCTGTCGTTCGATTCACTGATGCGCGCCATCGAGCTCAATGGCGCCGCCGTGGCGATGAACCAGCAGGCCTTCGCCTGGGGCCGCCTGGCCGTGGTCGATCCGCAGGCCGTGCAGCAGGCGGCCGGCCTGGTGCGCAACCGCCATACCGATACCGAATCCACCCCGGGCCCGCTGCATCCGCTGCCGCCAGGCGAGTGGGAGGGCAATGAATGGGGTGCCACTGCGGCACCGCGCAACACCGGCGACGAACGCGAACTGCGTGGCCTGCCCTCGCACGGTGGCGACGTGGCGTTCCTGCCGCTGGACGACGCCCGCCTGTCGCGCTCGCTGGATGAAATGATCGAGCGCCGCGCCGCGTTCCTGGTCGAGTACCAGGATGCCGCCTACGCCAAGCGCTACCGTGACCTGGTAGCGCGCGTACGCGCCACCGAAGCCGACCGCATCGGCGGTTCCACTGCGCTGACCGAGACCGTGGCGCGCTACCTGTTCAAGCTGATGGCCTACAAGGACGAGTACGAAGTGGCGCGCCTGTACACCAGCGGTGACTTCCAGCGCCGCCTGCAGCAGCAGTTCGAGGGCGACTACCAGCTGCGCTTCCATCTGGCACCGCCGCTGTTCGCGAAGAAGGACGAGCAGGGACGGCTGTTGAAGAAGGAATACGGCCCGTGGATGTTCAAGGTCTTCGGTCTGTTGGCGAAGCTGAAGTTCCTGCGTGGCGGCCGCTTCGATGTGTTCGGACGCACCGAGGAGCGCCGCATGGAGCGCAAGCTGATTGCTGATTACGAGGCGACGGTGCAGATGCTGCTGGACGGGCTGGAGGATGACCGTCTGTCGCTGGCGGTGGAGATTGCCAGCATTCCCGAGCACATCCGCGGCTTCGGCCATGTCAAGGAAGCGCATTTCGAGCAGGCCAAGGCGCGCGAAGCGGCCCTGCTGGCGCAGTGGCGCAATCCGAAGGCGCTGCATATCGTGCAGGTGGCCTGAAGGTGGTGCCGGCCGCTGGCCGGCATCTTCCTGGCAATCGGTTGCCGGCCAACGGCCGGCACTGCCGGTGGTTCACCCCAACCGCCACAGCAATAGCCGGTTATTGGCCGGCATCGCCACGTCACCCAACCGGGTAAACCCGTTGTCCGCCGCCAGCGCCTGCACCGCTTCGCTGTCACGGATACCGCTGCGCGGGTCGCGCGCCTTCAGCCAGGCATCGAACTGCGCATTGCTGTCACTGGTATAGCGGCCGCCATAGTTGAACGGACCGTAGATCGCCAGCAGCGCACCGTGACGCAACAGTGGCGGCAGCGCGCCGAACAGCACCTGCACGTACTCCCAGCCCATGATGTGCAGCGTGTTGGCGCTGAATGCGGCGTCGAACGTGCTGCTTTCTGGAAGGTCCAGGCCCGTTGCCGGTGGCAGCTCCACCTGCAGCGCCACCGGCGGCAGCAGGTTCAGCAGCGCGGCCTCCGCACGCCAGGCTTCGATGCCGGGCAGATGGTCCGGATGGTCGCTGGGCTGCCAGCGCAGCCATGGCCAGCGCTCGGCGAAGAAGGCTGCGTGCTGGCCGGTACCACTGCCGATCT
Organism: Stenotrophomonas sp. P2112; assembly: GCF_041897515.1. NCBI lineage: Bacteria > Pseudomonadati > Pseudomonadota > Gammaproteobacteria > Lysobacterales > Lysobacteraceae > Stenotrophomonas > Stenotrophomonas sp. P2112. The sequence continues at coordinate 100,816 of NZ_CP169216.1, read as the reverse complement.
CCAGCACCCGATGGCGGTCGCCCATCCACGGGTCGAGTGCGGTGGCGATGGGTTCGCGGTTGCGCTCGCAGGCTTCTGAATACGGCTTGCTCGACATCAGGACGGTGTCCAGGCGGGGTCGGCCCCATTGTGCACGAGGGGGTGTCTGCAGGGCTTGCAGCCCTGCACCCGCCGGAGCCAGAGCCAGAGCCAGAGCAACGTCAAAAGCTGGCATTCCGTGGGATGGCAGGGTTGGTCCGGTTGCGGGGGACGCCGTAAACCCGTCCTTGGGGGCTTGGCCGCGGCATCCATGCCGCAGCCAAGCCCGCAGCCGGACCCACCCCGCCTTCGACAGTTTCCAGCGATCTGTTGGAACGGCTCTTGGGGTCAGATCCGTTTTCCGCAGGAAAACGGATCTGACCCCGGATTCATTTCGATATCTGACAGAAAAATCGTGTCGACCAAGGTCGACACCTACCAACAGCCGCAGGAATCTGTCAGAGCTGGGGCGGTGTCGGATTGCGGGGTGTCAGCCGCATGGATGCGGCTGCCAAGCCTCCATGGACGGATTCACGGCGTCCCCGCAATCCGACACCGCCCCGCCCACCCACGGAATGCCGCTCTGGCTCTGGCTTTGGCTCTGGCTCTGGCTCTGGCTCTGGCTTTGGCCGTTGCCGTTGCATTGAGCAGGTGCAGGGCTGCAAGCCCTGCCGAAACCCTCCCCAACCATGACTGCAGTCACTTGCCCGGTTGCGCCGCGCTGGCGAAAGTCGAGGAGTGGACGTGATCGGTCCGGCGCGTTGCCGACCGCAAGCGAGAGAGAGAAACGCTGTGCAACGACGTGAGTTCCTGGCTTTTTCCGGCCTGGGCCTGGCCGGCCTGCTGCTGCCGCATTCCCGTGCCATCGCCGCCGAGCAGCTGCTGGCGCCGGTCGATACCGCCCAGCGCCGGCGCTTGGCCGAGGTCGCGCTGGCCACCGCACGCACGGCCAAGGCCAGCTACTGCGATGTGCGCATCGGCCGCTACCTCAACCAGTCGGTCATCACCCGCGAGCACCAGGTCGGCAATGTGACCAACCGAGAATCGTCCGGCGTGGGCGTGCGGGTGATCGTCAACGGTGCCTGGGGCTTTGCTGCAACCCATCAGCAGACCGAGGCCGCCGTGCGCGCGGCAGTCGAGCAGGCGGCGGCAATCGCCCGCGCCAACGCCAGCATCCAGACCCGGCCGGTGCAACTGGCGCCGACGCCGTCGGTCGGCGAGGTGCGCTGGCAGACCCCGATCCGCAGGAACGCAATGGCGGTGCCGATCCAGGACAAGGTCGAACTGCTGCTGGCGCTCAACGCCGCCGCGCTGAATGCGGGTGCCGACTACATCAATTCCACCCTGTTCCTGGTCAACGAACAGAAGTACTTCGCCTCCAGCGATGGCTCGTTCATCGACCAGGACATCCACCGCATCTGGCTGCCGTTCACCGCCACCGCCATCGACAAGGCCAGCGGCAAGTTCCGCACCCGCGCCGGTCTGTCCTCGCCGATGGGCATGGGCTATGAGTTCCTTGATGGCGATGCGCGCGGCAAGGTGCATCTGCCGGGTGGCATCACCGCCTACCGCGATTCCTACGACCCGGTCGAGGACGCCATCGCCGCTGCCCGCCACGCCCGCGAGAAGCTGAAGGCGCCGTCGGTAAAGCCCGGCAAGTACGACCTGGTGCTGGACCCATCCAACCTGTTCCTGACCATCCACGAGAACGTCGGCCACCCGCTGGAGCTGGACCGCGTGCTCGGCTACGAAGCCAACTACGCCGGAACCAGCTTCGCCACGCTGGACAAGCGAGATGCCGGTTTCCGCTGGGGCAGCGACATCGTCACCTTCTTCGCCGACAAGACCCAGCCGGGCAGCCTCGGTGCGGTCGGCTACGACGACGAGGGCGTCAAGACCCAGCGCTGGGACCTGGTGCGCGACGGCATCCTGGTCGACTACCAGGCCACCCGCGATGAAGCCCACATCCTCGGCCGCGATGCATCGCATGGCTGCAGCTATGCCGATTCCTGGTCCAGCGTGCAGTTCCAGCGCATGGCCAATGTCTCGCTGGCGCCGGGCAAGCAACCGCTCAGCGTCGCGGACATGATCAAGGACGTGGAGAACGGCATCTACATCCACGGCCGCGGTTCGTATTCGATCGACCAGCAGCGCTACAACGCGCAGTTCGGCGGCCAGCTGTACTACCAGATCAAGGACGGAAAGATCGCCGGCATGGTAGAGGATGCGGCCTACCAGATCCGCACGCCGGAATTCTGGAATGCCTGCACGGCCATCTGCGATGAACGCGACTTCCGCCTGGGCGGTTCGTTCTTCGACGGCAAGGGCCAGCCTGGCCAGGTCTCGGCGGTCTCGCACGGTTCGTCCACCACCCGCTTCAACGGCATCAACATCATCAACACCGCGCGCAGTCTCGGCGCTTGAGCCACCCATCCTTCGATATGGAGAGCAGCCTTGCAAAGACGTGACTTCCTGGCCCTGACCGGGCTTACCGCGGGCGGGCTGATCATGCCCTCCTTCTTCGGCAAGGTGATCGCCGCCGAGCAGCTGCAGAGCACGCTGGACCTGGGGCTGAAGAAGCGCCTGGCCGATGCGGCGCTGGCTGCCGCCCGCCAGGCCGGTGCCACCTACTGCGACGTGCGCATCGGCCGCTACCTGCGGCAGTTCGTGATCACCCGCGAAGACAAAGTGCAGAACGTGGTGAACACCGAGTCCACCGGCGTGGGCATCCGCGTGATCGTCAATGGTGCGTGGGGCTTTGCCGCCACCAATGCGCTGGGCACCGCCGACGTGGCCAAGGCGGCGCAGCAGGCGGCCGCGATCGCCAAGGCCAATGCCGGCGTGCAGACCGCACCGGTGCAGCTGGCCAAGGCACCGGGCGTGGGTGAGGTGAGCTGGCGCACGCCGATCCACAAGAATGCGATGGAGGTGCCGATCAAGGACAAGGTCGGCCTGCTGCTGGACGTCAACGCCGCCGCAATGGGCGCCGGTGCCAGCTTCGTCAACTCGATGCTGTTCCTGGTCAACGAGCAGAAGTACTTCGCCTCCACCGATGGCTCCTACATCGACCAGGACGTGCACCGCATCTGGGCGCCGATGACGGTCACCGCCATCGACAAGAGCAGCGGCAAGTTCCGCACCCGATCGGGCCTGTCCTCGCCGATGGGCCTGGGCTACGAATACCTGGACGGCGCCGCCGCGGGCAAGGTGGTCAGCCCGAATGGCGTGGTCAACTACAGTTCTTCCTACGACATGAAGGAAGACGCCATCGCCGCCGCCCGGCAGGCGCAGGAAAAGCTGAAAGCACCGTCGGTGAAGCCGGGCAAGTACGACCTGGTGCTCGACCCGTCGCACACCTGGCTGACCATCCACGAGTCGATTGGGCACCCGCTGGAACTGGACCGCGTGCTCGGCTACGAAGCCAACTACGCCGGCACCAGCTTCGCCACCCTGGACAAGCGCGAACAGCGTTTCCAGTATGGCAGCGAGCTGGTCAACATCTTCGCCGACAAGACCCAGCCAGGCAGCCTCGGCGCAGTGGCATACGACGACGAAGGCGTGAAGTGCAAGCGCTGGGACCTGATCAGCAACGGCAAGCTGGTGGACTACCAGACCATCCGCGACCAGGCCCACATCCTCGGCAAGACCGAGTCCGACGGCTGCTGCTATGCCGACTCGTGGTCCAGCGTGCAGTTCCAGCGCATGGCCAACGTGTCGATGGCACCGGGCAAGAAGCCGCTGAGCGTGCCGGACCTGATCAAGGACGTGGAGAACGGCATCTACATCATCGGTGACGGTTCGTTCTCGATCGACCAGCAGCGCTACAACGCGCAGTTCGGCGGCCAGCTGTTCTACGAGATCAAGAACGGCCAGATCACCCGCATGCTGGAAGACGTGGCCTACCAGATCCGCACGCCGGAATTCTGGAACGCCTGTACCGCCGTGGCCGACGAGCGCGACTACCGCCTGGGCGGTTCGTTCTTCGACGGCAAGGGCCAGCCGGGACAGGTCTCGGCGGTCTCGCACGGCTCGTCCACCGCGCGCTTCAACGGCATCAACGTCATCAACACCGCACGCAGCCTCGGCTGACCGGTCAGGAGCCCTTACACATGAGTATCTTCACCGAAGCCCAGGCCAAGGCCATCCTCGACAAGGTCATCGCCCTGTCCAAGGCCGACGAGTGCACCGCCGTGCTGGCCGGTGCAATCAGCGGCAACATCCGTTTCGCGCTGAACAATGTCTCCACCAGCGGCATCGTCGACAACACCGAACTGGCGGTCACCGTCGCCTTCGGCAAGCGCGTCGGCACTGCCTCGATCAACGAGTTCGACGACGCCGCGCTGGAACGCGTGGTACGCCGTGCCGAAGACCTGGCCCGCCTGGCCCCGGAGAACCCGGAGTTCATGCCGGCCATCGGCAAGCAGAGCTACCGCGCCAGCCCGACCTTCAGCGAATCCACCGCCGCGATCGATCCGGCCTTCCGTGCCAAGGTTGCTGCCGATTCGATCGCCCCGTGCCGCGGCCACGGCCTGGTCGCCGCCGGCTTCCTGGAGGACGGCCAGGGCTTCCAGGCCACCGCCAACAGCAACGGCAACTTCGCTTACCAGCGCACCACCAACTTCGATTACACCTGCACTGTGCGCACCGAAGATGGCCGCGGTTCGGGCTGGGTCGGCCGCAACCTGAAGGACGCGGCGGACTTCAAGGCTGACCAGGACATCCGCATCGCCATGCGCAAGGCCACCGAATCGGCCGAAGCCAAGGCACTGGAACCGGGCAAGTACACGGTCATCCTGGAGCCGGCCGCAGCGGCAGGCCTGATCAGCTTCATGATGAATTTCTTCAGTGCACGCTCGGCCGATGAAGGCCGCAGCTTCCTGTCGAAGAAGGGCGGCGGCAACAAGCTGGGCGAGCAGGTCTACGATCCGCGCGTGACCATGATCGCCGACCCGTGGCATCCGGATGCACCGGTGCTGCCGTGGGACAACGAAGGGCTGCCGCGCGAACGCATGGCCATCATCGAGAACGGCAGGATCGCCAATCTGGACTACTCGCGCTTCTGGGCGCAGAAGCAGGGCAAGACCGCCAAGGCCTCGCCGGGCAACCTGCTGATGAGCGGTGGCGACAAGAGCACCGCCGAGCTGGTGCGCGGCACCCAGAAGGGCATCCTGGTCACGCGTACCTGGTACATCCGCATGGTCGATCCGCAGACCGTGCTGCTGACCGGCCTGACCCGCGACGGCACCTTCTACATCGAGAACGGCCAGATCAAGTACCCGGTGAAGAACTTCCGCTTCAACGAGTCGCCGGTGATCATGCTCAACAACATCGAAGAGCTGGGCAAGCCGGTGCGGGTGGCCGGTGATGAATCCAGCTACGTGATGATGATCCCGCCGATGAAGCTGCGCGATTTCACCTTCACCTCGCTGTCCGACGCGGTCTGATGGATCGCCGGGCCTGCCTGCGCTGGTTGGCCGCTGCCGCTTCGGCGGCGGCGCTGCCGGCCTGGGCACAGGCAGGCCCGCGCAGTTCGCGCTATGACTTCTGGTTCACCCGCCTGCAGTACGACTCCGGTGACTGGGACGTGGACGCGCGCATGCCATCCAACCTGATCACCTCGCTGATCGACTACACATCGCTGCGCGTGGACCCGCAGGAACACGTGGTGGCCCTGGCCGACCCGCGCATGCTGGAAGCGCCGTTCTGCTACCTGGCCGGGCACACGCTGGTGGAGTTCAACGCCGCCGAACGGCAGAACTTCGTGCGCTACGTGCGAAATGGCGGCTTCGTCTTCGTCGATGACTGCAACCATGACATCGACGGGCTGTTCGCCACCTCGTTCGAGGCACAGATGGGCCGCCTGTTCGGTCCGAAGGCATTGCAGAAACTGCCCAACAGCCACGCGCTGTACCGCAGTTTCTTCCGCTTCCCGGACGGTCCGCCCGCCACCAGCTTCGAACTCAACGGCTGGGGCGACGACCTGGTGCACGACTATCTGAAGGGCATCGAGGTCGATGGTCGGCTGGGCCTGCTCTACAGCAACAAGGACTATGGCTGCGAGTGGGACTACGACTGGCGCAACAAGCGCTTCCTGGCCGAAGACAACACCCGCTTTGGCGTCAACATCGTGATGTACGCGTTGAACAATTGACAGGACCTGCACGCCCATGAATTCCTCCGACCTCGATTCCCTGCTGCCGCGCCTGGATGAACTGCGCGCCGCGCTCGCACGCGCGGTGGTGGGCCAGCACACCGTGGTCGAGCAGCTGCTGATCGGCCTGCTGGCCGGCGGCCACTGCCTGCTGGAAGGTGCGCCCGGGCTCGGCAAGACCCTGCTGGTACGCTCGCTCGGCCAGGCATTGGAACTGCAGTTCCGGCGCGTGCAGTTCACCCCCGACCTGATGCCCAGTGACATCCTCGGCACCGAGCTGCTGGAGGAAGACCATGGCACCGGCCATCGCCATTTCCGCTTCCAGCAGGGCCCGATCTTCACCCACCTGCTGCTGGCCGACGAACTCAACCGCACCCCGCCCAAGACCCAGGCCGCACTGCTGGAGGCAATGCAGGAACGCACCGTCAGCTACGCCGGAACCACCTACGCGCTTCCCGCTCCGTTCTTCGTGCTGGCCACGCAGAACCCGATCGAGCAGGCCGGCACGTACCCGCTGCCAGAGGCACAGCTGGACCGCTTCCTGCTGCACGTGCTGGTGGATTACCCCAGCGAAGACGAGGAGCGGCGGATCCTGGAACAGACCACCGGCGGTGCCACCGACGCGGTGCCGAAAGTGATGGATGCCGAGGCGGTGATCGCCCTGCAGGGGGCTGTGCGGCAGGTGCATGTCAGCCCCGACGTGCTGGCCTGGATCACCCGCCTGGTGCGCGCCAGCCGCCCAGGCGAAGGCGCCCCGGCGGCGATCAACCAATGGGTGAAGTGGGGCGCCGGTCCGCGCGCCGGCCAGTCGCTGGTGCTCGCGGCAAAAGCGCGCGCACTGCTGCAGGGCCGCTTCGCCGCCACCCGCGAGGACGTGCAGGCGCTGGCCGCACCGGTGATGCGCCATCGCCTGCTTCTGTCGTTCGCCGCCGAGGCCGAGCAGAAGCGTGCCGACGACGTGGTCGCCGCCCTGCTGCAGGCCGTGCCGTTCCCGGGTTGAGCCACGCGTGAACGCCGGTACCCCGCTGACCTTGCCTCCGGAACTGCGTGCGCGCCTGCGCCTGCTGCGGCTGCGGCCGCGCCTGGCCAGCGGCGCCAGTGGCATCGGCCAGCACGCCAGCCGCAGCCGCGGTGCCGGCCTCGAATTCGCCCAGTACCGGGCCTACGAACCGGGCGACGAGCTGCGCCAGATCGACTGGAAGCTGTACGCGCGTTCGGACCGCTTCTTCGTGCGCGAATCCGAACGCGAAAGCCCGATCACGGTCTGGCTGCTGCTCGATGCCACCGCCTCGGCCGGCCAGGCCGATCGCGCGGCACCGCAGCGCACGCGCCTGGATCACATGCGCGGCGTGGCCGCCTGCGTGGTGGAACTGGCGCTGCAGCAGGGCGACCGTTTCGGCCTGCTGGCGATCAATGGCGATGGACTGCAGTTGGTGCCCGCAGCGAACGGCGCACGCCAGCGTGACCGCGTGCATCTGCAACTGCATGCCCTTCAGGCACGCGGCGGCTGGCCCGTGGCCGATCGCCTGCGCCCGCTGTGGGAGCGTGTGCGTCCGGGCGACCTGCTGCTGGCGATGGGTGATGGCTTCGACGCGGCCTGCATCGTGCTGCTGGAGCAACTGGCCAGCGCACGCCGTGAAGTGGCACTGCTGCAGATCCTCACCGCCGACGAGCGCGATTTCCCGTTCGACGCCGGCCATCGCTTCCGCGATCCGGAAACGGGCGAGGAACTGCTGGGCGATGGCGCGGCGATCCGCGCCGATTACCTGCAGCGCTTCGCCGACGCACGCAACGCATTGCAGTCGCGCCTGCAGGCCAGCGGCATCGCCAGTGCCACCGGCTGGCTCGACCAGCCGCTGGATCATCCACTGCAGGTGCTGTTCGGTCGTGGGGGCGGTGCATGACCCTGCTGTTCCCGTTGGGCCTGGCCGCGCTCGCTGCGTGGTTGCTGCCGCTGCTGATCCATCTGGCCCGGCGCCATCCGTACACGCCGCTGGATTTCGCCGCGCTGCGCTGGCTGCGTGCACAGATCCGCCCGCGCCAGCGCATCCGTTTCGATGACTGGCCGTTGCTGCTGGTGCGCCTGTTGCTGCTGGCTGCATTGGCCATGCTGCTGGCGCGCCCTGCGTTGGTCGGCCCTGCCCCGGTCCCCACTGCCTGGACGGTAGTGGCTCCCGGACTGGACGCGACCGCACTGCGCGGCACCGCCGAAGAGGGCAACTGGCACTGGCTGGCACCCGGCTTCCCCAGCATCGATCAGGCACCGCCGGCATCCAGCACATCGCTGCCCAGCCTGTTGCGTGAGCTGGATGCACAGCTGCCCGCCGGCACCGCGTTGACCGTGCACGTTCCCGATCCCCTGCCCGGTCTGGATGGCGCCCGCGTGCAGCTGTCGCGCGAAGTGCAGTGGCGGCCGCAACCGATACCGGCCACTCCGCAACCGAGTGCCGCGACGATGCCGCGTCTGCGCGTGCACAGCGATGCGCCGGCCGCCGCCCAGCACTGGGTGAACGCACTGCAGCGCGCGTGGGGCATGCAGGCGCCGCTCGCTCCTCTGTCGGCCGATGCCCTGCCCGAACGCGGCGAGATCGGCGTATGGAGCCGCAGCGATGCACTGCCGGCGAGCTGGCAGGCATGGCTGCGCCACGGCGGTCGTGCAGTGAGCGCCGGCAAGCCTGCTGGCGACGCCGGCATCCTGCTGCGCAACGCCGACGGCTCACCAGTGCTGTGGCAACAGCGCATCGGCCACGGCGTCCTGTTGTCACTGCCGGGCGACTGGGATGCCTCAGGCAACGCTGCGCTGCGCGACCCGCGGTTGCCGCGTGCCCTGCTGCTGGCGCTGCAACCGCCAGCGTCACCGCGCCTCGGCGATGCACAGGACCAGGCACCACGCCGGGCCGCACTGCCCGCCATAGCGCCCCCAGCGCGTGAGCCAACCACGTGGTTGCTGCTGGCCATCGTGCTGCTGTTCGCGCTGGAGCGCTGGATGGCCAGCAGTCGCCGGCGCAGGGGGGCCGCATGAACACCCTGCAGTACGCCTGGCAACGCGCACGCCGTCGCCGTGCACTCGTTACCCTGCTGCTGGGCCTGCCGTGGGCGCTGGCCGCGACGACGCTGGCGCTGCGCCTGGCGGGCTTCGATATCGCCTGCGTGGTCGGCACGGTCAGCGTGCTCGCCTGCGCAGCGCTCGCCACGGCACGTGCCCGCCAGCTGGACCCACAGTGGGTGCAGCGTCAGCTCGATGCCGGCGGTGCCAGCGAGGACAGTGCCGACCTGCTGTTCGCCGATATGGCAACGCTCAATCCGCTGCAGCAGCGCCAGCGCGCGCATGTGCTGGCCACGCTGGAGCGCGCGACACCGGACCTGCGTCCGCGCTGGCCGCGCAGGGCGTTGGCCCTGAGCTGGGTCGCAGGCCTGGCGATCACTGCGCTGGCATTCGGCTGGCCACGTTCCGGCCCCGGCTCCGCACCGGCGCGCACATCGGCGCCTGTCAGCATGGCTGCCGCCGGCCCGCTGCACCTTCAGTCCACCCGCCTGCGGATCGACGCGCCGGCCTATACCGGCCAAGCCACGCGCACCCAGAACGCGTTGGATGCCAAGGTCGCCGCGGACAGCCGGCTGTCGTGGTCGTTGCGCTTCGATCGCGCGCCGGACAAGGCATGGCTTCAGTTCCACGACGGCCGCCGGCTGCCGCTGAGCGAGCAGGATGGGCAGTGGCTGGCGCAGGATGTGGCGCGCGTGCCTGTGCTGTACCGCGTGGTGAGCGAACCTGCACTGGCCCAAACCCACCTGCATCGCCTGGATGTGGTCGCTGATCGTGCGCCCAGCGTGCGCGTGCTGGAGCCCGCCGCGACCCTGGTGCTGGGCACGCCCGGGCAACGCCAGTGGTCGTTGCGCTTCGAAGCCAGCGATGACTACGCCGTGGCCACGCAGGCAACGCTGTCGATCACCATTACCCAGGGCAGCGGCGAGAACATCACCTTCGTTCGCCGCAGTGTCGGCCTCACCGGCAGCGGCGAAGCGACTGCACGGCGTTTCGCGTACACCCTCGACCTGGCTGCGCTGGGCGCGCAGCCCGGCAGCGATGTCATCGCCCAGCTGGAAGTACGCGACAACCACGCGCCAACACCGCAGGCTGGGCGCAGCAGCAGCGTGATCCTGCGCCTGCCCAGCGCCGAGGTTGCACTCGGTGCCGAACTGGAAGGCCGCATCAAGAAGACGCTGCCGGCCTACTTCCGCAGCCAGCGGCAGATCATCATCGATGCCGAAGCGCTGATCCGGCAGCGACGCAGCCTCACTGCCGAGGACTTCGTGAAGCGCAGCGATGCGATCGGTGTCGACCAGCGCATCCTGCGCCTGCGCTACGGCCAGTTCCTGGGTGAGGAAAGCGAAGGCGCACCGAAGCCGCCGCCGACCAGCGACCTGCCCACCAGCGATGCGCCAGCTGCAGGCAGCCACGACACCGAGCACGAGCACAACCATGGCACCGAGGCCGGGGCACACGATGAGCATGGCCACGATCACGGCGGCAAGGCGTCCAATGCCGATTCGCCACCGGTGTTCGGCAGCGCCACCGATGTGCTCTCCGAATACGGCCACACCCATGACCATGCCGAGGCCGCGACCCTGCTCGACCCGCAGACCCGGGCCACGCTGAAGGCCGCGCTGGACCAGATGTGGTCGGCCGAAGGCGAGCTGCGCCAGGGCCGGCCAGAGCAGGCGTTGCCGTTTGCCTACAAGGCGCTGGGTTTCATCAAGCAGGTGCAGCAGGCCGAACGCATCTATCTGGCGCGGGTCGGGCCAGAGCTACCACCGATCGATGAAGGCCGTCGCCTCGGCGGTGATCGCGCCGGACTGGCCAGTCGTGAACTGCCGTTGGCCGCCCGAACCCCGCCCGACCGGGCCATCGTTGAAGCCTGGCAGCGCCTCGGTGATGACACCAGCGTGCCCGACCTCAATGCACTCGCTGCCTGGCAGCAGCACAATGCCGCCTACCTGCCCGATGCACTGGATCTGGCCGCCGCCATCGAGCAGCTGCGCATCGAGCCCGGTTGCCACGACTGCCGCCTGCGCCTGCGCGCACAGCTGTGGCGGGCACTGCAACGTCCACTGCCACAGGCGATGCGGCGCAGTGCGGCCGATGCGATGGGCCAGCGCTACCTCGATGCGCTGGAGGCGCAGCCATGACCCCCTCCAGCCCGAACCTGTGGATTGCGCTGGCACTTGCTGTGGTCGTGGTCATCGCCAGCGTGCGCCAGTTGCGTGGAAGCACAGCGCACCGAGGTCGCCGCTGGATCGGCATTGCGCTGCAGATCGCCGCTGCCATGCTGCTGTATGTCTGCCTCGTACCCCTCAATCGCCAGCAGCCCGCAGGCGAGTTGGTCGTGCTGGGAATCGATGCCGACCGGGCTGGCGCACTCCCGGCCAGCGAAGGCCCACTGTTGCTGTTGCCCGAAGCTGCCGATGTGCCCGGCGCACAGCGCGTACCCGACCTGGCCACCGCGCTGCGCCAGCATCCAGCCTCCACGCTGACGCTGGTCGGTGCGGGCCTGGCCGCGCGTGACCGCGACGCAGTACTGCCACGCGACGTACGTTGGCAGCCGACAGCACCGCCGCGCGGCTGGGTCGCCTTGCAGCCACCGGCCGACGCCGCGCCCGGCGCACGCTTCGAGGTACAGGCACAGGCGCGTGGCGTTGCCAGGGCAAAGGCGGAACTGCTCGACCCGGCCGGCAGCGTGGTCGATCGCGCGGATGTTGCCGAAGACGGCCACGTTCAGTTGAGTGGCATCACCCGCGCCGAAGGCCGCAGCGTATTCCAGCTGCGCCTGCTCGATGCCGACGGCCATGTGGTGGACAGCGCACCGGTGCCGCAGCAGACCCTGCCGGCGGCGCCGTTGCGCCTGCAGGTGCGTGCCAGCGCGCCGGGCCCCGAACTGAAGTACCTGCGCCGCTGGGCAGCCGATGCCGGCATCCGCGTGCAGGTGCAGGCCGATACCGGGGCCGGCCTGAGCGTTGGCGACGGGGCCTTGCCGCTGGACGCGGCGTCGCTGGCGCGCAGCGATCTGCTGCTGCTGGACGAGCGCAGCCTGGCGGCATTGAATGCCGCCCAGCTGGCCGCTGTGCGGCAGGCGCTGCGCGAAGGACTGGGGGTGCTGGTACGCAGTGCGGGCGCCCCTTCGGCCAGCGCGCGCCAACGCCTGCACGATCTGGGCCTGCCGCTGCGGGGTGATGGCAGCAGCCAGGTCCTCGAACTTCCCGGCGACGGCGAGAGCGCGGTCCTCGCCGCACGACGTGGCCCGCTCGCCGCGGGTACGCTGCCGACCGGCTACGGCGAAGAGGCAGACCGCAGTTCGCACGACGCCGCGCTGCCCACACTGGAAGCACTGGCGCTGCAGGTACCTGGCAGCAACGCGCTGCTGCACGATCGCATTGGCAAGGCTGTCGGTGGCTGGCGCGCTACCGGCAAAGGCCGCATCGGCCTGCTGCCCATCACCGACAGCTGGCGCTGGGTACTTGCCGGCCGCGATGACCGCCACGGCGAACTGTGGAGCGGCGTGGTTGCCACGCTGGCGCGGGCGCAGGGCAGCGCTGAGGCGTTGTGGTCGCCACAGCCGATCAGCTGGGCGGGCGAACGGCAGGCGCTATGCGGCGTGCAGGCGCCGCTGCTGGCCTTCAACGCACGCGGCGAAGGCACGCCGCTGATCGTCGATGGCGCGACGTCAGACCTGCGCTGCGCGGGCTGGTGGCCGCGCGAGGCGGGCTGGCAGCGCCTGCAGCACGGCGACGCTACCCTCTGGCGCTATGCATTCGACCCGAAGGACGCGCCCGCGCTGCATCAGCAGGCAATGATCGATGCAACCACGCAGGCGCTGGCGGGCAGCTCCCCGGCAACCGCGTCGCTGATGCAACCCGTGCCGGGATCGCGCTGGCCGTGGTGGCTGGCGTTCGTGCTGTGCGCATCGCTGCTGTGGTGGCTGGAGCGACGGCGCTGATCCTGGGGTCAGAACCCTTTCGCCAGCGAAAGGGTTCTGACCCCACCGATCGGATCGCGAACGGCATCCACGCATGGCGTGGATCTACCAGCCCCACCCTCATGCGTCCTTCAACGCGTTCCCGCGCGCCGATACACGCCATTGAAGCGCACGTTCATGCCACCGCATTCGCTGTTGTCGGCCACGATCAGCACCTCACCCAGCGAGTGCACACGCACCCGGCACGTATCCTCGGCGAACTCGACATCGGCACCCTGCGGTGTGGCACGCGCTTCCACCTGGCCCAGGTTCGGCCCATACGGGCGCTGTTCCGGCGTGGGGTTGGCGGAGGGCCAGTAGGCGTCGCCATCCACGTGCAGTTGCCCCCCCTGCACGGTGATGCGCAGGCCGTTGTCGCCATCTTTCCAGTGGCCCGTCCAGTCCTGCAGCGTGGGCACGGCCACCGGCAACGGCTGCAGCTTGCTGCGGTCGACCCAGCCGGCGCTGCCGCCCACCTTGTTGGGGAAGAACGCGCAGCGGTAGCGGCCCAGGTCGCGACCGGTCACCACCGTATCGCCGCTGACCACATAGCTGCGCTGGCGGCAGGCCGGTTCGCCCTTGGCGGGGCAGCCCTCCATGTCGCCGAGCAGGTACAGGCGCGGTGCATCGACCACCCGCGCCAGCGCGAACCGGCTCTGTTGGGAGGGGAACGCGCCATTGCGGCAGGCGCCGCCATCGGCGATATCGGACGCGAACGCGGAGGCCGGCAGCAACGCGGCCAGCAGGCAGAATGAACGCAGGGACATGACAGCATTACCGGTGGGGGAGCCCGCAGGATATACCGGCCTACTTCACTGGCGCTGTGTCGCCGGCATCCTGCTCCTGTGAGAACCGCAGCGCACGCTGCTGCTGTTCGGCACTGAGCTCTGGCGGTGGCCGCGCCACGGCCGCCTGGATCTGGTCGGGACCCCCGGTGAGTTTGTTGATGCCTTTGGCTGCCGCCAGCACACCCTTGACCACGCCCATCATGATGTAGCCACCGCCCATGCTGACCTGCTCCGGCGATGGCGGTTCGCTCCAGTCGCGGCTGAAACGGTTATCGCCGAACTTCACCGGGTTCTTGAAGCGGTACAGGTCCAGCGGCTCGTCATCGGGCTTGAGCGCACGCACTTCGCCGAGGGTGGTGACGTTGTCCTGCGGCAAGGTGGTGGAGATCGGTGCGGTGGGGGCAGACGGCGCATCTGCGGGGGGAACGGGTGCAGGATCGGGCACCGCCACCGGCGCGGCCTGCTGCGCCTGTGCGATGCCGGCCAGCAGCATGCCGGCCAGGAGTGCTCCCTGCGTTCCACGTCGTGCCACAGCCATCCACCCTGTTGGTTGTGTCCAGCGCCCAAGCATACGGATGCCGGCTTCAGATTTCGTTGCTGCACTGGCCGCTGTTCAGCCAAGGGAGATGCGGCCACACCACGGGACGCGAGCACTGAACGGTTCACGTCTCCGTGTGTGGTGTCTCACATCCTGAGACACGGATGTGGTGCCATGTGACCCCTCGCAATCCGTCCCGGCTCCCTCCCTCTTCCATGGCCTACGAACTCGCCAAGCGCACCGCCGATGCCGAGCAGAAGCTCGCCACCCGCGATGGCCTGCCCGCCCGCGATGGCGCGCTGCTCAGCGCGCGCCTGCAGCGCCGCTACCAGGACCGCATCACCGGCAGCTTCGCCATTCCCGGCCGTGAAGGCCGCTACGCGCCCGTTCCCGACTCGGTACCCCCGGCGCTGGCCGCTGCACTGAAGGCACGCGGCATCGAGCAGCTCTACAGCCACCAGGCCGAAGCCTGGGAGGCCAGCCAGCGCGGCGAGCACGTGGCCATCGTCACCCCCACCGCCAGCGGCAAGTCGCTGTGCTACACCCTGCCGGTGGTCAGCGCGGCCATGCAGGACAAGGCCAAGGCGCTGTACCTGTTCCCGACCAAGGCACTGGCCCAGGACCAGGTGGCCGAGCTGCTGGAACTCAATCGTGCCGGCGATCTCGGCGTCAAGGCCTTCACCTTCGACGGCGACACCCCCGGCGATGCGCGCCAGGCGATCCGCCTGCATGGCGACATCGTGGTGTCCAACCCGGACATGCTGCACCAGGCCATCCTGCCGCATCACACCAAGTGGGCACAGTTCTTCGAGAACCTGCGCTACATCGTCATCGACGAGGTGCACACCTATCGCGGCGTGTTCGGCAGCCACGTCACCAACGTGCTGCGCCGGCTCAAGCGCATCTGCGCGTTCTATGGCGTGCAACCGCAGTTCATCCTGTGCTCGGCCACCATCGGCAACCCGCAGGCGCATGCCGAGGCGTTGATCGAGGCACCGGTCACCGCCGTCACCGAATCCGGCGCGCCCACCGGGCCGAAGCAGGTGCTGCTGTGGAACCCGCCGGTGATCAACCCCGACCTGGGCCTGCGTGCCTCGGCGCGCTCGCAGAGCAACCGCATCGCGCGCATCGCGATCAAGTCCGGGCTGAAGACCCTGGTGTTCGCGCAGACCCGCTTGATGGTCGAGGTGCTGACCAAGTACCTGAAGGACATCTTTGACCACGACCCGCGCAAGCCGCCCCGCATCCGCGCCTACCGCGGCGGTTATCTGCCGACCGAACGCCGCGAGACCGAGCGTGCGATGCGAGCCGGCAACATCGACGGCATCGTCAGCACCTCGGCGCTGGAACTGGGCGTGGACATCGGCAGCCTGGACGTGGTCATCCTCAATGGCTACCCCGGCAGCGTGGCCGCCACCTGGCAGCGTTTCGGCCGTGCCGGTCGCCGCCAGCAACCCGCACTCGGTGTGATGGTGGCCAGTTCGCAGCCGCTGGACCAGTACGTGGTGCGGCACCCGGACTTCTTCGCCGAAGCCTCGCCCGAACATGCGCGCATTGCGCCGGACCAGCCGCTGATCCTGTTCGACCACATTCGCTGCGCGGCCTTTGAACTGCCGTTCCGGGTCGGCGATGGCTTCGGCCCGATCGACCCGGAAGTGTTCCTGGAAGCGCTGGCCGAAACCGAAGTCATCCACCGCGAAGGCGAGCGCTGGGAATGGATCGCCGACAGTTATCCGGCCAACGCGGTCAGCCTGCGCGCGGTGGCCGATGGCAACTTCGTGGTGGTCGACCGCAGCGACGGCCGCCAGCAGATCATCGCCGAGGTCGATTACTCCGCCGCTGCGCTCACGCTGTATGAAGGCGCCATCCACATGGTGCAGTCCACGCCCTACCAGGTGGAGACGCTCGACTGGGAGGGCCGCAAGGCCTACGTCACCCGTACGCATGTGGATTACTACACCGACAGCATCGACTTCACCAAGCTCAAGGTGCTGGACCGCTTCGATGGTGGCGTGGCCGGGCGCGGTGATTCGCACCATGGCGAAGTGCACGTGGTGCGGCGCGTGGCCGGCTACAAGAAGATCCGCTACTACACCCACGAAAACATCGGCTACGGTCCGGTGAACCTGCCCGACCAGGAACTGCACACCACCGCAGTGTGGTGGCAGCTGCCGCAGGCACTGCTGCTGCGCGCCTTCGCCAGCAGGCAGGATGCGCTCGATGGCTTCCTCGGTGCGGCGTATGCGCTGCACATCGTCGCCACCGTGGCGGTGATGGCCGATGCGCGCGACCTGCAGAAGTCGGTCGGCAACGGCGATGGTTCCTGGTTTGCGATCGCCGACCAGAGCGGCCGTGGCCAGTTGCGCGGCAGCGAGGGTGATCCTGGCGTGGTCGAACTGCTGCAGGAATTCGTGCCCACTGTGTATCTGTATGACAACTTCCCCGGTGGCGTTGGCCTCAGCGAGCCGTTGTGGCAGCGTCAGGCGGAGCTGGTGCAGCGCGCGCGTGAACTGGTGCAACGCTGCGACTGCAAGGCCGGCTGCCCGGCCTGCGTCGGCCCGGTGCTGGCTGCACAGGAAGAGGATGAAACCTCGCCACGTGCGCTGGCATTGCGCGTGCTCGACCTGTTCGACGCCGAGGCCTGCCGGCACGTGCCCGACGTGGTGGCGTCCGCGCGCGACCCGATGGAGCTGCTGGCACCGTGAGCCTGAGCCTGGACAAGCTGCGCCTGCTGCGGAAGCAGGCCGGCGACCCTAAAGCGGCCACGCCGGCGGCGTCGGACGTTGCCCCTGCGCCACCGGCACCACCGGCCGCCAACGATGCGCAGCAACCACCGGCCGAGCGTTCGGTGTTCGCCTGGGTCGAGCAGGAGATCCGCCACAAGCCCACAGGTGCTGCGGCGGCCACATCGGCACACACACCGGCCCAACTGCGGCGGCCGGAAGTGGGCAGCCTGCATCGCCTGCTCGGCATGCGCTCGCGGAGCGGCGCCATGCCGGCACGTGCCAGCGCACAGGATCGCCAGCTGCCGGGCGAGGAAATCGCGCCGGGTCTGTTCCTGATCGAATCGCTGCAACCTCAGCCGATCCCAACTGCCCCGCTGTCGCTGGCCTTCGCCAAGCGCGAAGACCAGCACGTGGCTGCACGCGATCTGCTGTTCTTCGACACCGAGACCACCGGCCTGGCCGGCGGCACCGGCACCCGTGCCTTCATGATCGGCGCGGCCGATTGGCATGTGTGCCCGCAGCGTGGCGAGGGCCTGCGCATCCGCCAGTTGCTGATGGCCACCATGGCCGCCGAGGACGCGATGCTGGCCACCTTTGCCCGCTGGCTGCAACCGTCCACCGTGTTCTGCAGCTACAACGGCCGCAGCTACGATGCGCCGCTGCTGAAGGCGCGCTACCGGCTGGCCCGGCAGCCGGACCCGATCACCGCACTGGACCATGTCGACCTGCTCTACCCCACGCGCCGTCGCTATCGCGGCAGCTGGGAGAACTGCAAGCTGTCCACCATCGAACGCCAGCTGCTGCGCGTGGTGCGCGAGGACGACCTGCCCGGCTCGGAAGCACCCGGTGCATGGCTGCGCTTCCTGCGCGGCGGCGATGCGGTGAACCTGCGCCGGGTGGCCGACCACAATCACCAGGACGTGGTGACCCTGGCCATGCTGCTGCAGCGGCTGGTGCGCGAGGAACAGCGCGAGCGCGAGACACTGGCGCTGGTCGGGCAGTAATGACACCGGGCCGCGTTGACATGCCCTGACGGTGGCAGCGGTGACACTGCCACCACCATCCACGCCTGGAGCCCGACGATGCGCCTCAATCCGCTTGCCCTGCTTGCCATTCTGCCACTGGCCGCCTGCAGTCACGCCGGCGGCAGCACCGCCCCCGATCCCACGCCGGCGCCCGTGGCCGACGCCGCGCAGGAATGCAAGCCGGAGGCGCTCGAGGCCTTCACCGGCAAGACGGCTGACGAAGCCACCATCAAGAAGCTGGTGGCCGCCAGCGGCGCGCGCGGTGCACGGGTGGTCAAGCCGGGCATGGCGGTGACCATGGACTTCCGCCAGGACCGCGTGACGGTGCAGGTGGATGCGCAGAACCGGATTGAGCGCGCCAGCTGCGGTTGATCGCCCCAGGGTAGTGCCGGCCGCTGGCCGGCACCCCACATTGCCGGCCAGCGGCCGGTACTACCGATCAGAGTCGCTCGGCCTTGCCACTGGCCAGGGCGCGCGCGATCACCTGCTGCGCCTGCTGCGACGCCTGGGCATGCACGCGTGCCTGGCGCTCGCCCAACGCGGCCTGCTGGCTGCCCAGCGCAGCCTGGCGGCTGGCCAGTTCAGACTGCTGGCTGGCCAGGCGCTGCATCTCGCGGGTGTCGCTGGCGCGCGCGGTTTCGTTGTCCACGTCCTGCATCGCACGACGTGCCTGTGCGGCGGCCTCACGTGCCGCCTCGCGGGCAACGGCCACATCGTAGGTCGCGCCCCGCGCCGCCTTTGCCGCTTCCGCCGCCGCCTCGCGGTTGATGTCATGCGCGGCCATCGCAGTGCGCGCGGCCTCGGCGGCGATCAGTGCGATGCGGCGCGATTCCTCGCCCTGCAGGCGGCCCATTTCACCCATCTGCCTGCCGAGTTCACCCTGCTGGCGACCCAGCACGCTTTGCTGCCGGCCCAGTTCGCTCTGCTGGCGGCCCAGCTCTACGGCACCGCTGTAGGCACGCTGCAAGGTCTGGATCAGCATCGGGTCACGCACCACGTAGCGCTTGTCACCCTGGCGGAACCACAACGCCGGGCCCTTGCCGAGCTGCCTGCGGGCCACCGTCACGTCGTCCATGCCGCCGTTGGCGAAGGTCGAATCACCATCAACCAGAACGAAGGCCTCCCGGGGCGACCTGCCCAGGTCGAGGCGACCGTAGGTGGTGATGGAGGTGGCGGCCGACGTCGTGCCTTCATCGTCTTCGGCCATGCCCGTGGCATCGTCGACATCGGCCACATCGGCATCGTCGGGCCCGGTCGCGTCAGCGGGTTCGGCCGGCGTGGCCGGTGCTGCAGACGCGGCCGGGGCCGCCGGCACGCCCGCGGCGGATGGCGGTGCGGCCGGAGCCTTGGGAGCCTTCGGCGGTGCTGGCGCCACGACCTTGGGTGCCGCCGGTGGCGCGGGCGGTGCCGGCGGCACCGGCGCTGCGACCAGTCGCATCGGCGCCACGCCCACCACCACCACCACAGCAGTCAGCGCCATCGCCAGGATGCGGGGGCAGGCCCGGCGCGGCTGCAGCGAGAGCAGGCGACGCTTGAGGCTGGTGGCATCCGGTGCGGCACTGGCCACGCCCAGGTGCGGCTGCGGTGCCACCCCCAGCTGCAGCAACAGACGGCCATAGGCCTGGCGGCTGGCAGCGTGCTGGCCCACCACCGCTGCGTCCACCGCTTCTTCGCGCGCTTGTGCATATTCACGCACCGACAGGCGCAGCAGCGGATGGAAGAAGAACAGGTGCTGGGCCAGCGCAGGCAGCAGGCCCCACTGCAGGTCCCGCCGCTGCAGGTGCTGCAGTTCGTGGGTCAGGGCCAGGTCGAGCGCGTCGCCCTGCAGGGCGTTCTCGCCAGCCGGCAACAGCAGCACCGGGCGGAACGGACCGACCAGCTGCGGTGCGTCCACCTGCGTGCTCATCCACAACCGCGGCGCAGGCCGCACACCATGTGCATCGGAAGCCAACTGCAGGGCCTGCACCAACGCCTGGTCCTCGCAGGGATAGGCCGCTGCCAGCAGCGCGCGACAGCGACGCCACTCACCGAGGGTGCGCAGGGCCGTCAACAGCACGCCGGACATCCACAGGCCGGCCAGTGCGATGGCCCACCACGCCACTGCTGGCGTGTCTGCTGCAGGCATCGGCATCGTCGCCAGCAGCTGCGCCGAGGCTTCCGGGGCCAGCGGATAGACCACGTCGGCAGCCGCATCGGTTGCGGTCATCGCCACCGCCTGCGGTGCGGGCAGCCAGGCCAGCTGCAGCGGCTGGCTCCAGAACAGGCCAAGCACGGCCTGCAGCGATACCAGCCACCACAGGCGGCAGCGGGTCGCCGCCGACAGTGACGGCAGCGCGCGGCACACGCCATATACCAGGGCTACCAGCAGCACGGTCTGCAGGCTGGTCCAGCCCAGGCGTTCCAGCATCGGGATCAGCATCGTGGTGTCCATGGCTCAGCCCTCGTGGCGACGCGATTGGAGTTGGGCGACCAGCGCTTCCAGTTCGGCCAGTTCGTTGTCGCTGACCTTCTGCCGCTGCGACAGATAGGCCACGAACGGCGACACCGAGCCCTGCAGGGTGTTGTCGACAAACTGCGCCACCGCGCCCTGCAGCACGCTCTGCGGGCCGCGGGTGGCCTGGTAGCGGTAGATACCGTCCTGTTGCCGGCGCTGAAGATACCCCTTCGCCCGCAGGCGCTCCATCATCGTCAGCACAGTGGAGCGGGCCAGCCCGCGGGCCTCGCCGTAGCCACTGGCGACCTCGCCGACACTGGCCGGCGCATGTTCATCGATGTACTGCAGCAGGGCCAGTTCCTGGTCCCCGATGGTCTTGCCGCGCATGACACCACTCCCTTGACTACACGTGTCGCCACTGTCAGCTTGACGACAGCTGTAGTCAACCCCCCGGAAGTCACGGGCCGACGAACGGTAGGGCACCGAGCGCTTAAACCTTCGACGCGCTGTCTGCATCCGATTCGCAACGCCCGCTGGAATTCCGCATGTTCCGCCCAACGCTCCGAGTCGTGCTCATGCTCATCAGTGCCCTGCCCTTCGCCGCCGTCTCTGCCAGCCAGGACCAGGCCAACGACCAGACCCGCCGCCTGATCCGCCAGATCATGCTGGAGCAGCGCATCCCCGGGCTGCAGGTCGCGGTGGTCAAGGACGGGCAGATCGTGCTCTCCGAAGCCTACGGCCTGGCCAACGTCGAGAACGGCGTGCTTGCCTCGCGGGACACCCGCTTCCCGCTCAATTCGGCCACCAAGGCGTTTACCGGCGTGGCTGCCGCGCAGCTGGCTCAGCAAGGGCAGCTGGATCTGGACGCGCCGGCCTCGCGATATCTGGGTGATCTTCCGCCAGCGTGGAGAGACGTACGCGTACACCAGCTGCTGGCGCATACCTCCGGCCTTCCGGACATCCTTGATGCGAACGGGCTGCTGGGCGGAGGTTCCGAAGCACAGGCATGGGCGGCGGTGACAGCTCGACCGCTGGAAGCGGCGCCTGGGCAGCGCTTCGCCTACAACCAGACCAACTACGTATTGCTGGCACGGATCATCGCGCAGCAATCCGGCATGCCCTACGAACGTTTCCTCGCCACCGGCCAGTTCAGCAGCGCGCGGATGGCCCGCACCACCTTCGGCGACAGCTACGACCTGATTCCGGATGCTGCGACGATGTACAGCCTGGCCCCGCGTGCCACCGACGATGTAGATGCGCCGTCCCGCCTGTCGCATTGGTTCTACGACATACCGCCTTCGCTGTGGGCGGGTGGCGGCATCCTCACCACCGCCGACGACACCGCGCGCTGGCTGGTCGCGCTGACCGAAGGCCGCCTGCTGCCGGAGACGGCCCTGCGGCGGATGTGGAGCGTAGAGCGCCTGGCGGATGGCCGTGCCGGCCCGTGGGCGGGTGGCTGGCCGGTGTTGCACGCATCGCCCGACCTTCAGGTGGCCGGTATCGGCGGTGCGCGCTCGGCCTTCGTGGTCTATCCCGAGCGCGGCGTGGCGGTGGTGGTACTGACCAATCTTGTCGGTGCCAATCCACAGCAGTTCATTCCACGCATTGCCGATTTCTATGCGCGCGATGCCTCAACGCCCGGTCACGAACGGGTCGCCCTGGCACGGCAATAGCGGGCTGTCATCGCAGGGCCATAACCCGGCCGGCACGGTCCTGGACACTTCAAAGTGATCCTGGTTCCAGCGCAGGAAACCGCCGTGCATGGCATTGCCATGGTCGAAGCTGCGTGCATCGGCGGTCAGTGGCTGTTCGGGGTCGGCTTCGGCCACCCAACGCAGCACGGGCACTTTGTCCAGCACGCCGATGAAGGCGAACAGATCGCCCGCGCCCTTGTCCTCGTAGGCCGTCATGGTCGCCGCATCGGGCAACCCGGCCTGCGCCAGGATGGATGCGGTGACATCCTGCAGCGGTGCGGCTCCCTCTGCGATGTAGGCGCGCATGCCCGTGGTGGTTGCCGGGCAGTCCTGCAGCTGCACCAGATACCCGGTGGTACCGCCACTGCCGGAGAACGACCGCATCCAGTAGCGGAAACGCGGCCCGCTGCTGTCGGTAACCATGAAGTCCTGCTGGCCACCCTGCGCTGGAATGGAAAGCACCTGCACCTTGCTGGCGCCCTCCACCTTGCACTTCAACTGCGCCAGCACCTGCCTGGCCGGTTCCGGCAGTGCTTCGCAGCGGCCGCCGGGGTGGGCGCTGCCAGAGGCTTCCGGCAGTGCGGGCAATCCGCGATCAGCGGGCAGGGTCTGCAAAGGCAAGGCCTCCGGTTTCGCCGGTGAGCTGGCGGCAGGCGCTACCGGTGCGACGCGCTCTCCAGCGGGCGCGCAGGCGCTGCAGGCCAGCAGCAGCATCAATGAAACGGTCAGACTCAGGTGTGATCGGATCATCACTCAACGCCCTCCCATCGCCGGCGCTTCCTGCTGCTGTGCCGGCGCGGGCACAGGTGCAGCCTGTTCGCGCGATTGCTGCTGCAGCTGGCGCAGGCTGGATTCCACTGCGGTCTCGCGCACCTCGGCCGCATTGACCCCTGCGCGCAGCGCCGCAGGATAGCCCGGACTGCCCTGCACCAGGAACAGTGTTTCGCCCGCCGCACGTCCAGCACTGGGATTGCTGGCCACGATCTGGTCGACCCGGGTGATGCCCGCGGCCTTCGCTTCGCGCAGCATCACCAGACTGTAGTCGTCGGCATGCTCGGCGTAGCGTCCACCCAGGGCGTGCAGGCGGGTGCTGATCTGCTGCTGCAGGGCATGGTCGCGATGCTGCGGCTGACGGGGATCGTCGTTGGCCGCGAGCGGCACATCCTGCCCCAGCTCGCGCGCCTGGCCGGGTGCAACCGAGGTCAGCACGTACTGCCAGCGGTTCTGCCCAGGCGTGCCGCGCACCGTCGACACGAAGTCGTCGTACTCGCCGCCGCCGATGGTCTGGCAGCCGGCCGAATCGGTGTTGGACCGGCTGCCGCGATGGATCTTGAAGGTGTCGTTGAGGTCCTGCACGCCCTGGGTATCGCGCGCATCGAACCAGCCGTCGCCATTGCTGTCGCGCTCCACCCGTCCGGTGCCCGCCGTGATTGCATCCTGCGAAGGACGCAGCGCGAACTCATCGGGATGGCCATTGCGTGGATGAGTAGTCGCGCGCATCTCCGTAGTGCCTTCGCCCAGGCGTCCGAGGTCCTTGACCCGGTCGCCGTTGACATCCTCACCCTCGGTCTTGGTGCGTGGCGCCACATTGCCGAACCCCGGGCTGCGCGGCGTGGTCTTGGCATGACCGTCGTACTGGGCGGTCGGCTCGGTCGTGGCCTGGTTGAACTCGCGCACATGGCCTTGGCCCTGCGCATCCTTCCACAGCACTACGATGCGGTCGTCGTAAACGCCACGCCCACGTGCCTCGGTGGTGCGGTTCTCGTCGCGCAGCCCCAGCACCACGCGGTCCTGCGTCGCCATCGCGTCATTCGCCGCGGTGTTGCCGCGCTGGGCCACGATGCTGCCATAAACGTCGTAATGCTGGGCCTGGCTCAGGCCTGCGGTCTCAGCCGCGTCGGGCATCCGTGGTGGACGCTCCGCGTTGCTCAGACGGTCCAGCATCGGGTTCACCGTCGTCGCATCAGCTGCGGCAACACCTCCGCTGCGCCGCAATGTCTCAAGCTCGGTGGCGGCGCGCACCGACACGTAGCGATCCAGCGCTTCCTGCACCACGGCGCTCTGCCCGTCGTGCAGGGCGTTCAGGCGGGCGGCTGCAGCGCGCGCGTCGTTCTGTCGCAGCAGGGCGACGACTTCGTTGGCCGCCGCATCGATATCCATCTCGGGCATGGTCGTTCCTTGGACGTGATCAGTACGGAGTCAGCCTACCCCAGCCACCTGCTGGGGCTTTTTGACGCACCGCACACCTTCGCCGCCACGCCGCATTCAGGCAGATCACGCCATCACTCAGCCCCGTGGCCCGCCCATCACCGGCAGGATCACCCCACTGATGTAACTGGCACAGGCCGGAGAGGCCAGGAACACATACGCCGGTGACAGCTCTTCAGGCTGTGCAGGCCGGCCCATGTCGCTGTCCTTGCCAAACTCCGCCACGTCTTCGGCCTGCTTGTCGGCGGGGTTCAGCGGCGTCCATACCGGCCCCGGCGCCACGCAGTTCACGCGGATGCCGCGCGGCAGCAGCTGGCTGGCCAGCGCCTTGGTGAACGCATGGATCGCGCCCTTGGTGGCCGAGTAGTCGATCAGCGCCTTGCTGCCGAAGATCCCCGTTTCCGAGCCGGTGTTGATGATGCTGGCGCCTTCGCCCAGATGCGGCAGTACCGCACGCGCCATCTGGATGTAACCGCCGATGTTGGTCTGCAGGGTTTCCTGCAGGTGCGCATCCTCCAGATCTTCCAGGCGCTCGCAGTGCAGTTGGAACGCGGCGTTGTTGACCAGGATGTCGATGCCGCCGAACGCCTTGGCCACCTGCTTGACGGCCTTGTTGCAGAAACGCGGATCGCGCACATCGCCGGCGATCACCACGCAGCGGCCGCCTTCGCGTTCCACGTGCTGGCGGGTGATGTCCGCGTCTTCGGCCTCGTCCAGGTGCAGTACCGCCACATCCGCACCTTCGCGCGCGAACAACACTGCCACCGCACGGCCAATGCCTGAGTCGCCACCGGTGACGATCGCACGCATGCCCTGCAGCTTGCCGCTGCCCTTGTAGTCGGGCGCAAGGAAACGGGGCGCCAGCTCCAGTTCGTGCTCGTGCCCGGGCTTGGCCAGCTGCTGTGCCGGCATCGCCTCCGGCTGCCGGCGTGCGCCGGCCTGGGTGGCGGTCTTCTTCGTTGCCTTCTTGGCCGCGCGGGCGTCCTTGGCCTTCTCCTGGTCCTGCAGGCGCCGCTGCCGTGCAGCGACGCGTGCCGCCCGTGGATCACTGGCGGCTGCCTTGCGGGTTGCGGTCTTCACCACGCGCGGGCGATCAGGGTCGGCGACCGTCTTGGTCGGGGTGCTGCCTTTGCGCACTTTCGGCGATGCCTTACGGCGGGCGGGGGTCTTGCTGGTGGTGGCCATGCAGGTCTCCTCGGGAGGGAAAGGGGCTGCCGGCCAGCGGCCGGCACTACCGGGGGGCGGCCCATGCCGCTCCTGCAGTGTCTCCACCCACGCTGTTGGCGGCGGTGAGCGCGCCGTGTCCACGATGTGCACGGCATTCATTCCGCCACCACGTCTGACGTCGCACCCTGCACGCAATCACACCAGGAGTGCCTCCATGAAACATGCCATCGCCACCGCCGCCGCCTGCTTTGCCCTTGCCGCCTGCAGCAGCACACCGATGGCCCAGGTGCAGCCGATCGACGGTGTGATTTCCGGCCAGTGCCATAGCGACAGGGTGCGCGGCGCGGTGGGCCTGGCCGCCTCGGACGCCACTGTGGCCCGCGCACGCGTGGACAGCGACAGCCTGCACGTGCGGGTCCTGCGCCACGACGGCCCGAGGGTGCCGCCGGCCAGCGAAGGCGGCGACCGCCTGATCATCGAGAAGGGCCGGACCAACAACATCGTTGCGATCTACTGCGGCTGACGACTGCGACTGAGCCGCCGCGCCCGGCGCAGCACTTTCAGGGTGGCCTGCTCCCACTGCCGCGGGCCGCGCAGGCCGGCCAGCGAGGCCAGCTCACCGCGCTCCCAGCCGGCAAACACGCACGGGTCGATGTAGGCCTTGCGGCACACGGCCGGCGTGTTGCCCAGCCGTGCCGCCACTTGGCAGACCACTTCGCGCTGCGCCTTGGCCAGCGCGCGCTGGCTGGCCGGTTCCGGCAGTTCGGTGGCGGCCAATGCCTGTACCGCCGCCAGCGTGCCGCCCCAGGTGCGGAAGTCCTTGGCGGTGAAGTCTTCGCCCATCACCTCGCGCAGGTAGTCGTTCACCGCGCCGGAATCCACCGGCTGCAGCGCGCCTTCGTCGTCGCGGTACTGGAACAGCGCCTGCCCGGGCAGCTGCTGGATGCCGCGCACCAGCGTGCCCAGCCGCCGATCGCCCACCACCACCTCGTGCAACTGCCCGGATTTGCCCCGGAAGCGCATGCGCACGCGACCACCGCGCAGCAGGTCCAGGTGGCGGTTGCGCAGCGTTGTCAGCCCGTAGGATTTGTTTTCCTGTGCATAGCTTTTGTTGCCCACCCGCATCAGGGTGTCGGCCAGCAGGGCCACCACCACCGCAAGCACCTTGTCGCGCGGGAAGCCGGGCTGCTTCAGATCGCGCGACAGCCGCCGCCGCAGCGTGGGCAATGCCTCGCCAAAGGCGATGATGCGGTCGAACTTGCCGGCATCGCGCTCCTTCGCCCAATCGGCATGGTAGCGATACTGCTTGCGTCCACGCGCATCGCGGCCGGTGGCCTGCAGGTGGCCATTGGCGTGGGCGCAGATCCACACGGCGGTATACGCAGGTGGAATCGCCAGCGCACGGATGCGCTGCAGGGTGGCGGCATCGCGAACCGCGTGGCCATCGGCATCGCGGTAACTGAAGCCCTTGCCGGCGCGACGCCGGCTGATGCCTGGCTGGGTGTCATCGACATAGCGCAGGCCGGCCGCGCGCGCGGCCTGTCGTTCGGGGGTAGAGGAGGTTGGCATGACCGCAGTGTCGCCGTCGCGATGCCGCGAACCTGTCGATAACAGAAGACAAACACGTGAGGGTCGGTTCGCCGCTATGCTCGGGCTTTCACAATCCCTTCCGGAGTCATGATGTCGTTCCCGATTCGCGCCCGTTCGCTCTCCGCCCTGCTGCTGCCGGCCGTGCTGGCCCTGACCGCCTGCCAGGCTCCGGCGCTGGATGAACAGGATTCGGCCACTGCCCATGCCCAGCAGGCGGCCGAAGCCGCCAAGGCACCGGCCGACGAAACCGGCAAGGCCACCGAGGCACCGCCGGTCGGCACCTGCGATGCCAGCCAGGTGCAGAGCCTGGTCGGCCAGGCCTACGCCGACGCGCTGGGCAAGCAGGCGCAGGAAGATGCCGGTGCCCACCAGCTGCGCGTCATGAAGCCCAATGACGTCGCCACCATGGAGTTCCTCGGCGACCGCCTGAACATCGAAGTGGACGACAAGGGCCTGGTCAGCGGCGTGCGCTGCGGCTGAGCCCGACCGCGCGCCGGCACGGGATGCCGGCGCGTTCTGTTGCACCTGCAACCGTGTATTGCGGCGCTGCAGCAACCTGTGATCTAGTCGAGGCATCCGGTGGCCTCACGATGCGCTCCAGGGAATGAGCGGGGACGAGTGTCGCCGCCAACCCTATACGCATCGAGGTAGAGATGGCCCCCCGCAACCGCCAAGGGCTTTACGACCCGCGCTCCGAGCGCGATGCCTGTGGATTTGGCATGGTCGCCCAGCTCGACGATCAACCTTCGCGCCTGTTGGTTGATACCGCCATCGCCGCGCTTTCGCGCATGACCCACCGTGGCGGCGTCGCCGCTGATGGCCTGACCGGCGATGGCTGCGGCCTGCTGCTGCGCCGCCCCGATGCGTTCCTGAAACTGCTGGCCAGTGAAGCCGGCATCGCCGTCGCCGCACGCTTCGCTGCCGGCCTGGTGTTCCTGCCGCACGATGCCGAGGCTGCACACGCCTGCCGCACGCAGCTGCAGGCGCAGGTCGAAGCGGTCGGCTGCAAGGTCGCCGGCTGGCGCGAGGTACCCACCGACGACAGCGTCTGCGGCCAGCTGGCGCGCGACACCCTGCCACGCATCGAGCAGGTGTTCGTCGATGCCGGCGTCGGCCAGGATGATGCCGGCTTCGCGCTGGCGCTGTTCCTGGCCCGTCGCCGCAGCGAACAGCAGCTGCGCGACCATGCCGACTTCTACGTCACCACCCTCACCCCGGATGCGATCAGCTACAAGGGCATGGTGCTGCCGGACAAGCTCAGCCGCTTCTTCCCCGACCTGCAACGCCGCGAACTGGCCTCCAGCGCGATCGTGTTCCACCAGCGCTTCTCCACCAACACGCTGCCGCGCTGGCCGCTGGCGCACCCGTTCCGGATGCTCGCCCACAACGGCGAGATCAACACCATCGAAGGCAACCGTCGCTGGGCGCAGGCGCGCAGCAAGGTGTGGAAGACGCCACGCTTCGACATCGCCGAATTCGATCCGGTGATCTCCATGCACGGTTCGGATTCGCAGAGCCTGGACAACATGCTGGAGCTGATGGTTGCCGGTGGCATGGAGCTGATCCAGGCGCTGCGCATCCTGGTGCCGCCGGCCACCCAGTCGCTGGAGTTCAAGGACCCCGACCTGGCAGCCTTCTACGAATTCCACGGCCTCAACAGCGAGCCGTGGGACGGCCCGGCCGGCATCGTCGCCTGCGACAGCCGCTACGCGGTGTGCACGCTGGACCGCAACGGCCTGCGCCCGGCGCGCTGGATGCTCACCGCCGACCGCCACTTCCTGGTCGCCTCCGAAGCCGGCGTGTGGGAAGTGCCGACCGAGCGCGTGGTGCGCAAGGGCAAGCTCGGCCCCGGCGAAATGGTGGCCATCGACCTCAAGCGCGGCGACCTGCTCGATTCGGACGCGGTGGACCGCATCAACCGCGGTCGCGCGCCGTACAAGCAGTGGCTGCAGCAGGGCGTGACCTACCTGCAGACCGAACTGATCGACCCGTCGCTGGTGGAAGAGCCGTTCGACGAAGCCACCCTGCGCAGCTATCACAAGCTCTACCAGCTCAGCAGCGAGGAAGTGGAACAGGTGCTGCGGCCACTGGCCGAGACCGAGCAGGAAGCCACCGGCTCGATGGGCGACGACACACCGATGGCGGTGCTGAGCCAGCGCAGCCGTCCGCTGTACGACTATTTCCGCCAGGCCTTTGCGCAGGTCACCAACCCGCCGATCGATCCGCTGCGCGAAGACTGCGCGATGTCCCTGTCCACCCAGCTCGGCAAGGAGACCAACATCTTCCATGCCGGCCCGGAGACGGTGAACCACGTCATCCTCAACTCGCCGGTGCTGAGCCAGCGCAAGCTGCGCCAGCTGCTGAAGATGGACCAGTACGTGCAGGCCAACCGCCTGCTTGATCTGTCCTACAGCGAAGACGAGGGCCTGCGTGCCGGCATCGAGCGCATCTGTGCCGAGGCCGAGCAGGCCGCGCGCGAGGGCATGGTGATGCTGCTGCTGTCCGACCGCTACCCGGTGGCCGGTCGGCCGATGGTGCATGCCCTGCTCGCCACCAGCGCCATCCACCACCACCTCTCGCGGCTGGGGCTGCGCTGCGACGTCAATCTGATCGTCGAAACCGGCACCGCGCGCGACCCGCACCACATGGCCTGCCTGCTCGGCTTCGGTGCCACCGCGGTATATCCGTACCTGGCCTACCAGACCCTGTTCGACCTGGGCCGACGCGGCATCCTCAAGCTCAGCAAGGGCGGCGAGCAGTCGCAGATCGGCCGCCGCTACCGCAAGGGCATCTACAAGGGCCTGTCGAAGATCATCTCGAAGATGGGCATCTGTACGGTGGCCAGCTATCGCGGCGCGCAGCTGTTCGAGATCATCGGCCTGGAACGCGAGGTTGTGGACATGTGCTTCCCGGACACCGCCTCGCGCATCGGCGGCGCCGGTTTCGCGCGCCTGGATGCCGACGCGCGCGAGCTGTGCTCGCAGGCGTGGGACGCGCAGCAGGACGTGGATGTCGGCGGCCTGCTGAAGTACGTGCACGGCGGCGAGTACCACATGTACAACCCGGACGTGGTCACCACCCTGCAGCGCGCGGCGCGCAGCGGCGATCCGCGTGCCTGGCAGCAGTACTGCGATGCGGTGCATGCGCGTCCGCCGTCGGCGCTGCGCGACCTGCTGGATCTGGTGCCGGCCGCCACGCCCGCGCCGCTCGATGAAGTGGCTCCGGCCAGCGAACTGTTCCCGCGCTTCGATACCGCAGCGATCAGCCTGGGTGCGCTGTCGCCGGAAGCGCACGAGGCGCTGGCGATTGCGATGAACCGCCTAGGTGGCCGCAGCAATTCCGGCGAAGGCGGAGAAGATCCCGCACGCTATGGCACCGCCAAGCGCAGCAAGATCAAGCAGGTGGCCTCGGGCCGCTTCGGCGTCACCGCCGAATACCTGGTCAATGCCGAAGTGCTGCAGATCAAGGTCGCGCAGGGCGCCAAGCCCGGCGAGGGCGGCCAGCTGCCGGGGCACAAGGTCAACGAGCTGATCGCACGCCTGCGCTATGCGCGCCCGGGCATCGGCCTGATTTCGCCGCCGCCGCACCACGACATCTATTCGATCGAGGACCTCGCGCAGCTGATCTACGACCTCAAGCAGGTCAACCCGACCGCGCTGGTGTCGGTGAAGCTGGTCAGCCATGCCGGCGTCGGCACGATTGCCGCAGGCGTGGTCAAGGCCGGTGCGGACCTGATCACCATCTCCGGCCATGACGGCGGCACCGGTGCCTCGCCGGTCAGCTCGATCCGCTACGCAGGTGTGCCGTGGGAACTGGGCGTGGCCGAAGCGCACCAGGCGCTGCTGGCCAACGACCTGCGCGGGCGCACCCTGCTGCAGACCGATGGCGGCCTGAAGACCGGCTTGGACGTGGTCAAGGCCGCATTGCTGGGTGCGGACAGCTTCGGTTTCGGCACCGCGCCGATGATCGTGCTGGGCTGCAAATACCTGCGCATCTGCCACCTCAACAACTGCGCCACCGGCGTGGCCACCCAGGACGAGCGCCTGCGCGAGAACCACTTCACCGGCCAGCCCGAGCGCGTGGAGAACTTCTTCCGCCTGCTGGCCGAGGAAGTGCGTGGCTGGCTGTCGTACCTGGGCGCGCGTTCGCTGGAAGAAATCGTGGGCCGTACCGACCTGCTGCGCCAGATCGACGCCGCGCCGCGCGACGGCGTGCGCGTGGACCTGTCGCGGCTGCTGGCCGACAGCCGCTACGAAGGCAGCCACTGCGCCGCGCAGCGCCTGTACGAATCGCCGGACAGCCTGGCCACGCAGATGGATGGCCTGCTGGCCCCGGCCATCGAGCACAAGCGCGGTGGCGAGCATCGCTTCCTGATCCACAACACGGACCGCAGCATCGGCACCCGCCTGGCCGGCGCGGTGGCGCGCGCGCACGGCAACCAGGGCATGGCCGAAGCACCGCTGGAACTGCGCTTCCGCGGCAGTGCCGGGCAGAGCTTCGGCGCCTTCAACGTCGGCGGCCTGCACCTGGAAGTGGAAGGCGAGGCCAACGACTACGTCGGCAAGGGCATGGCCGGCGGCCGGCTGGTGGTGCGTCCGCCGCGTGGCGCCCGCTTCGAGGCACGCAGCACCGCCATCATCGGCAATACCTGCCTGTATGGCGCTACCGGTGGCGAGCTGTTCGCCGCGGGCCGCGCCGGCGAGCGTTTCGCGGTGCGCAATTCGGGCGCGCTGGCAGTGGTGGAAGGTGCCGGTGACCACTGCTGCGAGTACATGACCGATGGCGTGGTGCTGGTGCTGGGCAAGGTCGGGCTGAACTTCGGCGCCGGCTTCACCGGTGGCCTGGCTTACGTGCTGGACGTGGACCGCGATTTCGTCGACCGCTACAACCACGAGCTGATCGACATCCATCGCGTCTCCGCCGAAGGCTTCGAGAACTACCGCCAGCACCTGCACCGCCTGATCGGCCGCCACCGCGAGCTGACCGGCAGCATCTGGGCACAGCAGATCCTGGACGAGTTCCGCGACTACATCGGCAAGTTCTGGCTGGTCAAACCCAAGGCCGCCAGCATCGAGTCGCTGACCGAAACCCTGCGACGCGCCGCATAACGGTAGTGCCGGCCGCTGGCCGGCAACCCAGGATCACGTAGTGCCGGCCGCTGGCCGGCATCCCAGGATCACGTAGTGCCGGCCGCTGGCCGGCATCCCAGGATCACGTAGTGCCGGCCGCTGGCCGGCATCCGGAAAACACCACAGAGTCCGCCATGAGCCGCAAGCACGCCTTCCAGTTCCTCGACCTGCCCCGCACCATGCCGCAGCGCATCCCGGTGGAACTGCGCACGTCCGGCGACTGGGGCGAGCTGTACGGCAAGTTCGGCAAGGAAGACGCCCAGTACCAGGCGGGCCGCTGCCTGGACTGCGGCAACCCGTACTGCAGCTGGAAGTGCCCGGTGCACAACGCCATTCCGCAGTGGCTGCAGCTGGTACAGGAGAACCGCATCCACGAGGCCGCCACGCTGTGCCACAGCACCAATCCGCTGCCGGAAGTGTGCGGCCGGGTCTGCCCGCAGGATCGGCTGTGCGAAGGCAGCTGCACGCTGGAGGAATTCGGCGCGGTCACCATCGGCGCGGTGGAGAAGTACATCGTCGATACCGCACTGGCCAGTGGCTGGCGCCCGGACCTGGGCGCGGTGCAGCCGACCGGCCACAGTGTGGCGGTGATTGGTGCCGGCCCGGCCGGGCTGGCCTGTGCCGACCGCCTGGCACGCGCCGGCATTGCCGCCGTGGTCTACGACCGCTACGAGCAGATCGGTGGCCTGCTGCAGTTCGGCATTCCCAGCTTCAAGCTGGACAAGGACGTGATCCATCGCCGCCGTGAAGTACTGGAAGGCATGGGCGTGCAGTTCCGCCTCGGCGTGGAGATCGGCCGTGATGTCAGCGTGCAGCAGTTGCTGGACAGCCACGATGCGGTGTTCATCGGCACCGGCGCCTACCGCTATACCGATGGTGGCCTGGTCGGCCAGGACCTGAAGGGCGTGCTGCCGGCGCTGCCGTTCCTGGTGCAGAACAGCCGCATCGTCGGCGGCGATGATCCGAAGGGCCGGCCGATCGCCGGCTGGGAAGACACCATCGCCCTGCCCGACCTCAACGGCAAGCGCGTGGTGGTTCTGGGCGGTGGCGATACCGGCATGGACTGCGTGCGCAGTGCGGTGCGGCTGGGCGCGGCCAAGGTCACCTGCGCCTATCGCCGCGACGAAGCCAACATGCCCGGCAGCGCGCGCGAAGTCGCCAATGCACGCGAGGAAGGGGTGCGCTTCCTGTTCAACCGGCAGCCGCTGTCGATCGAAGCCGGCGCCGACGACGAGGTGATCGGCGTGACCGTGGTCGAGACCCGGCTGGGCGAGCCCGATGCCAATGGCCGCCAGAACGCGGTGCCGATCGAAGGCAGTGAGTCGCTGCTGGAAGCAGACGTGGTGATCATCGCCTTCGGCTTCTCGCCGAGCGTGCCGGCGTGGCTGGCGGAACTGGGGGTGGAAGGCCAGCCCAATGGCCGCATCCTCGCCGGTGGCAAGGACCGCCTGCCGTTCCAGACCGCGCATCCACGCCTGTTCGCCGGTGGCGACGCGGTGCGTGGTGCCGATCTCGTGGTAACCGCGGTGGCCGAAGGCCGCGACGCCGCTGCCAGCATCGTCCGCCTACTGGCACACTGAGTCCGGCAACAGCAGCACTTCCAACAGCGCGCGCAGTTCGTGCACCTCCAGCGGCTTGGCCAGGAAATGGTCGATGCCCGCATCACGGCAGGCCTCACGGGTGCGCTCCAGCACGCTGGCAGTCAGCGCAATGATCGGGACCCGCGCACGGGTGGCGCAGGCGTCGCTCCGGATCGCCCGGGCCAGCGCGAAGCCATCCATGTGCGGCATGTGGCAGTCGGTGATGACCAGGTCGAACGGTTGCGCCTGCCAGGCCTCCCATGCCTGCAGGCCGTCGCTGCAGGCGTGCACCTGCAGTCCCAGCTCGCACAGACGTTGTGCCAGCAACTGCAGGTTGGTCGGATGATCCTCGGCCACCAGCACCCGCGCCGGCGGCAACGGTCGTTGCGCGGGCCGTGCCGTCGCCGGGCACGCAGCGGGGGCCGCACAGGCCGCCAGGTCCAGCTCCAGCCACACGGTGGTGCCCTTGCCGGGCACGCTGCGCAGGTGCAGACGCCCGCCCATCGACGTCGCCAGCTCGCGGCAGATCGACAGCCCCAGGCCACTGCCGCCGAAACGGCGCGTGGTCGACGCCTCGGCCTGCTCGTAGGCGGCAAACACCGCCTGTTGCCGCTCCACGCTGATGCCCACGCCCGTATCGGTCACCTGCAGGCGCAGTCGCTGGCCGCCGTCGCGCTGCTGCAGCACGCGGACCTGCAACACCACGCTTCCCTGCAGGGTGAACTTGAGCGCATTGCCGGCCAGGTTGAACAGGACCTGCCGCAGGCGCAGCCCGTCAGCCAGCGACCAGGGCTGCAACGTCGGGTCGATCTCGCTGCACAGGTGCAGCCCGCGGCTGGCCGCGACGGGCATCAACAGCTGCTGCACCGCGCCCACCAGCGCCGCCAGATCGGTCGGACGCAGCTGCAGGGGCGCCGGTTGCAGGCGCTGGCTGTGCAGCACATCGTCGAGGATCTGCCGCAGCATCTGCGCAGCGTCACCGACGGTGGTCAGCACCTGCCGCTGGCCCGCATCCAGGTCCGTGCCAGCCAGCCGCTCCAGCATGCCCAGCAGGGTGCTCATCGGCGTGCGGATCTCGTGGCTCATGGTCGCCAGGAAATGGCCCTTGGCCAGTGCCGCCTGCTCGGCCGCGCGGCGCGCCTCGGCCAACGCCGTTGCACGCGCCTGGGCTTCGCTGACGTCCATCCAGTAGCCGCTCCACTCCACGCTGCTGTCATCGCACGGCAACGGTCGTCCCTGTGATCGGACCCAGCGCCAGCCCTGTGCCGACCGGGTGCGGAAGGTGACGTCGATCGGACCGCGCACGAGCGCGGCCGCTTCGATGCTCGCCATCACCCGGCTGCGGTCACCGGCATGCACGGCCGCCAGCAGCTGCAGATGGTCGATCCGCTCAGTCTCCACGGCTACGCCGAACAGCGCCTGCACGTCGCCGGCGATCTGCGCCAGGCTGTAGTGGCCGGTTGCCGAACGGCGCGCCTGGTAGACCACCGCCGGCAGGTTCGCGGTGACTTCATGCAAGCGCTGCTCCAGCACCCGGCGACGCACGCTCTCGCGATGCACGCGCCAGTAGCCGAAGGCATGCAGCAGTATGAGCGCGAGCAGGATCAGCGACACCGGCACCAGCCAGCGCAGTGCCGAACCGGCGGGACGCGCACGTGGCAGTTCCGGCAGCCAGGCACTGCGAACCGATGCCCGACGCGCATCGCCCTCCCGCTGCAGCTCCCGGTCGAAGGCAGCGACCACCGCGGCACAGGCCGGTACAGCGGCCAGCACCAGTGCATCGCCGAAGCCAGCGGGTGCTGCGATCACCAGAGGGTCACCCGGCACGGCGCGAAGCGCGGCTTCGACTTCGGCGAGATTGGCCACCACGGCATCGACCAGCCCGGCGCGCAGCAGTGACAGCGCGTGGTCCAGCGGCGCCGGTGCCAGCAGCTGCGCACCCGGGGCCTGTTCGGCCAGCAATGCGTCCAGCGGCAGCCGGTCCGGGCTGGCCACGCTGCGGCCACGCAGTCCCTCCAACCCCAGCACTGGCGCTGCACCCTCGCGCCGCACGATCACCTGTGGCACTTCCAGGTAGGGGCTGCTGGCCACCCAGCCGGTCGGCAGCTGTGCGCGCGGCCAGCCCAGCAGCACCTGGGTGCCAGCCGGCAGCGGGTCATCGGTGAGCACCGCTGCGGGCAACGGCCGCGCATGCTGCACCGCCTGCGGGCCCAGCAGCGGCAGGTAATCCGCAGCCAACCCCGCAAGGTCGCCCTGCGCGTTGTATGACAGCGGCGGCCGATCGGAACGCCATGCCACCTGCAGTGGACTCGCACAGCCGGACGCAGCAGCGATGCCGGGCAGCAACAGCGATGCCATGACAGCGGCGACGGCGCGGCGGCCGGCGACATTCACGGTAGACATCCTCATTTCGCGGGCAGGAACCACGGCCGCGCAGCGGTACCGCTGCCAGCCACGCTAGCGAGGCGCGCTTCCGCGACAATGAGAAAAATTGGAAAAACATCCCTATCGGCGAATGCCGACATACACTGCCGCTTCTACCCGTCCCTACGGAGCGCTCGATGCGTATCGGCCTGGCCGCCAACCGTCTCCATCACCACGATGCGCGCGCCGCGCTGTTCCGCTGGCTGCGTGCCAGCGAGGCCGGGCTGCGTGAACTGGGCGTATCGCTGCACGCGGTCGGGCGCACCCACGATGCGATCGAACGGCAGGGCTTCCTGGCCGGCTACGGCGGCCTGCACCGCTACCCCTACGGGCGCGAGGGTGGCCTGATGAAACTGGTGGCCGAAGTGGTTGGCATGGGGCCGGATCGCACCCTGGACGGTGCGATCTACCTGATCGACCCGGTCGATCCTTCCTCGGTGTTTCCGGAGGCAACCGCGCTCAAGCGGCAGTGCGTGATCCACGGCAAGCCGTTCATTTCAACCGTGGCCACTGCGCGTGACTGGATCGAGGTGGAGCGCATCCACGCCGGGCTGGCTGCTGATGCCGGTGCCGACGATCTGCATGCCTTCCAGCACCAGACGCTGGCGCTGATCGCGCACGACGCGATGAAGCCGGCGATGCTGGCCTTCGCTGACGAGCACTTCGATGTGCTGGCACGGTTCGGCGAGCGCGTGGCGACCGGCACCACCGGCCAGCGCTTGAACGAGCTGGCCTGGAGCCGCGGCTGGCCCAGCGATACGCCGTGGGTGACGCGCTACCAGAGTGGCCCGATGGGCGGCGATGCGCAGATTGCCGACCGTGTGCTGGAGGGGCGCTGCCAGCGCGCGATCTTCTTCGAGGACCCGCATGTGGCACGCCAGCACGAGGCCGATATCCAGCTGCTGGAGCGCGCGGTGACGACGGTGACCGACCAGGCGGTGTGCCTCACCGCGCCGCGGGTGGCGGCACGCTGGGCGGCCGCGGCGGCATTGCGGGCGGGGTGAGGGTTTCGGCCAACGGCTGCGCCCCTCGTGGTCGGTCGTTCAAACCAGAAGCCGTGCTCGGCCAGGCGGGGTGGATTGCGCAGGGGTCGCTGCAAGTACGTCCCTGTAAGCTCGGTCGCCGCATCCATGCGGCTCACGCCCCTGCGCAACCCACCACGCCCGGCCACGGACAGATTCCGGTGTGCCCACCACGGAAGAAAGAAAGAAGAGCAGGAGCGGGTCGCGCGCTGCGCGCGCTTGTGTAGAGCCGAGCCCATGCTCGGCTGCATTCAACGGCAGCCGAGTGTGGGCTCGGCTCTACAGCAGCTGGCGTAGCATGGCTTTCAGGCGCCGACCTTCCAGCTGGAAGTAGTCGCGCTGTTCGCGCCAGGCAGGGAAACGTTGTTCGACTTCATGCCAGAACGCGGCCGAATGATTCGGCTGGATCAGGTGGCAGAGTTCGTGCACCAGCACGTACTCGAACGCTTCCGGACGACCCAGCACCAGGGCCAGGTCCAGGGCCATGCTGCCATCGGGGGCCAGCGAGCCCCACTGCGAGGACATCACCTTCAGGCGCAGGCGGCTGGGAGCGCGCGGCAGGGTGGGCAGGTACTTCGGCAGCCAGCGGCCGACGTCGGCGCGGGTCTGCGCTTCATAGAACTCGCGCAGCAGGCGGCGCAGGGTGGCGTCACCACCACGGGTCGGCCACTGCACGCAGGCACCGTGCCCGTCGATCTCCAGCCGCGCGTAGCGGCCTTCCTGCCAGCGCAGCGGCAACAGTTCACCGCGCAATGGCAGCACGCCGTCTTCGCCGGGCTGCAGCGATGCCGGCAGGCCCTGCCCCTGGTACTGCCGCAGCTGCAGCGCCAGCCAGTCGCGGTGCTGTTCCAGGAAGCGCTCGCCCATTACCAGGCTTGCGCGCGGTGGCAACGTCAACCGCGCGCCACGCTCGTCCACGCTCAGCTTGATGCGGCGCGCGCGCGGATCGCGCACGCGCAGCACCTCGATCTCGGCATCCTCCAGGCGCAGGCGAACGGTGTCGCGCTGTACGGTGGCGGGCGGGGGCGGCGTGATCAGGCGGCGCAGCAGACGGCTCATGCGCCCAGCATAGCGCTGCTTCGGGCCGCCGGATGACCGGCGACCGTCGAGCTGCCTGTTCAGTCAGCCTTGCTGAGCTTGAACGCTTCTTCCAGCAACAGGAACAGGCGGCGGATCTCGGCGCTCTGCAGGGCGAAGCGGGCATCGAACTCGGCACGGCGGCCGTCTTCGTCGGCATGCTCCAGCTGGTCCAGGGCGCCGTCGAGGAACTTCAGCTTGCGCACGATCAGGTCGTCGCCGATCACGAAGGACAGGTTGTCCTCGAAGATCAGCGCCAGCTTGGTCACCTGCTTGCCGGCGTCCAGGTGCTTGTCAATCTCGTCGCAGCGCAGTTCCTGGTGCTGGCACTTGACCACCGCGCCGCCTTCGACCGGATCCTTCATCTCGCACTCTTCGCCCAGGCTCAGCCCGGTCGGCAGCGGCTCTCCGGCGATCCAGCCGGTCAGGATCGAGCGCGGCGCGACTTCGGCGTTCAGCGGCATCGCCGGGAAGCTGCCGAGCAACCCGCGGATGTCGGACATGAAGTATTCGCCGGTCTTGCGGCTGGAGGTATCCACCGCCACGTAGCCGTGCTGCAGGTCGATGAAGGCGTCGTTGCGCGAGGACTTCACGAAGGCGCGCGGCAGCAGTTCATGCAGCAGGTCGTCCTTCATGCGCTTGCGCTCGCGGCCACCCGGGCGCCGCCCTTCCTTCTCCTCGATCTCTTCCAGCTTGCGCTCGAGCAGGTCGTTGACCACCGCCGCCGGCAGGATCTTGTCCTCGCCGCCCACGGTCAGCCACAGGTGTTCGGCGATGCGGTGGGACAGCAGTTCCTTCTCCTCGCGGCCGAACGGCGAAATGAAGCCGCGCGAATTCATTTCCAGCGCGCCAACAGGCTTGAGCACGGCGTGCGGCAGCAGGGTATCGACTTCGGAAAAATCGGTGGTGGTCGGGAAACGGAAGAACGTCAGGTTGCGAAAGAACATGGAATTCCGGATGGCGAAGAGGAAGGGCGACCGACCTTAAACGGTGGGCGTCTCGGGATCTGCGTCGGCATCGGCCGGGGAGCCGGCCAGCCAGGCATGGGCGTCGGGCAGCGGCGTGTCGTCGCGACGGCCCAGCGCCATGAAGTCGAACAGGGTGGTGTCGGCCAGCTGCGAGGGCCGGACTTCACCCATGGCGCGCGCGATCTGCTCGATGCGGCCCGGATGGTCCTTTTCCCACTGCTTGAGCATCAGGCCGACCTGGCGGCGCTGCAGGTTCTCCTGGCTGCCGCACAGGTTGCAGGGAATGATCGGGAACTGGCGTGCCTGCGCGTAGTCGACGATGTCGCTCTCGCGCACGTAGGCCAGCGGCCGGATCACCACGTGCCTGCCGTCGTCGCTGCGCAGCTTCGGCGGCATGCCCGCCAGCTTGGCGTGGTGGAACAGGTTCATGAAGAACGTGGCCACCATGTCGTCGCGGTGATGGCCCAGCGCGATCTTGGTGAACCCGTGGGTCTCGGCGTAGTTGTACAGCGCGCCACGACGCAGGCGCGAGCACAGCGAACACATCGTCTTGCCCTCCGGGATGACCCGGCTGACCACCGAATAGGTGTCCTGCTCGATGATGTGGTACGGCACGCCCAGCCCTGCCAGGTACTCCGGCAGGATGTGCTCGGGGAAGCCCGGCTGCTTCTGGTCCAGGTTCACCGCCACCAGCTCGAACGGCACCGGCGCCTTCTTCTGCAGCTGCAGCAGTACGTCCAGCAGGGTGTAGCTGTCCTTGCCGCCGGACAGGCAGACCATGACCTTGTCGCCGGCCTCGATCATGCCGAAGTCGGCAATCGCCTCGCCGACCTGGCGGCGCAGGCGCTTGGCCAGCTTGTGCTGCTCGCGCTCGGCCACGCGTGGATCGCGGGCGGCGCGCGGCTGGGGATCGGGAAGGGAAATCACGGCACTCATGGGTTCCATTCTAACGGCTCGGAGCCGCCCCGGCCGGGGATCGGGTTTCCCCTCTCCCGGCAGTCATCAACGCTGTGTATGCTCGGAGGCTGTGGATACCTACAGCCCCGCCGAGATCGTCGAGCACCTCGCCGCCCTGCGCGCCGAGCACCGCCTGCTGGATGAACAGATCACCCGCATGGCGGCCAACGGCGAGGACGAACTGGAAGCCAAGCGCCTGAAGCGGCGCAAGCTGCAGCTGAAGGACTGCATCGCCAGGCTGGAAAGCCTGCAGATTCCCGACGAGCCGGCCTGAGCCGGGTCCGGGTGGGTGCCAACCTTGGTTGGCCTCCCTCTCCGGTAGGTGCCAACCTTGGTTGGCACGGGTGGAAGTGTGCGGACCAAGGTCCGCACCCACCGCATTGTCCGGCGCGACCTTCAATCCTGCGGCGCAGGCTCGTCCGGGCGCGCTGCTTCCGGGCTGACCCGCTCGATGGTGTGGCGCAGCTCGCGCCCCAGGATGAACTTGGCGTCCTTGGCCCAGGCATCCAGGCGTTCGTCGAACAGCAGCTTGCTGTTCTCGTCCGGCCACACCAGGCGCAGTTCGCGCAGCTTCTGGATGAAGCCGCGGAACAGGGCCTTGTCGAAGAACTCGGGAGCGGCCGGCGCATAGAGCAGGCTCAGGCGCTGCGCGGCCTGCTGGCACAGGCTTTCCAGCTCGGCCGCACCGAGCACGCCCGGGCCGTTCTTCACCAGCACCGAGATGGCGATGTAGTAGCGCTCGAACGCCTGCTG
The DNA here is from genome assembly GCF_041897515.1 of Stenotrophomonas sp. P2112. NCBI lineage: Bacteria > Pseudomonadati > Pseudomonadota > Gammaproteobacteria > Lysobacterales > Lysobacteraceae > Stenotrophomonas > Stenotrophomonas sp. P2112. Next base: position 59,557 of record NZ_CP169216.1, on the reverse strand, counting down.
CAGCGAATGGCCGATCGCCCGCAGGCGGAACACCTCGTCGGTCTGCCCGGTGTTGCGCGCCAGGATGCCGCCGTCGTCATCGTTGACGTTCTGCAGCAGGCCTTCGCGCACGAACACGTCGATGGTGCGGTCAATGCGCTGCGCAAACTCGTCCTCGCTCCACGGCAGGAACAGCTCGGCCTGCAGGAACGGGTACACCGTGCGGCCCAGCTGGACCAGGCCGGTACGGCTCATGCGGCGGTTGTTCTGGAAGCAGCAGGCCACCCACGACGATGCGGTGAACAGGTGCACCACGTTGTTGCGGAAGTAGCTCAGCAGCACCGCGGTGTCGCCGCTGACGCTGAGCACATCGCCGAGCGGGTGCTTGATGCGGGTGAGGACGTTGATCTCCTCGGCATGGGCGATGATCCGCTCCGGCGAGTGCGGGGTCACCGTCACCCGGTCCGAGTACGGCATCTCGACCAGCAGCGTCTTGCACAGCTCGATCTGCGCGATCAGGTCGGCCTCGCCCATCGCGTGCTTCGGCGTGGACAGCAGGGCCAGCGCCAGCAGGTTGATCGGGTTGACGTCGGCAGCGCCGTTGATGCGTACCTGGATGCGTTCGGCCAGCGTATCCACCGTGGTCGACAGCCAGGCCGGCTTCTCGTCCTCGGGCACCGCCTCGCCCTTCCACTCCGGGGCCTTCTCGGCCAGCACATCGTTCAGCGCGATCGGCTCGCCGAAATTCACCACCACCTGGCCGTAGTTCTGCTTGAGCACCTTGGGGATGCCCCACAGCAGCGACCAGATCGACTCCTTTTCCTTCGGCCGGCCGGACAGTTCGTCCAGGTAGCTGCCGCCCTCCATCAGCTTCTCGTAGCCGATGTAGATGGGCTGGAACAGGACCGGCTTGCGCGGCTGGCGCAGGAATGCACGCAGCGTCATCGAGATCATGCCGCCCTTGGGCTGCAGCAGGCGCCCGGTACGCGAGCGGCCGCCTTCGACGAAGTACTCCAGCGAATAGCCACCGGCCACCAGCTGCGCGACGTACTCACTGAGCACCGCAGAGTACAGCGCATTGCCACGGATCGAACGGCGGATGAAGAAAGCACCGCCCTTGCGCAGCAGGGTGCCGACCACCGGCAGGTTCAGGTTGATGCCGGCCACGATGTGCGGCGGCACGATGCCACGGTCGTACAGCAGGTAGGACAGCAGCAGGTAGTCCATGTGGCTGCGGTGGCTGGGCACGTAGACCACTTCGTGGCCCGGCGCGGCGGCCTTGAACTTGTCCAGGTGGTGCACCAGCACGCCCGCATAGATGCGGTTCCACACGTGGCTGAGCATGAAGCTGGCCGAGCGCACCACCGGGCTGGAATAGTCCGCAGCGATTTCCCAGGCGTAGGCGTGCGCCTTCTTCCAGGCATCGGCCGGCTTCGAGTTGTCGCGCTTGGCCTGTGCGGCGATCGCTTCGCGGACCGGCTCGGCGGCCAGCACCTGGTCCACCAGCAGGCGCCGGGTCGACAGGTCCGGGCCGATCACCGATTCACGGATGCGGCGGAAATGGGTGCGCAGCACGCGCTGCAGCTTGCGCACCGTGCGCTCCGGCTCCAGGCCTTCGTCGACGGTGCTGCGCAGCGAGATCGGCGGGGCGAAGCGCACGATGGTATTGCGCCCGTTCAGCAGCAGCCCCAGCAGGCGGCGGAAGCGGCCCACCAGCGCCCAGTTTTCCGAGAACAACACCGCGAACCAGCCGCTCTGCTTGTCCGGCGCGCGGCCGACGAAGATCGACACCGGCACCAGGTGCACATCCAGGTCATCGCGCACGCGGTGCGCCTGCAGGACCTTGGCCAGCGAATCGGAGTGGGTCTTGGCGCCGCGCTGCTCGGGAATCAGCGAGTTGCTGGAGCTGCGCCGCGACAGCGCCAGATAGGCGCGCTTGCGGCCGGTCGGATCACCGGCCAGCGGCACCAGCGGCGACGGCAGGCCGGCCTGGCGGCAGGCCTTGTCCAGGATCAGCGCGTTGGACAGGCCGTAGTCTTCCAGCACGTACATGACCGGGCGGCCATCGTTGTACTGGCCCGGGTCTTCCGGCTCGATCTTCAGCGACAGCCACGGCTCGATCAGGCGGCCCAGCAACCGCGCCCACAGCGGGCGGCGGGCAGCCGGACGCGCGTGCGCGGGCGGCGGTACCGGGTTCGGGCCGGTACCGGTCGAGGGGGACGCCGGCACCGTATCGGCGGGCGTCGACTGGGATTCTTCGCCGGGGAACGGCAGCGGGTTCTGTTTCGACATCGGCGCCATTATGGCTTAGCCGGCGGTGTTGCCGCTTCCCCACCCTCGGCGGGGGCTTCAGCCGGTGCTGGCGACGCAGCCGCGCGGGCCGCATCGGCCTTGCGCAGCAGCGCATCGGTATCGGCCAGGGTGCGGGTCAGGTACCAGTGGCCCTCGCGCCGGCTCAGTGGCAGCTGCAGGGTCATCTCGCGACCGGCCAGGTCGTAGTGCAGGCGCACCAGCGCATTGTCGCCCTCTACCGAGAGCAGCTCGCCGCGCACGCTGCGCAGCGCGTCGTCCACGCCCAGCCCGTAACTGCCGAGCACCGCCTTGAGGGTGTGGATGAACGGCGCCAGCTGCTGCAGGCTGCCTTCCATGCCGGCCGCCTGCAGGCCGGCTTCGTCATCGAAGCCGACCTTGCTGGCGGCGCCGACCAGCGCGGCGATGGTGCTGCGGGCACGTGCGCGGTCGCTGATCGGGGCAGCCTGCGCCCACCCCGCCAGGGTCTCGACCAGGGCGATGTAGTGGGCCTGCTGGCTGGGCGTGTAGCCCTTCTGGTGGCGCAGGTACTGCACGCCGAAGTTGCCCATCGACTGTGCGGCCTGGCGCACGGCGCCGGCCTGGCCAGCCAGCTGGCGATCGAAGCTGCGCTGCAGTTCGGCGCTGGCACCGGGCTTGCGCAGTGCGGCCAGCATCGGCAGCAGCTGGTCGCCCAGTGGCAGCTCGGTCAGCGGCCACTGGCTGTGGCCCTCCACCCACGCCTGCTGCAGGCGCTGGTACTGGCCCGGCGGCACCGACAGCTTTGCGTAGCCGACCAGATCATCTTCGGCCAGGCGCAACGCCATCGCCTGTACTGCAGCCACCGGCTCGGCCGCCGGCCTGGCCGGATCGTTGGCAGACTCGCGACACCCCGCCACGGCCAGCAGCAGCATGGCCGCCAGCCCCCATCCACGCGCAGACTTTCCTCGCACCGCCACGCTCATGCACTCGGACTCCCCGGACCGGCCCGCATCTTGCGGCCTGCGACGTGACAGCGGCAAGCCGGGACGTCACGGTTTCCAGCCGAGGGGGGTCAGATCTCCTCTGCTGCGGCAGAAGGGATCTGACCCCAGCGCCGCCACCGGGATAAAAAAAGAGCCCGGATCACGGGGATCACAGGCTCTTCAAGCCGGCGCGGGGCCGGAGGACAGTGTTGTGGCACATGTCCGGCCCGAGGACCGGATGGCGGCGATCCTACGCTGCCGTTCAAGTTAAGGCAACACTTCACGTAATGCCATGTATGTATTTGATTTTATTGTATCAATCGCGTTGCCAAACCGCTTCGATGAAATCTACGGCGTGTTTTTCGGCGATTCGGGCATAAATCCCCGGATAGCCGGCCAGCGCACAGCCCTCGCCCCAGCTGACGACACCGAACTGGGTCCAGCCTTCACGCAGGCGCAGCAGCAGGGGGCCTCCGGAATCCCCCTGGCAGCTGTCGATGCCCTCGCGGCCGGCGCAGATGACCTTTCCACGTGACAGTTCACCGCCGTAGGCCTGCTGGCATTCGGTGAAGGAAACGAACGGCACCTGCGCGGTCTGCAGCTGAGTCGGATAGACCCGGCCATCGCCGATGTCGGTGTCTCCCCAGCCGATCACCGTGAATTCACGGCCCGGCTTGAGATAGCTGGCGTCGGGCCGCAGCCGCAGTGCCACCGGCTGTGCGCCGTCCAGCGGTGCGCTGAGCTGGATCAGGGCGACGTCGTGCTCCAGCGAATTGCCGCTGTTGAATGCCGGATGGACGTGGATCGCCTTGACGTTGGACGGTCGTGGCGCGGCGTCGGTGGACAGGGTCGTGACCTTGCCGACAACGGCGATGCCACCAGGCGCTTCGCGCTGCATGCAGTGCGCGGCCGTCAGCACCCACGAGGGCGAGATGAGGGTGCCCCCGCAGAAGTGGCGGTCGTGGTCCGAATCGCCGTCGAAGATGCCCTGGATGCTGACCATGAACGGGTACTCGTCGGCCGGCGCCGCTTCGCCGCCGATGATGCGCGGCGCATCGCGCAGCTGCGGCGCAGCGATGGCGGGTACGGCAGACGCGGCCAACAGCAGGCCGATGAACAAAGAGGTGCTGCGATACATTTCCCTGTACTCCTCTGTCGATGGTTGGAACCGGTGCGGCCGCGGTCCGTACCGGTGCATCGATTGGGGAGCAGTGGAGAGGCCCGCAGCGCGAACGTGCGCACAGTTCTCGTGGCTGGCGCTGCGTGCGACAGATGCAGCCCCACAAATGCGAACGCCATCCCGCATGGATCGGGATGGCGTTCGTGGTGCCAGCGTGACCGGCGTCGGTGGTGGGCTCAGCGTGCAGCCAGAGCCGACGCGATTTCCTGCTGGATCGCCCGCGCTGCGGCCTGCGGATCGGCGGCCAGGCGGATCGGGCGACCGACCACGATGGCATCGGCGCCATCGGCAAAGGCCTGCGCTACGCCAACGGTACGCTTCTGGTCATCGCCGACCGGGCCACCGGGGCGGATGCCAGGGCAGACGATCGAGAATCCGCTGCCGGTGGCAGCGCGGATCGGGCCGGCTTCCTGGCCCGAAGCGATCACGCCATCGATGCCGGCGGCCTGGGCAGCCAGCGCGCGCTCGACCACCACGTCCACCGGTTCGCGGTCGATGCCCATCTGTGCGAGGTCGGGGCGCCCCATCGAGGTCAGCACGGTCACTGCCAGCAGGCGCATGTCGCCGCTGTTGGCGGCCGCGCACGCCTCCATCATGGCCGGGTGCCAACCATGGATGGTGGCGTAGCTGACCGGCCACTGCGACAGGCGCTTGATCACCGCCGCAGCGGTGGCCGGAATGTCGAAGAACTTCAGGTCGACGAACACGCGCTTGTCGCGGCGGGCCAGCTCATCGAGCACCTGGAAGTACTCGCCGGAGGCGAGCAGTTCCATGCCGATCTTGTAGAACGCCACGCTGTCGCCCAGGCGGTCGACCCACGCCAGCGCCTGCGCGCGGTCAGGCACGTCCAGCGCGAAGATCAGGCGCTCGTCATCGCGCAGCGGCAGCGGTGCGCGGCTCATGGTGCGTAGTCCAGCGCGGCGCGCTTGGCGTCGTGGCGGGCCTGGCGCGACTGGCTGTAATCGTTGTTGAACTGCGCCGGCTCGAAGCCGCCGTAGGTCGGGTTCGGCAGCATCCACCAGCGCTCGCCGAACCAGTCGTGGTACTGCTGCAGCAGGGCGTCACGGCCTTCGTTGGTGTTGGCGGTCACTTCCACGAAGTCACCCAGCTGGTCGCCGAACTGCATCAGCACGCGGTACTTCTGCCCGGCCAGGCGGCGGCGGCAGTTCTTCTCGCTGCCAGCCTGCTCGCAGCCTTCGACCACGGTGCCCAGGCCCAGGAACACGCTGTCATCGGCCACCGGCAGGCCCTGCTCGCGCAGGTTGGCCAGGGTCGCGTCCTTCAGGTGCACAGCACGGTTGGAGATGTACAGCAGGGTCACGCCCTTGGCGTTGGCCGCCTTGGCGAAATCAACCACGCCCGGGATCGCCTTGGCCTTCTTTTCGGCCACCCACTGGTCCCAGCTCAGCTCGTCGTATTCCTTGCCGTCGCGCACCAGGCGCGCCTGGTAGGGCGAGTTGTCCAGCACTGTCTCGTCCACGTCCAGCACCACGGCCGGCTTCAGGCCCTTGGCCTCGTTGCCGCGTTCTTCCGGCACCAGAGCATCCCAATGGGCTTCCTTCAGCGCCACGTCCAGGTGGTCGGCGGCGGCGCGGTAGGTCTGCTCGGTGATCGCCCTGTACTCCTGCGCACGCTGCATCCACAGCACGGCGTTGAGGTTGTCGTTGGCGGTGGCATCACGCGCGCCATCGGCCTTGGCGGCGGACGCCGGGGCCTGCGGCGCCGCGGCTTCAGCGGCAGGCGCGTCCACGCGCTTGCAGGCGGACAGGCCCAGCGCCGCGGTGGCGAGCAGGGTCAGGGACAGGGAAACAGGACGACGCATGGATTCACCGGCAATCAGATATACCGGCGCATTTTACCGGCAAAGCCGGCCCTGGGACGGCTATGCTTGGTGGTTGACCCGCTGCTCTTCCGGAGGCCGCCATGACCGATTCCACCCAGACCCCTGACGTCCCCCTGCTCGATGCGGTGCAGGCCCGCCTGCTGGGCTGCCTGGTGGAGAAGGAGGCAACCACACCGGACACCTACCCGCTGACGGTCAATGCGGCCCAGTCGGCCGCCAACCAGAAGACCGCCCGGGAGCCGGTGATGAACGTCGACGCCGGCAGCGTGCAGCACGCGCTGCGCCAGCTGGAAGCACTGGGCCTGGCTCGCCAGCACTTCTCCTCGCGCGCCGACCGCTACGAGCACCGCCTGCAGGCCGCGCTGGACCTGACCCGGCAGCAGACCGTGCTGCTGGCGCTGCTGTTGCTGCGCGGCCCACAGACCCTGGGCGAGCTGGTGTCGCGCAGCGAGCGTCTGTACCGGTTCGCGGATATCGACGAAGCCCGCCACGCCGTCGAGCGCCTGCAGCAGCGCGCGCTGCTGGTGGTGCTGCCGCGCGCCAGCGGCCAACGCGAAGACCGCTACATGCACCTGCTGTGCGGTGAAGTGGATGGCGCGGCGCTGGCGGCCAAGTACGCCAGCAGTGGCGGGGGCAGCAGCGATGCGGCCGATCCGGGCCTGGCCGAGCGCGTGGCCCAGCTGGAAGCGGCCGTGGCCGAGCTGCAGGCGCAGCTGGCAGAACTGCGCGGTTGAGGTCCACATCCGGTAGTGCCGGCCGCTGGCCGGCAACCCGGTGATGCCTGGATGCCGGCCAGCGGCCGGCACCTACGATCATCAGGGATCAGACCTCCGCCGCTCCCGGCGTGGCATACAGCCGGCTCGGACTGTCCACGCCCGGCAGCTGGATCACTCCGCGCTCCTGCATGCCCAAGCCCAGCAGGATCTTCCCGGACACCACGTTGTCCAGATCGGTAATGCCATACAGATTCCGCAAGCTCAGCGCTCCGCGTGCATGCGCGAACACCGCACGCGCCGCCTCACCGGCGTAGCCCTGCCCGGCAAATTCCGAGAGCACCGCATAGCCGATATCCGGCCCCGGCAGGCCATCACGCCGCACCAGGCCGGCGTTACCCAGCCACGCGCCATCGGCCAGGCGCTCGATCGCATACATGCCGAAGCCGTTCAACGCATAGCTGCGCAGCACGCGCAGCGCGATGTACTCCCGCGCCTGCTCCTCGCTGCGCACGTTGCGATCACCGATGAAACGCAGGAAGCCTGGATCGTTGAGCAGTGCCAGCATCGGCGCAGCATCCCGGTCTGGTTCCAGGCGGCGCAGCCGCAGGCGTTCGCTTTCGATGGGATGCATGGGTGGGCTCCGGAAGGAATACCTCGATTTTGCAACGCCAGCGCCCGCCGTGCAGCACGCTCAGGCCAAGTGGGCCACTACGATGCTCAGCCTAGCCACATGCCCCGTCACGCGGGCCGAACAGGATCGGCCAGTAGCGCACGCACAGGCGATGGACGCATGCGGCGATCAGGCAGAACCCCATGCCCATCAGCGCCAACAGCAGCGGTGCGCCCCAGCGCAATCCCGGGTGCTGGATACGAGCCTTGGAAGGCATGCCGCCGGGATACAGCACCTGTACCTGTTCGCCGACCACGTACAGTGGTGCCCCGGTAGCAAAGGACGCGGTGAACTGAATCATCTGCCCCTGTGCGGTCTGGAACCTCACCACCGGGCGATGCAGGGTGATGTCACGTGCGGGCATCCCCTCCATTTCCGACCGGGCATCCTCTGCCTGGACGGCCACCACCGTTCCGGTTACGGAAACGGCCTTGCGCGCGAAACGCTGGACGTCCACGAACAGCCAGGCGGCGGCCAGAAGGGTCAGCAGGCCCACGGCAAAGAAAAACAGCAAAAAACATCTGAGGAGGGTGGGCATGGTGCTGCCGGGTTGATCGATCAGCGTGCAGGTGCCGGCGCTGATCGAATGAAGGAGGTATCGACATGGTAGTAGCGCGGATTGCCCGGCATGACATGGACATCCAGTTCACGCCCACTCACCTGTGCACGGGGATCGGCCCAGAGATACGCACTGTGGAAGACATGCCATCGAGTGGTTTCAGGATCGCGCCAGGCGCAGACGATGACGAACGGATGCCTTCCCCCCGAAAATACTCCGCGATCGCGCTTGATCGCCCGGACCTTGGCTTGCACCCGTGTCCCGTGGCGAAGGAGCTGCCTGCGCCGCCATGCCCTCGCCGCCTGCGGCAGGCGCAGAAGTCCCGCCGCCAGCAGGAATGGGCCGCCGCCCAATCCCAGTATGACGCTCAGGCCCCAGGGTGATGAGAGCGAACGCACCAGGGCCTTGTCCGGGCGGTCCGGCAGGTACAGCACATCTACATGATCGCCCGTCATGTAGGCACGACGGCTGGTACGACCTGCGAAGAACCGCATCACTTGCCCGCTGCTGGTAGTGAAGTCCACCCAGTACAGGAACTTCACCCCTGAAGTGCGCGAACCACCGCGATCAACGCTGACGGCATCCACATGGGTGATCCTGCCATCGGCAATGACCGCCGCATCGAGGAAGCGCCTGGCCCCAACGTAGGCCAGAAGCGCTGAAACAAGCAGGACCAGGCCCAGCCCGACGAAGGTACGGGTGAGAACAGGAGGGATGTCGTTGGACACGATGAAAGACACGGCGCGCACTTCGGGTGCGCTCACACTAGGCCTTAACCCGATGCAGGCTCAAGGCCAGAAGCGTCAATCGGACGGATTGGAATACCACTTTAGTGGCTTTTCGATCCTCAATCGAACAGCGCCTCGATCGCCGCCAACCCCGCGCTCGCCCGTTCCTTCTTCCGCGCCGCATCCGCCACCGGGTCCGCGCCATCGCGCTGGATCTCCTCGGCCGGGATCTCATCGAAGAACCGGCTCGGCTTCAGCCGCACATGCTCGCCGAACTTGCGCGTGAGCTTGCTGTAACTCATCCACAGCTGGATCTTGGCGCGGGTGATGCCCACGTACAGCAGGCGACGTTCTTCCTGCAGGTTGCCCTCGTCCAGGCTGACCTGGTGCGGCAACACGCCGTCCTCGCAGCCGACGATGAACACGTACGGGAATTCCAGGCCCTTGGAGGCGTGCATGGTCATCATGCGCACCTGGTTGCCGCCCTCGTCCTTGTCGCTGCGCGAGAGCAGCGCCAGCTGGCCGGCCAGGTCGGCGGCGGTGGCACCGCGCGGGCCGCCCTCGAACCACTGCGCCAGTTCCTCGATGTTGTTCGCCCGGCGCTGGTAGCTGGCCTCTTCCTTGGCCTGCTGGCGCAGCTCGCTCAGCAACCCCGATTCCTTGGCCACCTTGCGGATCATGTCGCCGGACGTCACCTGGCGCATCTGCGCCCGCAGGTCGCGCAGGATGTCGGTGAAGCGCGCCAGGCTGTTGGCCGCGCGCGGCGGCAACTGCTGCAGGGCGCCGATGGTCTCGGCCACATGCGCCATCGGCATGTCCTTTTCCTGCGCCAGCTCGGCCAGCCTGGCCAGCGTACCGGCACCCACATCGCGCTTGGGCGACTGCACCGCCCGCATGAACGCGGTGTCATCGTCCGGGTTCACCAGCAGCCGCAGCCAGGCCAGCGTGTCCTTCACTTCCTGGCGTTCCAGGAACATCGTGCCGCCGGTCAGGTGGTAGGGGATGCGCAGCAGCTGCATCGCCTTTTCCAGCGGCCGCGACTGGAAGTTGCCACGGAACAGGATGCAGAAATCACTCCACGGCACGTTGCGCGACTGCGCCACGAAGGCGATTTCGGCGGCGACCTTTTCCGCTTCGTGCTCACTGTTGCGGCACTCCCACACGCGGATGCGCTCACCGTCGGCCTGGTCGCTCCACAGCTTCTTCAGGTGTTCGTGCGGGTTGTTGGCGATCAGCGCATTGGCTGCACGCAGCACGCGGTTGGAGCAGCGGTAGTTCTGCTCCAGCTTGATGATTTCCAGCGTGGGGTAGTCACGCCCCATCTGCTGCAGGTTCTCCGGGTTGGCGCCACGCCAGGCGTAGATCGACTGGTCATCGTCTCCCACGCAGGTGAAATTGCCCTTCTCACCAGCCAGCTGCTTGAGCAGGCGGTATTGCGCGTCGTTGGTGTCCTGGCATTCGTCCACCAGCAGGTAGCCGATGCGCTCGCGCCAGGCCAGGGCGATCTCGGGGTTCTCTTCCAGGATCTGCACCGGCAGGCGGATCAGGTCATCGAAATCGACCGCATTGAACGCGGTCAGCCGCAGCTGGTAGCGCTCGTAGACGCTGGCCGCTTCCTTCTCGCGGTTGCTGCGTGCGGCGGCCATCGCCTGCTCGGGCGACAGCCCGGCGTTCTTCGCGCGCGACACCAGGTTCTTCATGTCCTCGATGTCATCGGGCTTGGCGCCGTGCATCAGGTCCTTGATCTGCGCGGCGGCATCATCGGCATCGAAGATGGAGAAGCCGCGCTTCAGGCCCACGGCGGCATGTTCGATCTGCAGGAACTTCAGGCCCAGCGCATGGAAGGTGCAGATGGTCACCTCGTCGGCGTCCTGCTCGCGCAGGCGCTTGGCCACGCGCTCGCGCATTTCCTTGGCCGATTTGTTGGTGAAGGTGATCGCCGCGATGCGGCGCGCCGGATAGCGGCCACTGCCGATCAGGTGGGCGATCTTCTCCACGATCACCCGCGTCTTGCCGCTGCCGGCGCCGGCGAGCACCAGCAAGGGGCCTTCGATGTGCAGGACGGCGGCGGCTTGGGGGGGATTGAGACCGTGCATGGGGACAGGATTGTAGCGGGGTGCCGGCGGGCCGACCTGACTTGCATGACGCCTGGCCCTAAGGTATTGAGTCGACTCCGGAACACAGGAGCGTGGTCCATGTCCTTGAACATCATCGCCCGCCCGCTGGTGGCTACCCTGCTGGGCCTGCTGGCCGTGCCTGCGGCCGGGTCCAGCCCGGCACCGCCTGCCGACGCCTATGAAACGATCGTGCTGCAGTCGCACGAGTTCCTCGTCTACCATCCGGACCTGCGCTTCCGTGGGCTCGGCATGCAGGCCCGCGAGCGGGGCCGCCACGAAGAGGCCCGCAACGACTTCCGCAATGCCGCGCGCTACGGCGACAAGCTCTCACAGGCAGCGCTGGCCGACATGCTCTGGAACGGGCAGGGCGGTCCGGTCGACCGCGCCCTGGGCTATGCATGGATGGACCTGGCGGCCGAGCGCGGCACCGAGTGGCTGGTGGTACAGCGCGAACGCTTCTGGGAGGCGCTGTCCGCCGACGAGCGCGAGCGCGCGGTACGCGAGGGCCGCGCGCTGTATGCCGAGTTCGGCGACCCGGCCGCGACGCCGCGGCTGGAACGTGAACTGCGGGCCGGCAGCATGCGGCAGACCGGCAGCCGCGCCGGCTGGAACGGCGCCATGCGCAGCCAGGGCCGTGGCGATGCGGGGGCCCGTGTGCTGCAACCGGAAAAGCACCAGTTGGCGCGCTACTGGGACCCGGTGGCCTACCGGCAATGGCAGGACGAGGAGCTGGCCAGATCGGGGCGATGAGCCACGCCTGCCAGGCCATCGTTGCCTCGGCGCTGCTGGCACCGGGGTACGCGACAGCCGGCACGTGATCGCCCGGCCACGGCCGATCCGCGACGGCGGGCCGGGTGGCGACTAGAATTGGCCGATGGCCAAGCTCTACTTCTACTACTCGGCGATGAACGCCGGCAAGACCACCACCCTGCTGCAGAGCGCGCACAACTACCGCGAGCGCGGCATGCGGGTGGCGATCCTGACCCCACGCCTGGACGATCGTGCCGGCGCCGGCGTGGTTGCCTCGCGGATCGGCCTGCGCGCTGACGGCATGGCCTTCGACCGCGATACCGACCTGCAGCGCTGGGTGGAGCAGGATCTGGCAGCCAACGGCCCGATGGGCTGCGTGCTGGTGGACGAGGCGCAGTTCCTGACCCGCGCCCAGGTCTGGCAGCTCAGTGAGGTGGTCGACCAGCTGCGCATTCCGGTGCTGTGCTACGGCCTTCGTACCGACTTCCGCGGCGAGCTGTTCGAAGGCAGCCAGTACCTGCTGGCCTGGGCCGACGAGATGCAGGAGATCAAGACCATCTGCCACAGCGGCAAGAAGGCGACGATGACCGTGCGCGTGGACGAGCATGGCCACGCCGTGCAGGACGGCCCGCAGGTGGAGATCGGTGGCAACGAGCGCTACGTGTCGGTCAGCCGCGCGGAGTTCAAGAAGATCACCCGCGGCGAAGGCCGGATCGATCCGGCGCAGGCGCCCCTGCCGCTGTAAGGGGTGTTCTTTTGCAGGGCTTGCAGCCCTGCACCTGCTTCAAGCCGAAGCAACGGCAACAGCGGGCATTCCGTGGAATGGCGGGGCGGTGTCGGAGTGCGGGGACGCTGCAAGTACGTCCCTGTAAGCTTGGCAGCCGCATCCATGCGGCTGACACCCCGCACTCCGACACCGCCCCACCTCTGACACAATCCCGCAGCTGTTGGTGGGTGTCGACCTTGGTCGACACATCTGTCAGATATCGAATGAAATTCCGGGGTCAGATCCGTTTTCCTTCGGAAAACGGATCTGACCCCATGAGCTGTTCCGACAGATCGCGGAGGTCTGTCGAAGGCGGGGTGGGTCCGGTTGCGGGGGCGTGAGCGCCATGGATGGCGCGACCGAGGCTACATGGACGTATTTACGCCGTCCCCCTCAACCGGACCCACCCCGCCTTCCTACAGGAAACCAGCTTCTGCCGTTGCTTCGGCTCTGGCCTCTGCAGGTGCAGGGCTGCAAGCCCTGCAAACCCAATCCCCACTTAGTACAGCGTGCGCTCCGGCGCACCGGCCGGCGGCGGGGTGTACTGGTACAGCCAGGTCTCGGTGAGGGTCTTGCCACCACTGCGCAGGAACAGGCGGATGTCGATCTGCTCGGTACTGCCTTCCGGCGGCACCAGGTCGAACATCGCGCGATAGCCGTTGATCTCGCGCAGCGGGCGCGCCGACACGATCTCGACCCGGCCACGGCTGGCTTCCACCACCGCTTCGACCTCGGCCTTGTCGATCAGCCTGGCCAGTTCGCCACCTTCGAAGTCCACCGCGAAGCGCCAGCTGAAGTACTCACGCTTCTTGCCGACCACACCGCCCAGGCCGGTGCGGCTGGCCACGCAGTGCGCCAGCGGCGGGCGCGCCGGCGGTTCGGCGCCCCAGTACAAGCGGTAGCCGACCAGCAGCTCCTGGCCCGGCTGCGGCTTTTCCTTCGGGTTCCAGAACGCCACGATGTTGTCGAACGTCTCGTCCACGGTGGGAATCTCCACCAGCTGCACCGAGCCCTCGCCCCATTCGCCCTTCGGCTCCACCCACAGGCACGGGCGCTTCTCGTAGAACACGCCGTCGTCCTGGTAATGGTCGAAGTTGCGGTCGCGTTGCAGCAGGCCGAAGCCACGCGGGTTGCGGTCCACGAACATGTTGAAGCGCAGGTTGCGCGGGTTCAGCAGCGGGCGCCAGATCCATTCGCCGGCACCGGTCCACAGCGACAGGCCATCGGTATCGTGGATCTCCGGGCGCCAGTCCCAGCCCATGCGGCGGTCGTTCTCGCCCACCTGGTACATGCTGGTGCACGGGGCGATGCCCAACCGCTCGATCGCCTTGCGCGGGTACAGCGCGCTGTCGATGTCCATCAGCAGCACGTCACCGTTGGTGATCGCGAAGCGATAGGCACCGGCCACGCTGGGCGAATCCAGCAGGCCATAGACCACGATCGTCTCCGAATCAGCCGACGGCTGTTCCAGGTAGTAGGCGATGAAATCCGGGAATTCCTCCGGCTTGCCCATGCCGGTGTCGATCGCCAGGCCACGCGCGGACTGCCCGTACTGGCCCTCCTTGCCGACCGCGCGGAAGTAGCTGGCGCCAAGGAAGGCGGCGAAGTCGCGGTCGGTGTCCTTGCGGGTGTTCAGGCGGAACCCGGCGAAGCCCAGATCGGCCGGCAGCTCGCCATCCTTGATGCCGCTCTTGCCGTAGTTGAACGCCGCGCCGTCATAGGCCAGTTCCTGCGCCTTGCCGTCGACCACGTCGAACATGCGCACCGGCGAATGGAAGTACAGGCCCAGGTGGAAGAACTTGGCCTGGAACTTGCCGGGCTGGTCGGCCCACAGCGCATGGTCCTGGCGGTAGCCAATCGACTGGTACTGGTCCCAGTCCAGGCCTTCCAGGCGGCCCGGCAGCACCCGCTTGTGGCTCTTGTAGGGTGCCTGTGCCAGCGCGCACGCCTGGCCCTTCAGGGTGGCGAAGTCGAACGGCTGCGGTTGGCCGAGGCGGCGCAGGCCCATCTGGCCGCTCCTGCTGGCCGCGCACGCGGGCAGGGACGGAAGGCCGAATGCAGCCAGGGCGAGGGAGGCATTGCGGATGAAGTCGCGTCGTTGCATGCAGGCGCGTCAGGCACAGGGAGGAAGGTCGGCCATCATAGGCAGACAAACGTTAACGGGCAGCGGAGACGCGCCCTGCCCGTTCAGCTGCCGCTGGTCGCCGGCTCAGCGCTGGCAGTGGCTGCACCAGACGCTGGCGCGCTGGCCGATGGTGGCGTGCTTCAGCGCGCGCCCGCAGTTCGGGCACGGCAACCCGTCGCGGCCGTACACCAGCAGCTCCTGCTCGAAGTAGCCCGGCGCACCGTCGGGGCTGATGAAATCGCGCAGGGTGGTGCCGCCGCGGGTGATGGCGTAGCCCAGGATCTCCTTCACCGCGTCGGCCAGCCGCTGGTAGCGTTCTCGCGAGATCTTTCCTGCCTCGCGCAACGGACTGATGCCGGCCTTGAACAGGCTCTCGGCGGCGTAGATGTTGCCCACGCCCACCACCACCGCCTGGTCCATCAGGAAGGTCTTCACCGGCGCGCTGCGGCCCCGGCTGCGGGCGAACAGGTAGTCGCCGTCGAACGCGTCGTCCAGGGGCTCCGGGCCCAGCCCCTGCAGCAGCGGGTGGATCTCCCCAGCCGGCTGCCAGAGCAGGCTGCCGAAGCGGCGCGGGTCGTTGAAGCGCAGCAGGCGGCCGTTGTCCAGGCTGATGTCGACGTGGTCATGCGCCCGCAGCGGGGTATCACCGGGCAGCACGCGCAGGCTGCCGGACATGCCCAGGTGCAGTACGGCGCTGCCGATGGCGGTATCCAGCAGCAGGTACTTGGCGCGCCGGCGGATGTCCTCGATGCGTTGCCCCGGCAGCAGCTCGGCCACTTCCGGCGGAATCGGCCAGCGCAGATCGGCGCGGCGCAGGATCACGCCATGCACACGGCGGCCCTGCAGGTGCGGCGCCAGGCCGCGGCGGGTGGTTTCGACTTCGGGCAGTTCAGGCATGGTGCGATTCTACGCCCGCTCAACGCGGCGGCGCGGACAGCTCGCGGGCATCCAGGAAGCCATCACCGTTGGCATCCTGCTTGTGGAAGCGCTGCACGATCACCTGCCGCTGCTGCTCGCGGCGGATTGCCCTGCCCTTGCCGCCGGGCAGCTCGTCGGCGCTCAGCACGCCATCACCGTTGCGGTCCATGCGATCGAAGGCATACAGCATCCACTGCACGTACTCGGCCTCGCTGACCCTGCCGTCGCCATCGCTGTCCATCCGCTGCAGATAGCTGGCGGTGTCGGTGACCTGGGCCAGCGCCGCACCCGGCAGCAGCGCCGCCAGCAGAAGCCCGTACCCTGCCCTCACGCGCCCACCAGACTGTAGCCCTTCAACCGTGCGGCGTAGGCCTGCAACGCCGCGATACCGCTTTCCTCGGCCTCGCGGCACCACGCCTGCAGCTGATGCAGGCGCTCGGCGGCGTCGTGGCCACGGGCTTCCAGCAGCGCAGCCAATCGCCCGCGGTACTCGACCAGAGTGCGGATGCGCGGCCGCTGCGCCACCCATGCGCTGAGCTGGGCGCGGCTGTCGGGCTTCAGCCAGCGGCCATCGTTGACCAGGCCACGGCGCAACCGGCGTGGCAGCAGGCGGCGCAGCTTGGCCCCGGCCTGCGCGGCCTCCTCGCGCAGGGCTGGCATGAACACGTTGCGCTGGTAATCGGTCATCGCCTGGAAGCGGTGCGACAGCAGCGCCTTCAGCGTTTCGGCATCGGGCACGGCGATGTTCGGGCGCACGTCCATGGCCGGCGCCACCCGCAGCACCCTGGCCAGGCGCAGCGCCTGCAGCAGGCGGATCGCACTCCAGCCGATATCGAACTCCCAGCGCCGCATCGCGAAGCGCGCCGAACTGGGGAATGCATGGTGGTTGTTGTGCAGCTCCTCGCCACCGATCCAGAACCCCCACGGCGTGAGATTGGTGGAGGTATCGGCCGACTCGTAGTTGCGGTACCCCCACCAGTGGCCCAGGCCATTGACTACGCCCGCCGCCCAGAACGGGATCCACGCCATCTGGATCGCCCACAGCGCCACGCCGGGCAGGCCGAACAGCACACTGTTGATCGCCAGCAGCACTACCGGCCCCAGCGTGGCGTGCGGGGTATACAGGTGGCGCTCGATCGCGTCGTCCGGCGTGCCGCGCCCGTACTGCTCGATGTCCGCGCGCATGCCGCGCGCTTCGCGGTACAGCTCCACGCCATGCCAGAACACCTTGCCGATGCCGCGGGTGACCGGGCTGTGCGGATCGTCCTCGGTCTCCACCTTGGCGTGGTGCTTGCGATGGATGGCCACCCACTCGCGGGTGATCATCGACGTGGTCAGCCACAGCCAGAAGCGGAACACGTGCGCCAGCGCCGGATGGAAATCGACCCCGCGATGGGCCTGGCTGCGGTGCAGGTACAGGGTTACCGAGAAGATGGTGATCTGGGTGAAGACCAGCAACACCGCCAGCATGGCCCACCCTCCCAGGCCGAGCACACCACCGGTCAACAGGGACATCAGGGCATCAGACATGGCAGCTCTCCGGATCGACGCGGGGATGGCAGACATGATGGGCGCTTGCGTTGCAAACTGCATCCCTGCGGCGATGTATCGCATCGCCATCCGTGGCACCGTTCACAGTTGGGGACCTGAGTTGTCGAGCCTTGATCCACGCGCCAGCACCATGACTGCCGCCCCGCCCGTTGCGGAGCTGCCCCCCTTGATCGAACTGGACCGCGCCACCGTGGTGCGCGGCCAGGTGAAGGTGCTGCACGGGCTCAGCCTGCGCATCGCGCAGGGCCAGCACACCGCCCTGCTCGGCCCCAACGGCTGCGGCAAGTCGACCTTCATCAAGCTGATCACCCGCGAGCTGTACCCGCTGGCGCAGGTCGACGGCTCCGTGGCGGTAAGGGTGCTGGGGCAGAACCGCTGGCAGGTGGACCGGCTGCGATCGCAGCTCGGCATCGTCACCGGCGATCTCAGCAGCAATCTGGCCGACATGCCGGGCCTGACCGTGGAACAGGCAGTGCTGTCCGGCTTCTTCGCCAGCTACGTGGTGCCGGCCTTCCGCGAAGTGACCGCCGATATGCGCGCACGTGTGGGCGAGACACTGGCGATGACCGGCGCCCTGTCCCTGCGCGACCGCGCCTACGCCGAGTTGTCCGCTGGCGAGACCCGCCGCGTGCTGATCGCCCGCGCGCTGGTCAATCGGCCGCAGGCACTGCTGCTGGACGAACCCTCCACCGGGCTGGACCTGGTCGCCCGCGAGCAGCTGGTGGCGACCATGCGGGTGCTGGCGCAGCAGGGCATCACCCTGGTGCTGGTGACCCACCACATCGAAGAGATCATTCCCGAGATCGAGCGCGTGGTACTGCTGCGCGATGGCCGCGTGCTGGCCGACGGCACCCGCGCCGAGCTGCTGCGCAACGAACCGCTGTCGGCGGTGTTCGGCGGCGCGATCACCGTCTGCGAGCAGGAAGGCCGGCTGACCGCATACGCGGGGTGATCGACATGCCGTTGTAGAGCTGAGCCCACGCTCGGCTGCTCCTGATCACGGCAAACGGCCGCCAAACATGGGCTCGCCTCTACACAAGAGGGAGCAGCGGGCCGGACCTCGGCCCGCTGCACGCAACCTCAGAACCGCAACGCCAGCGCACGCGACTCGATCGGTGCCATCCGGCTCTGGTCCTGCAGCTGCAGGTCGCGCAGCTCGTACGGTGCGCCAAAACCGGCCGGCAACGCGGCCTCGCCGAACGGCAGCACCAGCTGGCCGGCGCCTGGGCCATCGAACCACGCGGCTGCATGTGCCTGCGCGACCGGCTTCATCCGGCCATCGCGGGCCGTGGCATACAGCGTGCCGCGTGCCTCGTAGCGGCCTGCCGCAGCCACCTGCAGCGGCAGCGCCACCTGGCGGCTGGACGGGTCCGGTGCTGCCTGGCCACTGAAACGCGCGGTCGGCCGTGCCACCGCGAAGGCCACCTTGCCATCGCGCAGCACGCCATCGGCCTGGGCGAACACCTGCAGCTCCCACAGCCCCTGCACGGTGCCGATGTCGGTCGGGATCCGCACCTGCGCGCGCAGGCTGCCATCGGTGGTGCGCAGCAGGCGCTGCGGCCAGCTGCGGCCATCCGGTGCGACCAGCAGGGCTTCACCCCCCAGGCCGCCACGACGCGATGCCAGCTGCGCGGTGGTGGCGCCGTCTTCCAGCAGGCGTGCCTGCAGCTGCACGTTGCCACCGGCCAGCACCTGCGCCTGGTTGGCCTGCACTTCCAACCGCAGCGGGCTGTTCGGCTCCAGCACCTGCACCACATAGCGGCCCTGCGCCTGCGTGCTCTGCAGGGTGTACGCACCGGCGGCACTGGTCGCGCCGGTGCGCAGCATGCTGCTGCCATCACTCACCGGCATGCCGGCATCCTGAAGCGCGCGCGCATCGACACTGCGGGCCACGCTGCTGCGGCCAGCCGGGTCGCGCACCTGCAGGGTATTGGCCGGCAGCGCGCGGGCTCCTGCGGCCGGACTCAGCTGGATCACCGCATCGGGCGCCGTCAGCGGCAGGTCCAGGCCGCGCTGCAGCTGCGTGCCATCGACCTGCTGCCAGTAACTGCGGCTGACCGAGGCATATGGCGTGGCCGCCTGCAGCGGCTGCGCCGGGTCCAGCGCCCAGGCAAACGACAACGGCGCGTGTTCGCTTTCATCGGCAGGCAGCGGCGCGGCCACCAATGCGGCAGGCACCTGATCGCCCGCGCGGGCCGCCTGCAGAGGCTGCGCGGCCTTCGCGGCGGAAAGGGACAGTACTGCCAGCACCGCACTGGCCAGCAGGGTGGAATGGGGCGTCATGGTCATCTCCCTCACTGGGTCAGGTCGTTGCGCAGCAGGGTGCCGAGGCCGAAGCACTCGCGCCGGCTCTGGTTGTGGCTGAGCGGTTCTGCGCCCTGGGTGCGCGCTTTGTCGGTGAACCAGGTGGTACCGGCCGCCTTCTGGCTGCTGCACTCCAGGAAGCCATCGGAGCAGGACGACAACCAGTTCTGGGTGAACTCCAGGCCAACGTTGGCGGCATAGCCACCGCAGTAGCTGTTGCTGTCCCACACCGCCGATTCCACGTCACTGCCGACCACCGCGCGGAACGGCCTGGGCAACGCCGGGCGACCGGCCGTGCCGTACAGGTTCTGCGCGTTGTAGGTGGCCATGCTGGCCACCTGCTGCTGGCGTACCGCGTCGTTCTTGTAGCCCAGCAGCCAGCCCAGTGACGTTTCGAAGGTATTGCCGTTGAGCACCGCATCGGCCAGTGGCGTGCCCGCCGAAGACGGTGCCAGTGCGTTGACCTTGCGCACCGTGCGGATGATCTTCGGATAGCGGCTGTCGTACGTCGGATTGGACAGGATCCAGCGCATCACGTTGCCGCCGTTGGAATGGGTAATCACCACCAGCTGGGTGATGCCACGGCTGTCGATGAAACTGGTCAGCTGGTTGGCCAGGCAACCGGCGGCCTCCGGTTTCCACATGTACTGGGTGAAGTCACAGTTGATGACCACATAGTTGCTGCTGTTCGGCAGGCCCTGGCGCACGGTGTCGATGATCGCCGGCTGCCAGTAGTCCTGGGTGGCATTGGTCTGCGCGCCGGTGCCATGCACGAAGGCCACGCCGACCACGTCGGCGGCCTGCGTCGGTGCTGCTGCCAGCCCCAGAAGCAGGGCCAGGACGGTACTTCCTGTTGCGGTGCTGCGCATCGCTTCTCTCCCTCTGTCTTCGGATCCCCCCGACCCGGCTGGAACTGGACGGCCCCTGGTGCCTGCCGATGTGCCGATGCTCACGGTGCGGCCGCGTGAAAGTCCGTGCGCTGCGCCCGGATTCAGCAGACTGGCACGCTTCGATGACGTTCTTCATCTCCTGTGATGACCATGCCGGGTCTGGCCGTATGACCGATGGCCACTGCGGTGCCGCGCACGGGCTGCGATCATGACGCGATGTTTTTCCTCCGGAGCCC
The DNA here is from genome assembly GCF_041897515.1 of Stenotrophomonas sp. P2112. Taxonomy (NCBI): domain Bacteria; kingdom Pseudomonadati; phylum Pseudomonadota; class Gammaproteobacteria; order Lysobacterales; family Lysobacteraceae; genus Stenotrophomonas; species Stenotrophomonas sp. P2112. Next base: position 38,971 of record NZ_CP169216.1, on the reverse strand, counting down.
GTCCATGTCGCTGATTTCCCACCCTGCCCGCCCGCTGCTCGGCCTCGCCGTTGCCGTGGCCCTGGCCGGCTGTGCTGCCACGGCCACCAAACCGACCGCCGTCGAAGCCAACATCACCACCAAGGCCGTGGGCTATCTGGACAAGAGCGCTGTTCCGGCCAGCCTCGATCTGGTGCCGGCACCGCCGGTGGCCGGTTCGGCCGCCCTCGCCCTGGACGAACAGGTCAGCCGTGAAGCCCGCGCGCTGCGAGGCAGCCCGCGTTTCGCCCAGGCCGGCATCGATGCGGAACTCGGCTTCCCCGAAGGTGCAAACCACTTCTCCTGCGCCGCCGACATCGACGTCGATGCGGTGAAGACTCCGGCGCTGTATCGACTGCTGGAGCGCAGCCGGATCGACGCCAGCGCCGCTACCAAGGCAGCCAAGAACCACTACCAGCGCCCGCGCCCGTTCATGGTCAACGGTGAGCCGACCTGCTCGCCGAAGGACGAGGATGGCCTGCGCAAGAATGGTTCCTATCCATCCGGCCACACCTCGATCGGCTGGGCCTGGGCACTGATCCTGTCGGAGATCGTGCCGGACCGCGCCGATGCCATCCAGGCCCGCGGCCGCAACTACGGCGAGAGCCGCCTGGTATGCAACGTGCACTGGCAGAGCGACATCCTCGAAGGCCGCTTCATGGGTGCCGCCGCCGTGGCCCGCCTGCACGACAACGCCGCGTTCAACAAGGACCTGCTGGCCGCACGCAAGGAGATCGCTGCCGCGCGCAAGGCCGGCCTGCACTCCAGCCGCGACTGCACCACCGAGAACGCGGTACTGAAGGTGCGTCCGCAGAGCGCGCTGTAGGCGCCTGCGCGATCGGTCATTGCCGGCCAGCGGCCGGCACTACCGGTGGGTGCGAAGCAGAAGGGCCGGCATTGCGCCGGCCCTTCTTCATTGCACTACCGCAGCGACCGCATCAGAACTTCGCGGTGAACTCCACGCCCCAGGTGCGCGGCTCGTTGAGGAAGCCGGTCAGGTTGTTGAAGTCGATCGCACCGACCACGCGGGTCTGGTTGGTCAGGTTGCGGCCGAACACCGCCACGTCGTACTGGCCATACTCCCAGTTGTAGCCCAGGCGCAGGCCGCCTTCCAGCGAACTACGGCCGCGGAATTCCGGCGACTCGTAGATAAAGAAGTTCACCGCGCTGCGGTAGGCCCAGTCGGTGTAGGCGTACAGCTCGCTGCCATCGCTGAGCGGGAAGCCCACGCGCAGGGTCGCGTTGTGGATCCACTTCGGCGCCTGCGGCAGCGGGTTGCCGTTCACCAGCGCGTAGGTCTGGCCGTTGATCACCGTGGTCGGGTCGGTGATGGTGCAGCCGCCGCCGCAGATCGCCACCGCCAGGTTCTTGTCCTTGATCTCGGTGTCGTTGTAGCTGCTGCCAAAGGTCAGCAGGACGTTGTCGGCCAGGTAGGCCTCCAGGTCCAGCTCGACGCCCTGGCCGATGGTCTTGTCGGCGTTGAGCAGGGTGGCGGTGTTGTTGGAACCGCCCACGGCGATCAGCTGCTGGCCATCGACGTCGTAGCGGAACACGCTCAGGCCCAGGCGCGCGCGGCGCTCGAACAGGTCGGCCTTGATGCCGGCCTCGTACGAGATGACCTTCTCCGAATCGGCCTGCGACAGACCCGGCGCAAAGGCCAGGCGGCCCTGGATCGACGGCGCGCGGAAGCCCTTGGCCACGCGGGCGTAGGCGTTGATGTCGTCGGTGAGCTTGTAGACGCCGCTCAGGTCCCAGCTGACGTCGTTGACGTCGGTGTTGGCCAGGTACGGGCCACTGACCGGGGTGCCGAACGGAACCGCCTGCAGCACGCTGGCGCTGAAGTCCTTCTTGTCCTGGGTGTAGCGCACGCCGGCACGCAGCTTGAAGCGGTCGGTGACGTCGAAGTCACCCGAGGCGAACACTGCCCAGGCCTTGTTGCGCTGGTTCTGCACCACGTGGCCGGTCTGCGGATTGCCCGGGGCCAGCGAGTCGTAGTTGAAGTTGTTGATGGTCACGTCTTCATCGAAGTAGAAGACGCCGGCCTGCCAGTCGAAGCGGCCCCACTCGTTGGACTCGACGCGGAATTCCTGCGTCCACTGGCGATGGTGCGGCAGGCCATCAGCCGACTCCGAGGAGAACGGAATCAGGCCCGGGCCGTAGTTGCCGGCACCGAGGAAGGCCGCACCGTAGCCACCGTCGATGTCACCGCGGTTGAGCGATTCGGCGGTCTCGTAGCCGGTGATCGAGTGCAGGGTCACCGAGCCGAGGTTCCACTGCAGGCGCGCGCTGCCACCCCAGGTCTCCAGGTCGGAGAAGTTGACGCCGTCGTTGGCCACCTTGTCGCGGTCGAAGTTCTCGACCAGCGAATTGCCACCCTTCTGGATGATGTTGGCGCGGAACAGGCGGGCGGTGCCGTTGAGCTTGCGCTTGTGCAGGTTGAACAGCGCTTCGAAGTCATCGCCTTCGTACAGGAACTGCACGCGGCCTGCCGCTTCGTCATAGCCTTCGAAGCCGCTGTTGGGCGCGCCCACACGGGTGTTGTCGACCCAGTCGTCACGACGCTGGTAGATCGCCGAGACGCGCGCCGACCAGCGGTCGGTCAGCGGGCCGCCGTAGGCGCCCTGCACGTTCCAGCTGTTGTAGCTGCCGTAGCCGACGCGGATATAGCCGTCGGCATCCTGCGACGGGCGGGCCGAATCGAACTTGACCACGCCGGCCGGCGTGTTGCGGCCGAACAGGGTGCCCTGCGGGCCACGCAGCACTTCCACGTTGGCCAGGTCGAACAGCGGGAAGCCCTTCAGCAGCGGGCTTTCCTGCACGACGTCGTCGTATACCAGCGACACCGGCTGCGAGGCATTGAGATCGAAATCGGTGTTGCCCAGGCCGCGGATGTAGAAGCGCGGGAAGGCACGACCGTAGGACGACTCGATGTTGAGGCTCGGCACGCGTGCGGCCAGGAAGCGGATGTCATCGCCGGCCGAACCGAGCACATCCAGCTTCTCGCCCTGGATAGCGCTGACTGCGACCGGTACGTCCTTGGCGTTCTCGACACGGCGCTGCGCGGTGACCTGCAGGGTGTCGAGGGCAACCGGATCCTTGGCGGCAGGGGTTTCCTGGGCGGCTGCTACCAGCGGCAGCAGGGCGGAAAGAGCGGCAACGAGAGGGCGCGCGACCGGGAAGCGGCCACGGGAAGTGCGGGTCGGGGACATGGCGGTAGGCTGTGTTTGGAGGGGTGGTAAAACGGCGCTACCAGATAATTGTTGCAATACAGCACCTGCCCCGCAAATGCCGGCCGTTCATGGCCCCGTCGCCCTGCCCCCGGGGCGCTCGCTAGACTCGGGGTTTTCCAGCGCCGCGGAGCCGCCGCAATGACCCAGTGGTACTTCCATGCCTCGGCCCAGGCCGACCGAATCGGACCGCTCGATGACCCGGCCGCGCGCCGTTACGCGCAGGCCAACCCGCGCGCGCTGGCCTGGTGCCAGGGCATGAGCGGATGGACCTCGATTGCCGAAGTGCCTGAACTGCAATCCGCGGCCCCGGGCATGCCCCACACCCCACCCCCGGTCCCCGCCGCCGCCAGCGGCCGCGCCGACGACATCGAATTCCGCATCGTCGGCCATGAAATGCAGTTCGTGGAAATCGAGCTTGATCCCGGCGAGAGCGCCATTGCCGAGGCCGGCGCGCTGATGTTCAAGGACGCCACGGTGCAGATGGATACCGTGTTCGGCGCCGCCAATGGCGACCAGGGCGGCGGCTTCATGGGCAAGGTGATGGCTGCCGGCAAGCGCGTACTGACCGGCGAAAGCCTGTTCGCCACCGTCTACACCCAGAGCGGCCATGGCAAGGGCAAGGTCGCCTTCGCTGCGCCCTACCCTGGGACGGTGCTGGCGATGAAGCTGGACCAGCACGGCGGCCGCCTGATCTGCCAGAAGGACAGTTTCCTGGCCGGCGCGCGCGGCGTGCAGATCGGCGTGCAGTTCCAGCGCAAGATCATGACCGGCCTGTTCGGGGGCGAGGGTTTCATCATGCAGAAACTGGAGGGCGACGGCTGGGTGTTCATCCACGCCGGCGGCTGCGTGGTGGAGCGCGAGCTGGCCGCCGGCGAACGCCTGGACGTGGATACCGGCTGCGTGGTGGCCTACCACCCGACGGTGGACATGGACGTGCGTCGGGTGGCCGGCATCAAGAGCATGCTGTTCGGCGGCGAAGGGGTGTTCCTGGCCACGTTGACCGGCCCCGGCAAGGTCTGGCTGCAGTCGCTGCCGTTCTCACGCCTGGCCGGCCGCATGTGGATGGCCGCACCGCAGGGCGGCGGCCAAGGCCGCGGCGAAGGCTCGGTGCTGGGCGGCCTGGGCCGGATGCTGGATGGCGATAACCGCTTCTGACCGCCTCCGGTCGTGCCGGCCGCTGGCCGGCAACCTCATGGACCTTGGCGCGCATCCCGGTAGTGCCGGCCGCTGGCCGGCAGCCCCGTGGACCGTTGCCAGTTTCCCTATGGTTGCCGGCCAGCGGCCGGCACTACCTTTATGAATGGGCGATATTTCCCACCCTGCCCGCCCCGCCGCGGCTTCGGTATGCTGGCGCCCTTTCCTGAATCCGGCGCCGCGCGCGCACTGCCGATGAGCCTGTTCCGCCCCCGCATGCTGCTGTCCGTCGCCCTGATCGGCCTGCTGGCCGGCTGCGGTGGCGATCCGGTCCGCCCCACGCCACCGCCTGCGCCGACCGTGGTCCCGCAGGCCAAGCCGGTGAAGATCGGCATCGCCCTGGGCGGCGGCGCGGCCAAAGGCTTTGCCCATATCGGCGTGATCAAGATGCTGGAGGCCAACGGCTTCGAGCCGGCCGTGGTCGCCGGCACCAGCGCCGGCAGCGTGGTCGGCGCCCTGTATGCCAGCGGCATGGATGCCTTCCAGATGCAGAGCAAGGCCGTCGCGCTGGACGAAGCCAGCATCCGCGATGTGCGCCTGTTCTCCGGTGGCCTGGTGCAGGGCCAGAAGCTGCAGGACTACGTCAACGAGCAGGTCGCCAACCGTCCCGCCGAGCGCCTGAAGAAGCCGTTCGCCGCCGTCGCCACCCAGCTCGAAACCGGCGAGCGCGCAATCTTCGTGCGCGGCAACGTCGGCCAGGCAGTGCGCGCATCGAGCAGCATCCCCGGCGTGTTCGAACCGGTGAAGATCGGCGGCCGCAACTACATCGACGGTGGCGTGGTCAGCCCGGTGCCGGTGGATGCCGCACGCCAGCTCGGCGCCGACTTCGTGATCGCCGTGGACATCTCCAGCAAGGCCAGCGGCAAGGCGCCGACCGACATGCTGGGCATCGTCAACCAGTCCATCTCGATCATGGGCCAGCGCCTGGGCGAGCAGGAACTGGCGCGCGCCGACATCGTCATCCGCCCGAAGGTACTGGACATCGGTGCCGCCGATTTCAGCCAGCGTGGCACCGCGATCCTGGAAGGCGAAAAGGCTGCGATGGCAGCGATGCCGCAGATCCGCGCCAGGATCCAGCAGCTGCAGCGCGCGCGCGCCGCAGCAGCCGCACCGGCACCGGTGGCCGCGCCGAAGTGCGAGGAAGCCTCGCGCCTGGGCAAGCTGATGGGCCGCAAGGACAAGTGCTGATCCATTGAAGCCAGGCCACCGGGCCCGCCCGGTGGTTGCTCAGGACTCCAGCTGCGACAGCGGCAACGCCTGGAAGCCCTTCACCGTGCGCAGCACGAAGCTGGAATTGGCATCGGCCACGCCACCGGCATTGAGCAGCCGGTCCAGCAGGAAGCGCGAGAAGTGCTCCAGGTCGCGCACGTAGACGTGCAGCAGGTAGTCCATGTCACCCGTCAGCGCGTGGCAGGCCACCACCTCGTCCCACGCCTGCACGCTGTCCACGAAGTGGCCGATGGCGGCCTGGTCGTGCTTTTCCAGCTGCACGCGCACGAAGGCCTGCAGGCCCAACCGCAGCTGCCGTGGCTCCAGCCGCGCGCCATAGCCGACGATCACGCCCTCGCTTTCCAGCCGCTGCAACCGCCGCAGGCAGGCCGAAGGAGAGAGATTCACCCGCGCCGCCAGTTCGGCGTTGGTGGCGCGCCCATCCCGCTGGATTTCGGCCAGCAGGCGTACATCCGTGCGATCGAACTGGACTTTTCCGGCCATTGTTGCCCCGCAACATGGTGAGTACGCAAGGATATTGCGCCAACAAGGCCAATCGGCGCAACTTTTGCAACCCTGTTGCGCGTCCCCTGCCCTAGCATCATGGGTATCCCATCCAGGAGTGCCGCATGGACCTCGCCCAGCCCCGCCGCGTCGAACACCAGCAGACCGACAAGGGCTACGTGCCGGTGTATACCACCGCGCTCGTCGAGCAGCCATGGGACACTTACAGCGCCGACGACCACGCGACCTGGAGCACGCTTTACCAGCGCCAGCGCGAGCTGCTGGTCGGCCGTGCCTGCCAGGAGTTCCTGGATGCGCAGGACGAGATGGGCATGAGCGCACACATGATTCCGCGCTTCGACCAGCTCAACGAAGTGCTCGGCGCCGCCACCGGCTGGACCCTGGTCGGCGTTGAAGGCTTGTTGCCGGAACTGGATTTCTTTGACCATCTGGCCAACCGCCGTTTCCCGGTGACCTGGTGGATCCGTCGCCCGGACCAGATCGACTACATCGCCGAGCCGGACCTGTTCCACGATCTGTTCGGCCACGTACCGCTGCTGATGAACCCGGTGTTCGCCGACTACATGGAGGCGTACGGCCGTGGCGGCGTCAAGGCCCACGCGATCGGCCCGGATGCACTGCAGAACCTGACCCGCCTGTACTGGTACACGGTGGAGTTCGGCCTGATCGATACGCCCGAGGGCCTGCGCATCTACGGTGCCGGCATCGTGTCGTCGAAGGGCGAGTCGCTGTACTCGCTGGAATCGGCCGCGCCCAACCGCATCGGCTTCGACCTGCAGCGGATCATGCGCACGAAGTACCGCATCGACACCTTCCAGAAGACCTACTTCGTCATCGACAGCTTCGAACAGCTCATGCAGGCGACCTCGCCGGACTTCACCCCGATCTACGCGGCACTGGCCAACCAGGCGCATCTGCCGGCCGGTGAAGTGCAGGGCGACGACCGCGTGTTCCAGAAGGGCACCGGCGAAGGCTGGGCCGACGGCGGCGACGTGTAAGCACACAACGCGCACGGCTTTGCACTGAAAACGGCGCACATGGGTGCGCCGTTTTCGTTGTTGCCTGCCTGCGCCACTGCAGCGACGGAGGTGAGGGCAGGGCACTCAGGCGTCCACGGCCCGGCAGGACCCGCGCACCATCAACTGCGGATGCACGCTGGCCGCGGTCGGCGCGTCGGGAACGTCGGCCTGGACAAGCATGGCGGCGGCGGTGCGGCCGATATCGGAGACGTGGCGACGCACCGACGTCAGCGGCGGCCACAGCCGCGATGCCAACGGGCTGTCGTCGTAGCTGACGATCGACAGCTGCTGCGGCACCGCGATGCCTGCACGCAATGCCACCTGGTACACGCCTGCGGCGATTTCGTCGTTGCCGGCGAAAATCGCACTGGGGCGTTGCTCGCCCATCAGCAGCCGTTCGGCGGCATGCACGCCGGACTCGAAGGTGTCGCCCGCTTCCAGCACGCGCTCGCCGGGCAGGGTCAGGCCGACCTGCGCCAGCCGATCAAGGAAACCATGCGTCCGTTCGCGCGCGGCACGCCGGTCACCCGGTCCGGTGATCACCGCGATGTCGCGGTGGCCAAGCGAAAGCAGGTAGCCCGCCGCAGCGGCAGCACCATCGCGGTCATGGGTGACCACGGCATGGTTCTCATCCTCCGAGGCATGCGCGTTGATGCGCACGTAGCGGCAGTCGATGTCATCGAGCATCTGCGCCAGCGCAGCCGATTCGGACGCACGCGGCCCCAGGATCACGCCGTGCAGCTTCTGCTGCTGCACGAAACGGCGCACGCCCTGCGGGCATTCCGGATCCTGGCTGTCGCAGGGGTGCACCACCAGCTCATAGCCGGTGCCGCGCAGCGCGTCCAGCGCGCCGTGCTGCAGGTCGACAATGCATTGGGCACCCGGGTCGTCATACACCAGGCCGATCAGGAAGGAGCGGCGGAATGCCAGCCCGCGCGCGAGAGGATCGGGCACGTAACCGACCTCGCGCATCAACGCCTCGACCTTGTCGCGGGTGTCCTTGCGCACCAGCGGCGAGTTGTTGATGATTCTTGAAACCGTTTTCTTGGAAACTCCCGACAGTCGTGCGATGTCGTTGATCGTGGCAGCCTTGCCCTTCGATGCCGGCACCGCGGCATCGCTAATAGTTCGCACTGACATGTATAGAACCAGGTAAGTCGGAGAATTCTAGCCTTGCGCCCGTCGGGCGCGAAGTTGCGGAATGTCGCAGCGGATCTGAATCGTGTCGTGTTCGACAGGTTCTGCTGCGCAAGGTTCCATTGTGATCGCTCTACTGCTTCTGCATCTGAACCGTTCTTCCGCGCGTATTCACCCTGGATGTGGACGCGACGCGCGCGAACGCCAACATTCCCTTAACCATGCTCCGCTACATTCGTGGCATGGACCTGCAGACTTCTCCGTTTCCGCCGTTCCGCGGCCGCGACCGGTTGATCGCCGCAGTCGACGCGGCGATGAGCTCCGGTGATCCCGAGCGCATCACGGCCGACCTGCAGCTGGCGCTGCAGGAAGCCATAACCGACAACCGCATCGAGTTGCCCGAATGCGTGCATCGGCCGGTCAGCGATCATTACGCGCGACGTCCGCTGTACCACAGCCGCGAACACGGCTACAGCGTGATTGCCATGAGCTGGGGCCCAGGGCAGGGCACGCCGCTGCACGACCACGATGCCATGTGGTGTGTGGAGGGCGTGTGGTTGGGCGAGCTGGAGATCACCCGTTACGAGCTGCTGGAGTGCGCCGGCGAGCGCTGGCGCTTCCGCCGCCACGCCGCGCTGCGCGGGGGCTGCGGCAGTGCCGGCAGCCTGATCCCCCCGCATGAGTACCACACCCTGCGCAATGCCAGCGATGAGGCACTGGCGATCTCGGTACACGTGTACGAGGCGCAGATGGAGCGCTCGGCGGTGTTCGATCCGCTCGGTGGCGACTGGTACCAGCGCCGCATCCAGGCGCTGCAGGCCGACCCGGCCTGAATCCGGCGCGGTGCGGAGCAGGGCACCATCGCGGTCCGCATGGCATCATGCGCCGCTGCGCTGCCGGCACCGGCAGCATCCGCGATGCCCTGGCGGGCAAGGAGCAAGACGATGTCCAGCGCTGATCCGCGCCTGCGCGCGCTGTTGAAGCTGGCACCGGTGATCCCGGTGTACACCCCCGAAGATGTGAATGAAGCGGTCGAAGTAGCCCAGGCACTGTTCCGTGGTGGGCTGCCGGTGATCGAGGTGACCCTGCGCACGCCGCAGGCGCTGGATGCGATCAAGGCCATGGTCGAGGCCGTGCCGGACGCGGTGATCGGTGCCGGCACCGTACTCAACGCCGCGCAGATGCAGGCGGCGAAGCAGGCCGGTGCGCGTTTTGCCGTTTCCCCCGGTGCCACGCCGGCACTGTATGCGGCCGCGCGTGATGCCGATCTGCCGTACCTGCCCGGTGCTGCCACCGCTTCGGACCTGATCCAGGGCCTGGAGCACGGCGCGGACACCTTCAAGTTCTTCCCGGCCGTGCAGGCCGGCGGCGCCGCGCTGCTGGCCGCCTGGCACGGCCCGTTCGCCGATGTGCGCTTCTGCCCGACCGGCGGCATCAGCGCGCAGACCGCGCCGCAGTTCCTGCACCTGCCCAACGTGCTGTGCGTGGGCGGTTCGTGGCTGACCACCCCGGCGCTGCTGCAGACCCGCGACTGGGACGCCATCGAGCGCCTGGCCCGCGAGGCCTCGGTGCTGGCCAGCTGAACCTGCTTCGCGGATCTTCAAAGGTTTGATCGTGATCAAAGCGCCGGCCTCGCGCCGGCGTCATTCTGTGGGCAAGCGCACTACGGAGATCCGAACATGAATTCCACCATGAAGGCCGCTGTCGTGCGTGAGTTCGGCAAGCCACTGGTGATCGAGGAAGTCTCGGTACCGCGCCCGGGGGCGGGCGAGGTACTGGTCAAGATCGAGGCTTGTGGCGTCTGCCACACCGACCTGCACGCCGCCGAGGGCGACTGGCCGGTGAAACCGAACCCGCCGTTCATCCCCGGCCACGAGGGCGTGGGGCACGTCGTGGCCGTGGGAGGCGGGGTAGGGCACGTCAAGGAAGGCGACAGGGTCGGCATCCCCTGGTTGTACTCGGCGTGTGGTCATTGCGAACACTGCCTGGGTGGCTGGGAAACACTGTGCGAGACGCAGCGCAACACCGGCTACTCGGTCAACGGCGGCTTCGCCGAGTACGCACTGGCCGATGCCAACTATGTCGGCCTGCTTCCGAAGGAGGTGGGCTTCGTCGAGATCGCGCCGGTGCTGTGCGCCGGCGTGACCGTCTACAAGGGCCTGAAGGTCACCGACACCAAGCCCGGTGACTGGGTGGCGATTTCCGGCATCGGTGGCCTGGGCCACATGGCGGTGCAGTACGCTCGCGCAATGGGCCTGAACGTGGCCGCGGTGGACGTGGACGATACGAAGCTTGCACTGGCGCGCCAGCTCGGCGCGCAGGTCACCGTCAACGCGCGCACCACCGACCCGGCCGCCTTCCTGAAGAAGGAAATCGGTGGCGCACACGGTGCACTGGTCACGGCGGTGTCGCCGAAGGCGTTCGAGCAGGCACTGGGCATGGTGCGCCGTGGCGGCACTGTCTCGCTCAATGGCCTGCCGCCTGGCAACTTCCCGCTGGATATCTTCGGCATGGTGCTCAACGGCATCACCGTGCGCGGCTCGATCGTCGGTACCCGGCTGGACCTGCAGGAATCACTGCAGTTCGCCGCCGAGGGCAAGGTCGCGGCCACGGTCAGCACCGACCGCCTGGAAAACATCAACGACGTGTTCGCGCGCATGCATGCGGGCACCATCGAAGGCCGCGTGGTGCTCGACTTCGCCGCCTGACCGCCTGTGCATGGCCGCCGTCGCTCCGTCCCCCTCTCCCACGGACGCGGCGGCCATGCCGATTCATCGGATCGGATCCACACACATTTCGGTAGTGCCGGCCGCTGGCCGGCATGCCGGGTTCTCCGCCGCAGCCGTACAATGCGCGCATGCCTGGCGTGCTCAAGACCCTGTTCCTGTCCCTCGTTGCCCTGATCGGCGGTGTGCTGTCGCTTGGGCTGGTCAGCAGCGTCGCCAGCTGGCTGCCACCGTTGCTGGGCCTGTCGCCGGACAACAACAGCGTGCAGCTGGGCTGGGATCTCACCTTCAGCGTGCTCGGTGGCATCGCCGGGGTTTCCTTTGCCACCTATTACGCGCCCTGCTGGCCGCGATCGCACGGCTTCTCGATCTGGTCGCTGGTCGCGCTGGGCTGTGGCTACGCCATGTGGACGGCGGGTGCGGATTTCCCGTTCTGGTTCGTCATTTCACTGCTGGCGTCGCTGCCGTTGCAACTGCTGGCCGGCTGGTGGTTCGGCCGTCGCGCCTCGCGCGATCCGCGCTGAGCGCATGCAGGTAGTGCCGGCCGCTGGCCGGCAACCTCGGCCATCCTGCCGTTGCCGGCCAGCGGCCGGCACTACCGCTTCAGCGACGGCAGCGTCTGCTTCAACTGCGCGATGCCCTGCCATGGGTCACTCTTCAGGCGTTGCGCCCTCGCCAGCGCTTTGCCCATGGGAAATGCGTCGGCGGCACTGATACGAGCCAGTTCATCCCAGCGCAGCGGTACTGCCACACCGGCGGAATCGCGAGCACGCAACGACCACGAGCACACGCTGGTGGCACCCCGCGTATTGCGCAGCCAGTCGATGAAAATGACGCCGCCACGCTTGGCCTTGCTCATTGTCGCCACGTAGCGGTCGGGCGCCCGCTCCGCCATCGCCCGGGCGAACGCCTCACAGAACGTCTTGGCCTGTTCCCAGTCGGCCTTGGGCCGCAGCGGCACCACCACGTGCACGCCCTTGCCACCGGACAGCCGCACGAAACTCTTCAGGCCGACTTCCTGCAGGCGGTCACGGACATCACGCGCAGCAGCTTTCACCTCTGCCCAACCCACCCCTTCACCGGGATCGAGATCGAACACCAAGCGATCCCGGTGCTCGGGATCGGCCACGGTCGCGCCCCACGGATGCAGCTCCAGGGTGTTCATCTGCACCAGTTGCAGCAGGCCCCGCACATCGTCGATGTAGACGTAGTCCTCGCGGCCGCTCTTCTGCTGAAGGGGCACCGCGTGCACGGCATCGCCCAGGCCGGGGCCATGGTGCTTCTGGAAGAAGCAGGCCTTGCCCACGCCATCCGGGCAGCGCAGCAGTGACAAGGGCCGCCCGACAATTTCGGGCAGGATCCAGCGCGCCACGCGCTGGTAGTAGTCCGCCACGTCGCCCTTGCTGAGCTTCTGCCTTGGGAACACCACCCGCTCTGGATGGGTGATCTGGACCTCGCCCCCGGCTTCAGCACTCGAGACGGCCACTCCCAGGTCCTCCTTCTGCTTGTCGCTGCGCAGCCGCTTGAAACTGGCCTGGCGCAGCAGGCCTTCCTTGCCCCAGCCACGGAATGCCACCTCCGCCACCGTCACCGACTTCACCCAGCGCACGCTGGCGGCGCGGAACGGCACGTGCGCCGGCAGCTGCAGCACAGGCGCCTTCACCGCCAACGGCTGCAGCGCCTTGTGCAGCGCGCGCAGGCTTTCGTCGTCGAAGCCGGTGCCAACGCGGCCCACATAGCGCAAGCCGCCCTTGTCCGGCGTCGCCAGCAGCAGCGAGCCGAACCCCACCCGGGAGCCCTTCGGTGCCGTGTAGCCGACAATCGCGAACTCCTCGGTGTCTTCGTGCTTCACCTTCACCCAGCTGCGTGCACGGGTGTTCACGTAGGGCGCATCCACCTGCTTGCTGACGATGCCTTCGAATCCCGCCTTGCCGCTGGCATCGAATACCTGCGGGCCATGGTCGATCACGTGCTCGCTGAAGGCCAGGGTTCCGGGCGTGGGACCGATGAGATCCTTCAGCAGCGCCTTGCGCTCCAGCAGCGGTGAACGACTGATGTCCACGCCGGCCACACCCGGCAGATCGAAAACGATGTAGCGCAACGGTTGCTTCGAACTCCCGTCGATCACGCGCTGCAGCGCGGCGAAGTCGCTGCGTCCATCCCGGTCCAGCACCACCAGCTCACCGTCCAGGCGCGCATCCCGCACCGGCAGTGCCTGCACGGCCTGTACCACCTCGGGGAAATCACCGGTCCAATCCAGGCCGTTGCGGGAGCGCAGCGTCACCTTGCCTTCGTGCAGATCGGCCAGCAGGCGATAGCCATCCCACTTGATCTCATGCAACCAGCGCTCGCCGTCCGGTGCACTGTCGCGATGATCGGTCAACTGTGGCTTGAAAGCACGCGGGTAGGGCGTGTCACGCGCGCCATCCAGGTTCAGCGCTCGCGCATGCCAACGCGCATCGGCCTTGCGGGTCGCCGATCGTGCAGCCGGTGCGGCGCGCGTTGACTTGCCCACCGTGCGCTTGCTCACTGCGGATGTGCGTTTCGGCATGGGGGATTGGAGCAGATCATCTGCTTCGGCATCACGTGCTTCCTCGTCGTCGCGTTTGATCAACAACCACTGTACCTGGCGTCCCTTCATCGCTGTGCGCACCAGCTTCCAGCCGCCAGCCAGACGTTGCCCATGCAGCACGAAGTCGATCTTTCCCGCTGCCAGTGCCTGCAGTGGATCGCCTTCGCAGGCCCATGTGCCGTGATCGAAGACCTCCACGTGGCCAGCGCCGTAGTGGCCTTCGGGAATATCTCCTTCGAAACCGGCGTAGGACAGCGGATGGTCTTCCACTTCCACGGCCAGCCGCTTGTCACCAGCGCGAAGCGAAGGACCCTTCGGCACCGCCCAGCTTTTCAGCACACCGTCCATCTCAAGGCGGAAGTCATAGTGCCGCGAAGTGGCATGGTGCAGCTGTATGACAAAGATCGGCCGCCGCTTCGGGTTGCCGTGTGCGGGTGTGTCGTCAGGTTCCGGTGTCTGCCCGAGGCCACCGCCAAGCCGGCGCTTTCGCCGGTACTGGTGCAACGACATGGCTCAACCTGCCTTGCGCCGTGCAGCGGTTTTCTTTGCGGCCTTCTTCGTTGCCTTCTTTGCGGCTTTCTTTACCGTCGGCTTGGTGGCTGCTTTCCGCGTTGCCGTCTTCTTCGCCGGCGTACGCTTGTTCGCGTCCAGGCTCTTCTGCAGCAGCGCCATGAAATCGACCACGTTGGTGCTGGCATCCTCGCGCGGTACAGGCTCATCCTCCACCCGGGTGGTACCGCCCTTGGACTTGATGCGCTTGTTCAGCACCTGCTGCAGGCGTTCGCGGAATTCGTCGTGGTACTGCGACGGATCCCAATCACCGGACATCGACTCGATCAACTGCTCGGCCATCGCCGTTTCCTTGCTGCTGATGCGGTAATCGGCGAGCTTTCCGGTGGGCAGCTTGTAATCTTCGGGATCCACCAGTTCCTGCGGATAGCGCAGGATCATCAGCACCAGCGCGTCCGCGTGCGGCATCACCGCGCACAGGTATTCGCGGGTACGCACCACCACCCGGGCGATGCCCACCTTGCCGGTACTGCGCAATGTCTCGCGCAGCAGCACGTAGCCCTTTTCGGCCTTCTTGCCGGGCACCAGCAGGTAGGGTTTCTCGAAGTAGCGCGGGTCGATCTGCGCGGCGTCCACGAACGATTCCACCTCCACCGCTTCGTGGCTTTCCGGTGCCGCAGACCGGATATCGCCTTCCTCCAGCACGACATAGCTGCCCTTGTCGTACTCATAGGCTTTGACGATGTCCTTCCATGGCACTTCCTCGCCGGTATCGGCGTTGACCCGCTCGAAGCGGATCGGCTTGCGGTCGCGGGAGTCGAGCATGCGGAACTGCAGATCGACCTTGCGTTCGCCTGACATCAGCGACACCGGCACGTTGAGCAGGCCAAACGACAGCGTGCCGGTCCAGATCGGGCGGGCCATGGGCGTACCTTTGGCGGGGCAGGGCATCCAGCTTCGGATGGGCGGTGTAAACCACCCGTGTCGATACCGTGCACGTGGGTTCTACGGAGAACGGCAGTGCCGGCTGCGGGCCGGCAGAGCTCGCGGCCTGAAGTTTCCTGAGGTTGCCGGCCAGCGGCCGGCACTACTGCAGCAGCGGCCTCACCGCCGCCGCAGGAATATGATCCAGCGCGCGCCAGGCGTCTTCCACCACCGGCCGTGCCTGCGACCAGCTCAACCGCGACTGCCCGCGCATCTGTTCCCAGTGTTCGGCCAGTTCCTCACAGGTATCCGCGGCGTCACCGCGCGGCCAGTCCGCAGCGTGGGTGGTCAATGCGAAGGCATAGACCGGGCATAGATCGCGCCAGTTGCGGTGGTTCTGCCCGCGACGCTCTTCGTAGTCGCTGAGCATGTACTGCAGGTAGTCCTGCGCCACCGCCTGCGGATCTTCATGGCGGCGCGTGCGGCGTTGTGCGGTGCGCTGGCCGAGCGGATCGAGCAGGGCGTTGAACACGGACGGTGCGGGTCGTTCAAGACGGGGCATGGCCGGCTCCTGCAGCGGGGGCGGGTGGGCAGGAATACGCGCGGTGCTGTTACCGGGGGGTGAGCGAGATGTTCATGACGCCGGGTTCGCGGCGGCTTTACCTGTGGCGCGGTGTAGTGGGAGCCCCGAGCGCAGGTAGCCAGACCATGAGCCGAGAGAATTCCCGAGACCCGTTGCGGGAAAACCACCCGCCCATTCCCGGTGAACAGCGCGGCAAGCGCGATGCCGACAATGCCGACTACCGCGGCACCGGCGCACCTTTCTACGACGCCGAGCACGGTGGCGACCATCTGCCGGTGAAGCACGAGGCTGAACAGGCCGCCCAGGACCGCAAGGATGGCGGCGACCGCCATCGCGGCGGCCAGGAAAGCCCGCTCAAACGTCGCGAACGCAAGCAGCGCGCCAGCGACAACCAGGACGAGGCGCTGGAGGAGACCTTCCCGGCCAGCGACCCGACCTCGCCGTTCGTACCGGCCAAGGCGCCCGACTGACGGGTAGTGCCGGCCCCTGGCCGGCAAGGTCTGGGCTGCCCTACACAGAGCGATGCCGGCCAGCGGCCCCGATTTACGGGTAGTGCCGGCCGCTGGCCGGCAACCTCCTGACGTCGTGCACGGCGCGATGCCGGCCAGCGGCCCGCACTACCCCTTTCAGCGCCACGACCATTGCAGGCCGACGTTGGCTCGCCGTCCCGGCCCCGGTTCGTAGAAGCGCCCGTTGCCGTCGTTGACGATCACCGAGCCGATGTAGGCCTGGTCCAGCACGTTCTCCAGCCGGGCGAAGGCGCGCAGCTCGCCACCTGGCAGTGTCCAGAGACGACCGGCTTCCAGGTTCAGCAACGCGTAGCCCGGCGCCCGCTCCGTGGCCACGTCGTTGACCAGGGTATCGGTGCTGGCGGCGGCCTCCAGCGCCCACTGCCAGTCGGCCGGGGTCCACTGCAGCCGGGCAAACGCCTGCTGGCGCGGTACGCCGGGCAAGCGGCTGCCAGCGGAAACCCAGGTGTTCGAGGTCAGGTACGGCGCACGCACCTGCGCCTGCAGCCAGGTCCAGGCCACCTGCAGTTCCAACTGTTCTGCCAACGGCTGCCGGTAGCGCAGTTCCACGCCCTGGCGGCGGGTGCGGCCGATGTTGCGATAGGTGCTGCGTCCGCCGATGTTGCTGGCAACTGCCAACTCATCGTCGGTATCTGCGCGGAACAGGCTGATATCGAGCTGGGTTCCGTCCTGTGCATGCCATTTGCTGCCCACCTCCAGGCTGCGGCTGCGCGCCGCCGCCAGATCCAGCGCCAGTCCCGCCTGCCCGTCGGCGCGATACCCCAGCTCGTTGAAGGTGGGCGTCTCGAAGCCACGGCCCACCGCCGCGTGCAGCCGCCACTGCCGGCTGGCCGCGAAGCTGATCCCGGCCACCGGCGTGGTGGCCTGGTAGCGGCGGTGGCCGCTGTCGTCCGGGTTGCGGGCGGTGATGTAGCGATCGTCGGATTCGAAGCGCACGGCGCTGCGACGCACGCCAGCCAGCAATGACCAGCGTGGACTCCACTGCCACCACGCCTGGGCGAACTGATCGACGTTCTGCACGGTGTCGATCTGGTCTCTGCGCAGCTGCCCACGCACGCCGAGAGCGCTGCCGATGAAGTTCTCATGGCCGGTGCGATGCTGGCGCTGGCGGTCGGCGCTGAGCCCGGCCACCAGATCCAGCAGCCGGCCGGCGAGGTCGCCGTGCCAGCCCCAGCGCGCGTCCAGCCCGCCATAGCCGCCCTCCAGGTCGATCACCCCGCCGGCATGCAACGGGCTGTTGGTCTGAGCTGCCGGCGGGATCGGCAGGTACTGGCGTACCGCGCGCTGGCCGGCATAGCCCATCAGCTGCCAACGCTGCGCCCTGGTTTCACGGGTCCAGCGCAGGCCGGCCTGCTGCTGGCGCACCGATTTACGGGTGTTGTACTGGTGCGCCACGGCGGTGGCCTGGCGCGGATCGGCCGCCACCTGGGCACGGCTCAGGCCCAGCGGGTCCTGCGCATCGGGGGCATCGAAGGCATTGAGCAGCAGCTCCAGCCGCCCCCCGCCGAGATCGCCACCGATACGCGCAGCGAGCGATTCGCGGCGGGCACGGCTGTGGTCGCGCCAGCCATCGGTGCGGAAGTGATTGGCGGCGATGTTGTAATCCAGAACACGGCCGGCACCCTTCAGTTGCGCGCCGACGCTGAGCGTGTTGTCGGCACCCGCGTTGACGCGCAGCCGCCACGGGTCGCCGGCCTGGCCCTGTGCGCTCCAGACCTGCAGCACGCCGCCGGAGGAATTGCCGTACAGCGCCGAGAACGGTCCGCGCAGCACGTCGATCCGTTCGGCACCGAGCAGGCTGGCATGCGACAGCTGGCCCTGTCCGTCGGGCATGGTCGCCGGCACCCCGTCGATCAACACCCGCACCCCACGCACACCGAAGGTCGAGCGCGCACCAAAGCCACGGATCGACAGCTGGGTGTCCTGCGCGAAGTTCTGGCGGTCACGGGCGACCAGGCCCGGGACCCCGGCCAGCGCCTCGGACAGCCGTGCGCCGGCGCCGGCGCGGCCGGCGTCGATCCAGACCGTGTCCAGGCTGGCCGGCAACGCGAACGGGTCGATGCCCGGCACCCGCGCTGCCTGCACCTGCACGCTGGGCAGGGCGGTCGGTGCGGGCCCGGCCACGGCCGCCCAGGGCGACAGCAGGAGGATGGACAACGGCAGGCAATGGCGACGTGCGGCGGGATTCATGATTCAGGTTGATGGATCAGGCGGCAACGCACGCCATGGTACGGGGCTACGGATGACGACGGCGGCGGCCAGGCCCGGCAGGCTTTGTTACGATGGGCTGTTTCCGGCTGCAAGGCCGCAGACCGCGTAGCGCACTTCCTCCCCCTTTCCGTCTACCGAACGAGTACCGCCGTGTCCTTCTTTGCAAACGTGGAACTGGTCCCAGGCGACCCGATCCTGGGCCTGACCGAGGCGTACAACGCCGACAGCCGCCCGACCAAGGTCAACCTGGGTGTGGGCATCTACTACGACGAGAGCGGCCGCATCCCGCTGCTGCGCGCCGTCAAGCAGATCGAGCAGCAGCTTGCCGCTGACGCCAAACCGCGCGGCTACCTGCCGATCGATGGCCTGCCGGCATACACGCAGGCCACGCGAGAGCTGGTGTTCGGCAAAGACTCGCCGCTGCTGGCCGCCGGCCGCGTCACCACCGCACAGACCGTCGGTGGCAGCGGTGCGCTGCGCGTCGGCGCCGACGTGCTGAAGAAGCTGCTGCCGCACGCCACCGTGGCGCTGAGCAACCCGAGCTGGGAGAACCACCGTGCGGTGTTCAGCGCGGCCGGTTTCGAGGTGCTGGATTACACCTATTTCGATCCGGCCAGCCATGGCGTCGACTTCAACGGCATGCTGGCCGACCTCGGCAAGCTGGAAGCCGGCACCGTAGTGCTGCTGCACGCCTGCTGCCACAACCCCACCGGTGCCGACCTCACGGTCAGCCAGTGGAAGCAGGTCGCGCAACTGCTGAAGGACAAGCAGCTGTTCCCCTTCATCGACATGGCCTACCAGGGCTTCGACAAGGGCATCGAGCAGGATGGCGCCGCCGTGCGCATCATCGCCGAAGCCGGCATCGACAGCTTCATCGTCGCCAACTCGTACTCCAAGTCGTTCTCGCTGTATGGCGAGCGCGTGGGTGCGTTGTCGATGGTGGCGCCGACCGCTGCTGACGCCAAGGCCGTGCAGTCGCAGGTCAAGCGTGTGATCCGCACCATCTACTCCAGCCCGTCCACCCACGGTGCCGCGCTGGTGGCCGGCGTGCTGACCAACCCGGAACTGCGCGCGATGTGGGAGCAGGAGCTGACCGAGATGCGCGAGCGCATCCACGCCCTGCGCCAGGGCCTGGTCGAAAAGCTGGCCGCTGCCGGTGCGCCGCAGTTCGGCTTCATCAACGAACAGGCTGGCATGTTCTCCTACTCGGGCCTGAGCCGTGAGCAGGTCGAACGCCTGCGCGACGAGTTCGGCATTTACGCCGTCGGCACCGGCCGCATCTGCGTGGCCGCGCTGAACCAGAACAACCTGGAATACGTCGCCAAGGCCGTGGCCACCGTCGCCAAGGGCTGAAGCAACGCACCAGTGGTTTGACAACAAAGGCGCCGAAAGGCGCCTTTGTTTTTGCTTCTGCTTTGCCTCTGCCTTTGCCACACCCTCCGCGCTCGCGGCGAACCCTGAAGCGCAGGGCGAGGTACACCGTGGCCAGGACCGTGAGGCGCATGGATGCGCCGACCGAGCCCCCATGGATGGGTTTACGGCGTGTCCTGGCCACGGTGTACCTCGCCCTGTGCCTCCATGAAGGAAGGCGCCACGAGCGCAACGCATCTGGAAACGATTACGCCTTCCCGCGCTCACGCACGCCCCCGCCAGACGGGCGACAATAGGCGTTTTCCCGCTGCCGAGACCTGCCCGACCATGTCCCGTACTTCGTTGACCCGCTTCCTGATCCAGGAACAGCACGCCGGCCGCATCAATGCCGACCTGCGCCAGCTGATCGCCGTGGTCGCCCGCGCCTGCACCAGCATTTCCATCGCCGTCAGCAAGGGCGCCCTCGGTGGCGTGCTCGGCGACGCCGGTACCGGCAACGTGCAGGGTGAAGCACAGAAGAAGCTGGACGTGATCAGCAACGAGATCCTGCTCGAAGCCAATGCCTGGGGTGGCCACCTTGCCGCCTGCGCCTCGGAGGAAATGGACCACAGCCAGCCGGTGCCGGACATCTACCCGCGCGGTGATTTCCTGCTGCTGTTCGATCCCCTCGACGGCAGCTCCAACATCGACGTCAACGTCTCCGTCGGCACCATCTTCTCCGTGCTGCGTTGCCCGACCAACGTCGAGCTGCCGGGCGATGACGCCTTCCTGCAGCCGGGCAGCAAGCAGATCGGCGCTGGCTACTGCATCTACGGGCCCAGCACCCAGCTGGTGCTGACCGTCGGCCATGGCACCCACGCCTTCACCCTGGACCGCGAGAAGGGCGAGTTCGTGCTGACCACCGAGAACATGCAGATTCCGGCGGCCACCCAGGAATTCGCCATCAACATGTCCAACCAGCGTCACTGGGAAGCGCCGATGCAGGCCTACGTCAGTGATCTGCTGGCCGGCAAGGAAGGCTCGCGCGGCAAGAACTTCAACATGCGCTGGATCGCCAGCATGGTGGCCGACGTGCATCGCATCCTGACCCGCGGCGGCATCTTCATCTACCCGTGGGACAAGAAGGATCCGTCCAAGGCCGGCAAGCTGCGCCTGATGTACGAAGCCAATCCGATGGGCCTGCTGGTCGAACAGGCCGGCGGCGCCGCCTGGACCGGCCGCGAGCGCATCCTCGACATCCAGCCCGACCAGCTGCACCAGCGCGTGCCGGTGTTCCTGGGTTCGCGCGAGGAAGTGGCCGAAGCGGTGCGTTACCACCACGCGCACGACGAAGCGCAGGGCTGACGGCTCGACGCCTGACGGCGGTCATGGCAGTTCGATGACATGACCGCAGGGTGACACCGCGGGCGGCAAACGGCACCATCAAGCCGTTGCCGCCGAAGGAATGCACGCATGCACGAGCAGGGCCCGGTCGATTTCATCGAAGTCATCCACAACGCCGTCCCCAGTGAGGTCTGCGCGGCCATCGTCGAGCGCATGCGTGCCACGCGTGGCCTGCTGCCCGGTGCGGTGGGCAGTGGCGTGTTCCCCGAACTCAAGCACAGCAAGGATCTGCGCATCAGTGGCCTGGACGGTTGGCAGGACGTCGACCAGCAGCTGCAGATCGCGGTGTTCAACGGCCTGCTGACTTATCTACGCCGTTATCCACAGGCATTGATCGCGCCGCTGATGTTGCAGATCCAGGACAGCAATGGCCAACCGCGACGCCTGTCTGCCGAGGACTTTCCCGACATGCCGCAACAGCAGCTGGCCGACCTGGCCCGCACCTGCCTTCGTCCGGGTGCGATCAACCTGCAGTGGTACGCCGCGGGCGAGGGTGGCTACCCGTACTGGCACTGCGAGCTGTACCCGAAGGATGCGCAGGCCGAGACCCTGCACCGGCATGTACTGTGGACGCTGTACCTCAATGACGACTTCGACGAGGGCGAAACCGAGTTCCTGTTCCAGGGGCGGAAGATCGCGCCGCGCACCGGCAGTTTGCTGATTGCGCCGACGGCGTTCACCCACACCCATCGCGGCAATCGGCCACAGGGTGGCGACAAGTTCATCGCCACCAGCTGGATCCTGTTCCAGAGTGCGCAGAAGTTGTTTGGGGGGTGACGCCGAACTGCTCGTCGGCCTTGATGTACAGTCGAGCCATGCTCGACTGATGGCCTCAGAACAACGACCCTTGCGGCGAATCCTTCTTCAGCGGCAACGGCTTCTGGAACCGGCTGCAATCCAGCTTCGGCCAATGGCTGTTCTGCGCATTGAATCCCAACCGCTTGCGCGCCAGCTTGAAGCGGTTGTTCAACAGATCGGCATACACGCCCTGGCCGCGCATGCGGGTGCCGAACTGGCTGTCGTAGTCCTTGCCACCACGCAGCTGCTGGATGGTACTCATCACGTGCGCGGCGCGATCGGGATGATGGGTATCGAGCCAGTCGCGGAACAGTGGCGCCACTTCCAGCGGCAGGCGCAGCAGCACGTAGCCTGCGGTACTGGCGCCTGCATCGTGCGCAGCCTCCAGCACCGCTTCAAGTTCGCTGTCGTTGATCCACGGAATCACCGGTGCCACCATCACGCCCACCGGGATACCCGCGTCATGCAGGCGCTTCATCGCGCGCAATCGTGCATGGGGTGCTGATGCGCGCGGTTCCAGCTTCGCGGAGAGATGCGGGTCCAGCGAGGTCACCGAGAAATGCACACTGACCAGGTTCTCCGCCGCCAGCGGCGCGAGCAGATCAATGTCGCGCTCGACCAGTGCGTTCTTGGTGATCAGCGAGAACGGATGCCTGGTTTCCAGCATCACTTCGATCAGCTGGCGGGTCAGCTTGAACTTGCGCTCGATCGGCTGATATGCATCGGTGTTGATGCCCAGCGCGATCGGCTGCGGCACGTAACCGGGTTTCGACAGTTCCTTGCGCAGCAGCTGAGGCGCATTGGTCTTGGCGAACAGCTTGGTCTCGAAGTCCAGGCCAGGTGACAGGTTCAGATAGGCATGGGAAGGGCGCGCGAAGCAGTAGGAACACCCATGCTCACAACCGCGATACGGATTCACCGACTGGCTGAAGCCGACGTCTGGCGAAGTGTTGCGGGTGATGATGCTGCGCGCGGTCTCGGCGCGCACCTCGGTGCGCAGGCGCGGCGCGAGGAACTCCTCGCTCTCATCGACCGCCCAGCCGTCGTCCACCGCCTCGCTGACGGTGCTTTCGAAGCGCCCAGCAAGGTGGGACGTGGAACCTCGGCCCTTGATCGCAATACCCATTGCGGCAGGGTACGTCGCCACCGTCTCAATGGCTGCGACGGCTGTCTGAAGGGTTCAGGGCAAGTCTGAGCCGAGCGTGGGCTCGGCTCTACAGTGGATACGGATACCTTGTAGAGCCGAGCCTACGCTCGGCTGCAATGCATCAAAGCAGCGCCAAGTACCCGCGCACGGTGGCATCCAGCCCGTCATACAGTGCCTCGCCGATCAGCGCGTGGCCAATCGACACCTCCAGCACGTCCGGCACGTGGCCCAGGAAATCGCGCAGGTTGTCCTGCGACAGGTCGTGCCCGGCGTTGACGCCCAGGCCCACCGCCTGCGCCCGCCGCGCCGCAGTGGCGAACAGTTCGAGCATTGCCGCAGCGTCGCCCGCCGCATGCGCCTCTGCGTAGGGGCCGGTGTACAGCTCGATGCGGTCGGCACCGACCTCGGCGGCCTGCTCCAGCGACGGGTTGCCCGCATCCACGAACAGGCTGACCCGGCAGCCCATCGCCTTCAGTTGGGCAATCAACGGGCGCAAGCGCTCGGCGTCGCGTTCGAAGTCGAAACCGTGGTCGGAGGTGATCTGGCCATCGCCGTCGGGCACCAGGGTGGCCTGCGCCGGACGGGTCTGTTCGCACAGCGGCAGCAGCCCCGGGTACCCCTCGCGCGGCGGCGCAAATGGATTGCCCTCGATGTTGAATTCAACGCCACGGGCGCGGGTCAACGTGGACAGGGCGAGCACGTCCTCGGCGGTGATGTGGCGGCGGTCCGGCCGCGGATGCACGGTGATGCCATGCGCGCCGGCATCCAGGCAGGCCTGGGCGGCGCGCACCACGTCCGGTTCGGCACCGCCGCGCGAATTGCGCAGGACGGCGATCTTGTTGACGTTGACGCTGAGCTGGGTCATGGAACGGAACTACTTGGAAAGAGGGGACGGATCGTTGTCGTTGGCGTCATCGTTGCGGCGCGCCTGGGCCTGCTCGCGCAGGCGGCGCAGTTCCTCGGCATCGATCAGGGTGGCCGGGTCGCGCTGCAGGTCGCCGAAACGGGCCACGTAACGACCGCGTACCCAGGCCAGCAGGAAGCCGAGCGCAGCCAGCAGGCACAGGGTCATCAACCCCGCGCTTGGGGTCTTCAGCGCGAAGGCAAAGCAGCCCAGCGCCAGCAGCAGGTACAACCAGTACATAGTCGGGCTCCCCGGATGATCGCCGCAGTGTAGCGCTGCATCACAGCAGCGGCGAGGCCAGCCGGGCGAAGGCCTCGGGCAGGCGGTGCAGCCACAGCGAGCGCCCGGCCTGGTCATGCACCCGGGTGGCGCAATCGAATTCACCCTGCAGCAGCTCGGCCAGGGCCGCCACGCGGTCCCGGTCGCTGATCATCATCGACAGCTCGAAGTTCAGGCGGAAGCTGCGGTGGTCGAAGTTGGCACTGCCGACAATGCAGACGTCGTCGTCGGCGATGAACGCCTTGGTGTGCAGCATGCGCGGGCCGTACTCGTAGATCTTCACGCCGGCATGCAACAGCTCATCGAAGTACGAGCGCGCGGCCTGGGTGACGAACCACGAATCGCTCATTTTCGGTACCAGCAGGCGCACGTCCAGGCCGCCCAGCGCGGCCGAAGTCAGCGCCATCCGCGCCGCTTCACCCGGCACGAAATAGGGCGTCACCAGCCACACCCGTTCGTGCGCTTCCTGGATGGCGGCGACGTGCAGCCGGTGGATCGTCTCCCAGCCCGAATCCGGGCCGGACACCAATACCTGCGCGTTGATCGCGCCATCCCCGCGCAGCGGCATATCGGCCGGCCACAGGCGGGCGATATCCATCCGCGAGGGTTCCTGGCCACTGGCGTAGAGCCAGTCCTCGGCGAACACCAGCTGCAGACTGCGCACCACATGACCGCGGATGCGCATGTGCAGGTCGCGATAAGCGTCGGGCCTGCGGCTTTCGTCTTCCTCGTCGGTGATGTTGATGCCGCCAGTGAAGGCCAGGCGGCCATCGACAATCACCAGCTTGCGGTGCGTGCGCAGGTTCAGCCACGGGCGCTTGAACGGTTTCAGCAGCTGCCGTGGGTGGAACCAGATCGCTTCACCGCCGGCGTCGAGCAGGGGCTGCAGGAAACGGCGGGGCAGGGCGGATGAGCCCACCGCATCCAGCAGCAGGCGCACCTGCACACCGGCACGTGCGCGCTCGACCAGGGCATCGCGCAGGGCGGTGCCTGCGTGATCCGGATTGAAGATGTAGTACTCCAGATGGATGTGATCGTGCGCCTGTGCAACGGCTTCCAGCAAGGCAGCGTAGGTCGCCGCACCGTCCACCAGCCAGGTCACTTCGGTGGCACTGCTTGGGGCCAGTCCGGTCGTTGCCTGGGCAACCTTGGCCAGTTCGGTGCAGTCCGAATCGGGCGGGCAGACATCGCTGTAGTGCTCCATGCCCGAGCGTGCACGGCCACGACGCAGCCGTTGCCGCTTCACCTTCTGCGGGCCCAGCAGGTAGTAGATGAAGAGCCCCAGATAGGGGAGCAGTGCCAACGAAAGGATCCAGCTCAGCGTGGCCACCGGCTCGCGCTTCTGCAGCATGATCCAGCCCGCCAGCGCGAACAGGTACAGCAGGTAAGCCACCGCCAGGATCGTGCCGAGGTGGGCGATACCGTCGAGCCAATGGCGCAGGGAATCGAAGAGGGCAAGCATGCGCCGATCATAGCGGCGCATGCTGCCGGATGGGGTCAGATCCCTTTTCCGAAGGAAAGGCGTTCTGACCCCATCCCATGTGCCAGGACGAGATCCCATGTGCCAGGACGAGGACAAAAAAACGCCCCTGTCTCCAGGGGCGTCTGCAGTCGCGTCATGACTGTTGTGTTGCGGTGTCGCGTTTACTGCTGCACAAAACCGATCTTCTTCATCTGAGCATTCTTCGCGGCGGCCAGAACCTTGGCCATCACGTCGTACTCGGAATCCGGGCTGGCGTCGATGCGCAGTTCCGGCTGGTTGGTCGGGTCACGCTGGACCTCCTGCTCCATCCGCTGCTGCAGCTCGCTGGTATTGATCGGGCTGTTGTTCCACGAGACCTGGTTGCTGGCGTCGATCTTCAGTTCGATCGGCGGCGGCGGTTCGACCAGCTGCGGCGGTGGGTTGAGCACACGCTGCGGCAGGTCCACGGCGATCGGGTACGTCATGATCGGCGCGGTCACGATGAAGATGATCAGCAGAACCAGCATCACGTCCACGAGGGGCGTGACGTTGATGTCTGCCATGGGGCCCTTGCCACCACCACTACTGAATGCCATGGCTTATTGCCCCTTTTCTTTGGTCGCAACGAAGCCGACGTCCAGCATGCCCTGTTCCTGCGCGACCTTGGTCAGGTCGTTGATGACGCGCATCTTGGTGGTGCGGTCACCACGCAGGTTCAGCGGCGGCTGCGGGGTCTGCTGTGCGGCGGTCGCCAAGCGGGACTCGAGAGTCTGCTTGTTGATTTCTTCGTCGTTCCAGTAGATCGAGCCGTCTTCCTTGACTGCCAGCGTGATCGGGTTCGGACGCTTTTCAGCATCTTCCGGCTTCTGGATCAGGTTGGCTTCCGGCAGATCCACCTTGACCTTGTGGGACATCAGGGGCGCCGTGATGATGAAGATGATCAGCAGCACCAGCATCACGTCCACGAGGGGCGTAACGTTGATGTCGGCCATGGGGCCGCCGCTGTTACCACTACTGAAAGCCATAACGGGCTCCGTCTAGATCTTGGTGACTACTTACTTCGTCGCTGGGTGACGCGCGCCGCAATCAGCGGACGCGCGAACCGGTGGCGAAGAAGTCGTGCAGGTCGTGCGCGAAGGTATCGAACTTGCTGATGGTCGCGCTGTTGATCTTGCTGAAGAAGTTGAAGGCGAACACGGCCGGGATTGCGACGAACAGACCGATCGCGGTCATGATCAGCGCTTCACCCACCGGGCCGGCAACGGCGTCGATCGAAGCGGAGCCGGTGGCACCGATCTTGATCAGCGCGCCGTAGATGCCCCACACGGTACCCAGCAGACCGACGAACGGAGCGGTCGCGCCGACGGTAGCCAGCAGGGTCATGCCCGACTGCAGCTTGTTGCTTTCGCGGGTGACGGCCTGACGCAGAGCGCGGTCGACGAACTCCGAACGGCTCAGGTTCTCACCGACGCCGCCGGTAGCACCGCCTTCAGCGCGCTGGTGGTGGGCGGCTGCCTGGGCAGCGTCCAGGGCGATCTTCGAGAACGGCTCCGAAGCCGGCTGCTCTTCCATCGCACGGATGGCGTCCTGCGCGTTCGGGGTGTCCCAGAACAGGCTGACGACGCGATCAGCGGCGCTCTTCAGGCGGGTGGCACGGAAGATGTTGATGACGGTCCAGTACCAGGACATGGCCGACATGGCGATCAGGGTCAGCAGCACGACCCAGGAAACCGCGAAATCACCCGGCTTGGTGGTCATTTCGTGGATCAGGTGCTCGAAGCCCATCTGCGACAGGGCGTTGGACGGATTGCCCCCGGCAGCAGCGGCGATGAAAATTTCCTGCAGCATGACGCTTACCTTTGTTGTGTGTGGTGATAAAGGGTGTAGCTAAGCTAAACAATCGAACCGGGAGCGGGGGTGGCCAGGCGGACACCCGGGCGCATCAGTTCAGCGCAAAGTTGACCGGGACGCGAACGCGACCTGCCGTCTTCTTACCGCCTGCTTCAGCGGCGTTGAAGCGCCACTTGCGAGCCGCTTCCATCGCAGCACGGTCCAGGTCGCGGTTACGGCTGGACTTTTCCACCGTGACATTGGTGACGTTGCCGCTGGCATCGACATCAATGATCAGGATCACTTCGCCCTGGATACCTGCGCGGAAGGCTGCCGGCGGGTAGCGCGGCGGATTCATGGCCTTCGACGAGATGTCCACGCTGGCCTCGATCGAGGTCGGCGGTGCCGGCGGCGCCGGAGGCGACGGCGGGGTGACGATATCGTTCGGGCGCGGCTCCGGCACGTCGACAACCGGCGCCTGCGGCGGCGGCGGTACGGGCGACGGCTTCGGCGGCGACAGATTCTTCACCGGCGGTGGCGGAGTATCCTGCGGCGGCGGCGGCGGCGGCGGCGGTGGGGGCGGCGGCGGCGCGTCGACGATGGTCACCATGACGTTGCGCTCCTTCTCCGCGACGGCCTTGGGAGCCACGGCGGGAATCAGGAGCATCATGAAGGCGGCCAGATGCAGGGCAATTACAAACGCGATGCCGACGATGCGAGGCCAGCTCAGCCCCTTGTCATCGGGTTGTTCGTACCGGTGAACGACTAGTTGTTCCGTCATGCGCCAAGAGCTCAATAGTGGGGCCGGAATCCCGGGGGCGGGATCCCTGATCAGCGGTGCATGACACCGCAGGAACCTCCAAGCTTATACCAATCCTGAGCGCCTGCGCATCAACTGAGCAGGCATTCAGGCGTTATTCCTACTTACTTCAGGTTGATGATTTTTTTGGCATCAGCCTGGTTCTTCACGCCCTTCGCCAGCGCCTGCTGGGCGGCCTGCTTGGCCTCGGGGACGCGACCTTCGGCATGCAGGACGCGTGCCAGGTTCAGGTAGGTCTCACCGTCCTTGGAGAGCGGGGCGGCCTTCTGCCACGCATCGATCGCCTGCGGCACCTGGTCGGAGTAGTAGTAGGACTGGGCCAGCGCCAGGTAGACCTGGTAATCCGGCTTCAGGATGCCCTTCTGCAACCCTTCGTTGATGACCGCGATGACGTCCTTTTCCTTGTTCTCGGTGTTGGCATAGATCGAGTACAGCTGCTTGTACTCGCGCTCTTCGGTGAGCTGGCCGCTGCTGCGCAGCTTGTCCATCACCGCGGCGGCCTTCGGCATCTGGTCAGCCTGCATGTACATGTTGGCCAGATTCAGCTGGGCCTTCTTGTCCGACGGGTTCTTGGCCGCCAGCGCTTCTGCGGCCTGCACGGCCTCACCGGTCTGGCCGGCTTCGGAAAGGGCCGCCATCAGCAGCTGGTTCCAGTTGTCCTTCGGCTCGGCAGCGCCCGCGATGGCCTGCTTCAGCACCGGGATCGCTTCCTGGTAGCGCTCCAGCTGGTACAGCGCCTGGCCCTTGGCAATCAGCTCTTCCGGCTTGGTCGACTTGCTCTCGGCGAAGTACTTGTCCAGGGTGGCCAGGCCTTCGGCAGTCTGGTCTTCCTGCAGCTGCAGCTGGCCCAGCATCAGCATCGACTGGAAGTGGCCGTTGTTGTCCAGGCCGTTGAACTGGATGACCTGCTTCAGGTAGGCGATGGCGGCCGGGGTGTCGTCGGTCTGGTAGGCGGCCTGCGAGGCCAGCTGCGCGGCCAGCGACTTGTCGTACTCGTTGGAGGCGCTGTCAGCCAGGATCGCGTCAGCCTGCGTGCGCGTCTCCGGGAACTTTTCCTTGTTGTAGCTGTCGATCATTTTCTGCAGCTTGCTGCCCATCTTGGCCGAGGCCTTGGCGGTCGGCTCCTGGCGGGTCGCATTCGGGTACAGCGGTTCGGCCTTGGCCTGCTTGCTGCTGCCGCCGCGGCTGCCACGGTCGGAGGAACGCGAGGACTGCGCGAAGGCATCGGTGACCACGGCGCCGGTCAGGGCGGTCGCGACGAGGACGGAAAGCACAGCTTTGTGGTTACGGAAAATCATCGTTCACCTCGATCGAACCGCCGGATAGCGGCAAAGTCGGACTGTCAGAAAAATCTGAGCCGCCAAACGTATCAGAAACAGATGGCGTGAGAAATCGTTTTATGTGCTGCAATACAGCATAGAACTGCGCACTCATCCGCACTTTGGCCGCAGCCCGGCCGCCTGGGCCTGCTGATAGACCGGCGCCAGGCCCGGCGCGTCGCGTCGCAGCTCCTGGATCCGGTTGGCCGGATCGGGGTGGGTGGACAGCCATTGCGGGCTTCGACCGCCGCTGGCGGCCATCATGTTCTGCCACAGATCCACGGCCTGGGCCGGGTTGAATCCGGCCTGCGCCATCAGCCGCTGGCCGATCACGTCCGCCTCGCTTTCCTGGGTCCGCGAGCCGGGCAACAGGAAGGCCGCCTGCGCGCCCATGCCGCCCAGCTGATTGACCGTATTGGCGGCACCATCGCCATAGGCGGCACCGGCCAGCGCGCCCAGCACGGCCAGGCCGGTCTGCGCGCCCATCTGCCGGGTAATGCGTTCCTCGTGGTGACGCGCGATCACGTGGCCGATCTCATGACCGATCACGGCAGCCAACTGGTCCTGGTTCCTGGCGACGGTGAAGATGCCGGTGTTCACGCCCACTTTGCCGCCGGGCAGGGCAAAGGCGTTGGGTTCCTTGTCGACGAATACGGCAGTCTCCCACCGTACCCCACGGTACTGAGGCGGCAGCTGTGCGACCAGCGCATTGACCACGCACTGCACGTAGCCGTTCTGGCGGCCATCGGTGCTGATCTTCTCTTTCTGCTTGGTCTCGGCAAACGCCTGCGCACCGAGCTGGTCAAGCTGTGCCTGCGACACACCGCCCACCATCTGCCGTCGTCCGGTTGGCGAGGTGGTGGTTGCACAGGCACTGACCAAGGTGGTGATGACTAGAGCCAGCAGCAGTTGTTTCATGGGTCCGCCCCCGTGTTCATGTGCGCAGTGTGTAGCGTACCTGCTTAATCTTTCGTCAAGCGGGCACGGCGTTACGTTGACCCCAGGAACACCATCGCGGCGAGCGCAACCGCGTTGTTCAGCGCATGCGCGGCAATCGCCGCCCACAGGGTGCCGGTGCGGCGGTACAGCCAGCAGAAGGCGGCGCCCATGCCACCGTACACCAGCCACAGCTGCGCCATGCCGAGCAGCGAGTTCTTGCTGACACCGGGCACTTCATGGACCAGGGCGAACGCCAGGCTGCTGAGGATCAGGCCCAGCCAGGGGCGGCCGGCTTGCCACAGGCGCCCGAACAGGACGCGGCGAAACAGCAGCTCTTCGTAGGCGGGGGCGAGGACGACCGCAAACAGCACCAGGAACAGCGGGAAGCGAGCGATCGCGCTCTGCATCAGTTCCACGTTGGTGGGCACCGGCTCGATGCCGAACTGCTTGGAAAGGAAGGCGATGCCGTTGCTGCCGAGCACGATCAGCGTGGCCACCAGCAGGGTCCAGCCCCAGGTGGACGGCCGCAGCAACGCCTGTCGCGACGCCATGCGTTCGCCGGCGCTTGCCGGGCGTCGCCAGAAGTACAGCAGCAGCGCGGCGCCACCGGTGGCGATCAGGGCCATCAGGATCTGCGCCAGGGCACCGGGCTGGCCCACTGCCGCGCCGACAGCGTCAGGTGTCAGTCCGCCATTGGCCTCCGCGTTGGCGCGGCTGACCACGATTGCACGGTAGAAGCCCCAGAACAGGCCGGAGACCATGCTCAGGCCGACCAGGGTAACGGCGGCGATGCCCAGGTCGATGAAGAAGCCTGCCAGCGGTGCAACGGCGCGCGGTGGGGTAGACACCGGCGGAACCGGGGGCGGGGCGGCGGAGACCGGGGTGGATGCGGACATCAGGTACCTGTGTTCAAGGGACGAAGGCCGGTGCAGCTCCCCGCGCACCGGCCAGGTCCCGATTGTGTCAGATATCCAGGTTGGCGACTTTCAGCGCATTGTCTTCGATGAAGTCGCGACGCGGCTCGACGACATCGCCCATCAGGGTGCTGAAGATCTGGTCGGCAGCGACCGCATCCTCGATGCGCACCTGCAGCAGGCGACGGGTCTCCGGGTTCACCGTGGTATCCCACAACTGCTCCGGATTCATTTCACCCAGACCCTTGAATCGCTGGATCTGGCGGCCGCGCTTGGCCTCCTCGAGCAGCCAGTTCTGCGCCTTCGCGAAGCTGTCGACTTCGATCGACTTGGCGCCGCGGGAAATCGTTGCACCTTCGCGCACCAGGCCGTGCAGCAGCTTGGAGGCCTGGTGGATCGCACGCAGTTCGCCACTCTCGAACGCCGACATCGGCAGCACCTGGATGTGCTCCTCGCCCATGTGGCGACGGGTCACCAGCACAGCGGCGGGGCGTTCCTCGTTGGCGTCCTGCAGTTCCAGGCTGAAACGCGGGCTGCCCAGGCTGCCCTGGTTGAGTCGCTTGGCCAGCGCATCCAGGCCTTCGCCTTCGCCCGCATTGCGCAGGCTGTCCATGTCCATCGGCACGAAATCGACCAGCGCTTCGAGCAGGTTGCGGTCATAGCGGTGCGCGTTGCGTTCGATGGAATCGAGCGCGGCGGCGTACGCCAGCAGCAGCTTCTCCAGTGCCAGGCCTTCGATGCCCGGTTCGCCGGTGGCTGGCACCAGCGCGGCGTTTTCCACCGCACTGCTGGCCAGGTAGCTGTCCAGCGCCGGATCATCCTTCAGGTACAGCTCCTGCTTGCCCTGCTTGATCTTGTACAGCGGCGGCAAGCCGATGTAGACGTAACCGCGCTCGATCAGCTCCGGCATCTGACGGTAGAAGAACGTCAGCAGCAGGGTGCGGATGTGGGCGCCGTCGACGTCGGCGTCGGTCATGATGATGATCTTGTGGTAACGCAGCTTGTCCGGGTTGTACTCGTCACGGCCAATGCCGGTGCCCAGCGCGGTGATCAGCGTACCGACCTGGTCGGAGGACAGCATGCGGTCGAAGCGCGCGCGTTCCACGTTGAGGATCTTGCCGCGCAGCGGCAGCACCGCCTGGTTCTTTCGGTTGCGGCCCTGCTTGGCCGAGCCACCTGCCGAGTCACCCTCGACGATGAACAGTTCGGACAGCGCCGGATCCTTTTCCTGGCAGTCGGCCAGCTTGCCCGGCAGGCCGGCGATGTCCAGCGCGCCCTTGCGGCGGGTCAGGTCGCGGGCCTTGCGGGCGGCTTCACGTGCACGCGCGGCGTCGACGATCTTGCCGGCAATCGCCTTGGCTTCGTTCGGGTTTTCCTGCAGGAACTCTTCCAGGCGCGCACCGAAGGCGTTTTCCACCGCCGGACGCACGTCGGAGCTGACCAGCTTCTCCTTGGTCTGGCTGGAGAAGCTGGGATCCGGCACCTTCACCGACAGCACCGCGATCATGCCTTCGCGCATGTCGTCGCCGGTCAGGTTGATCTTGGCCTGCTTGGCGATGCCGTTCTGCTCGATGTAGTTGTTGAGCACGCGGGTCAACGCACCACGGAAACCGGCGAGGTGGGTACCGCCGTCCTTCTGCGGGATGTTGTTGGTGAAGCAGTACATCGTCTCCTGGTAGGAGTCGGTCCACTGCAGCGCCACCTCCACGACGATGCCGTTGTGCTCGCCGGTGACGGAGATGACATTCGGGTGCAGCGGGGTCTTCAGCTGGGCCAGATGCTCCACGAAGCTGCGGATGCCGCCTTCGTAGTGGAAGTCATCGCGACGGCCGTCGCCACGCTCGTCGGCAAGGACGATCTTGACGCCGGAGTTCAGGAACGACAACTCGCGCAGACGGCGGGCCAGGATGTCGTAGTGGAATTCCACGTTGTCGTGGAAGGCGACGGTGGACGGCCAGAAGCGCACGGTGGTGCCACGCTTGGTGGTGGCTTCCAGCTTGGCGAGCGGGGTCACGGCTGCGCCGTTGCTGAATTCCTGCTGGTAGTGGGAGCCGTTCTGGAACACGTCCACCAGCAGCTTCTGCGACAGCGCGTTGACCACGCTGACGCCGACGCCGTGCAGGCCGCCGGAAACCTTGTAGCTGTTGTCGTCGAACTTGCCGCCTGCGTGCAGGACGGTCATCACCACCTCGGCGGCGGAGACCTCGCGACCGAGCTTGGCGCTCATCTGCTCGTGCTTGCCGGTCGGAATGCCGCGGCCGTTGTCGGACACCGAGACCGAGCCGTCAGCGTGGATCGTCACCGCGACATGGTCGGCGTGGCCGGCCAGCGCTTCGTCAATCGAGTTGTCGACAACCTCGAACACCATGTGGTGCAGACCGGTGCCGTCATGCACGTCACCGATGTACATGCCGGGTCGCTTGCGGACAGCCTCCAGGCCTTCCAGGGCGGTAATGCTGTTGGCGTCGTAATTGCCGTTGTTTGCCGGGGTGTTCTGTTCGTCGCTCATTGCGCTTGCCGTAGGCTCCGCAG
This sequence comes from Stenotrophomonas sp. P2112, assembly GCF_041897515.1. Taxonomy (NCBI): domain Bacteria; kingdom Pseudomonadati; phylum Pseudomonadota; class Gammaproteobacteria; order Lysobacterales; family Lysobacteraceae; genus Stenotrophomonas; species Stenotrophomonas sp. P2112. The sequence continues at coordinate 4,885 of NZ_CP169216.1, read as the reverse complement.
GTCGGGCACCGCTTGGGGCGATGTGCCGAGAATGAAAGGATTCCAACCCGAATTATACCAGCCGGGGTCGAGTGGCCCTGATGTGCCCACTATGGCACAGCCACGATCTGTGCATGTTCCACGTGGAACCGGGCGATCTGGGTCAATTCCTGCAGGGCCGCCGGAGGCTCAGTAGCGGTGACGAAGATCTGCGCCGGGCCGGTGAGCAGGCGCTCCAATACCCGCGCCTGGTGGGTCCGATCCAGTTCGGAGGCCAGATCGTCCAGTGCGATCACCGGCCATTCGCCGCGCTGTTCTGCATAGTCCTCGGCCTGCGCCAGCAGGCACGCCAATGCGGTCAGCTTGGCCTGACCGCGTGACAATGCATCGCGACCAGGAATGCTGTGGAAATCCACGCTCCAGTCCGCCCGGTGCGGCCCAACCGAGGTGTACCCGGCCTGGCGGTCACGATCCCGGGCCAGAAGCAGAGCATCTGCCAGGGGAAGCTCATGCCGACGCCAGCCCGGACTGAGTTCCAGGGCCTGGATGCCGAGTTGCGGCGCCAAACTGGCAGCCAGCGCCACGGCACGCTGCTGCAGCCGCTCGAGGTAGTGCTGACGCCGGCTGGTAAGGGGCTCTCCGGCCTCAGCCAACTCGTGATCCCAGGTGTCCAGCATCCGCGACGGGCCGCCCTGCTTGAGCAGGGCATTGCGCTGCTTCAGCGCCCTTGAATAGCGGCGCCACAAGGACAGGAAATCAGGTTCCACGTGGAACAAACCCCAATCCAGGAAGCGACGGCGGGGCTCGCCACCGCCGCTGACCAGCGCATGGCTGCCGGGCTCAAACGTCACTACCGCCAGCGCTGCGCAGAGGTTGCCGAGCTGAGCCACATCTTCACCGTCCAATCGTCCCTTCCAGTCCTGCCCACTGTGGCGCAGGCCGGCCTTTCGGCGATGCGGCGCGTGGTCGGCACGCTGTTCGTCCCATTCCACGAAGATCTCCAGCGCCTCCTGGCCCTGGCGCACCAGTCCATCGCGAACCCTGCCGCGGAAGCTTCGGCCATAGGCCATCAGATGCAGGGCCTCCAGCACGCTGGTCTTGCCGGCACCGTTGTCGCCAGTGAGCAGGTTCAGCCCCGGCTGGGGCAAGAGATCCACCGCACTGAAGCGACGCAGTTGGTGCAAGGCGAGGCGGCGGATAAGCATGGGGCGCGAACGACCATCCGCTCGAGGCGGTAGAGGGGAAGGGAATCCATCAGCTTACTGCATCGGTCAAGCCGGACGCGCTGCCCCCGCATCGATGCGGAGCAGAAGCTCCCGCGCACCAACTGATCGCGGGTTCCACGTGGCGCCGGTTCACCCGCATGCCCGTTTCCAGCTCCGGACGCAGCTGAAATTCCTTCAATTCTGCACAGGGTTGCGGGGCGTGGCCCGCCAGATTTCAAGATTTCAGGACCACGGCCGCAGGTGTTTGATGAGCGCTTGCCCGGCCGGGTGAGCGGGCGGGCGCCCGGATTCCTCCAAATCTGAGATCCGATGCTCTGGGAGGTTCCACAGATTTCAAAGAATCCGGACCATTCGTTTCACGCTGTCCACAGCGGGACTGTATGACTTATACACAAGGTATGGGCAATCTGTGGATAAAAAAGCCCTTTTGCCTGGGTCTGGAAACTATCCACAGGTTCCCCCCCAGCCTGAGGCGCCTCTATACAGGGGGTTTCACCCTCATAAATTCCTTTTAAATCACGTAGATAACAAATTTTTCCACGAAATCTGGCTCTACCATCACCACCACGCTTTAGATTTATACCCAGATTTAGAAGCTAGGCTTGGCCCGATCTGTCCCGAATGGGTCCTGTGGACAGAGAGGATTTCAGGAACAGCGAGCACGGTCGCCGCAGCGTGGATGCGCTTCGGCATCCGACCAGACAGGTCCATAGCAACTGCGTTGAGACCCCAGGTACCGGCCCCGATCAAACATGATTCGGAGGCAGTCCCTGGCATCGACTCAAAGTCCCGTCGCCAGTTCGGCGTGGGAAGCAAAGCGCACGCAACCGGGTTCATCAAGGAAGATGGTGTCCGTTCGAATTCCGTGCTGGAAAGGGTTCAGCCCGATGATCCACGTGGAACGTAAAAAAAAACGCCCGGGAGCTTCCCGGGCGTCGTTATGTTCCACGTGGAACCGGGCTGATGTCAGAGACGCAGCGGCATGACCACGTGGCGCGACTTCTCGCTGCTGGACTCACGCACCAGCGCCGAGGAGTTGGAGTCGCGCAGCTGGATGATGACTTCCTCATCGCGCAGGGCGGAGAGGGCATCCAGCAGGTAGTTCACGTTGAAGCCGATGGCCAGATCGCTGACCGTGGTATCGGCTTCGATCTCTTCCTGGGCTTCCTCCTGCTCCGGGTTGTGCGCGCTGATCTTCAGGTTGCCCGGCGACACTTCCACGCGGATGCCGCGGTACTTCTCGTTGGACAGGATCGCAGCGCGCTGCAGCGAGGCGCGCAGCGCTTCACGATCAACCTTCACTTCACGGTCGGCACCGATCGGAATCACCGCTTCGTAATCCGGGAAGCGGCCGTCGATCAGCTTGGAGGTGAAGGTGACATCGTCGCGCTTGACGCGAACGTGGCTGCGGCCGACTTCCAGCTCGATCTCGCGATCACCACTTTCCAGCAGGCGCTGCAGCTCGGTCACGCCCTTGCGCGGCACGATGATCTGGCGCTTGGAACCGCTCGGCTTGGCCAGGTCGGTTTCACACAGCGCCAGACGGTGGCCGTCGGTGGCAACGGTACGCAGGGCGTCACCGCGCAGATCGAACAGCAGGCCATTGAGGTAATAGCGCACGTCCTGCTGCGCCATCGCGAACGCGGTGCGCTCGATGAGCTCCTTCAGGGTCGCTTCGCCGATGGCCACGCGCTCAGTGGCTTCCACTTCGTCAACCGACGGGAAGTCATTGGAGGGCAGGGTTGCCAGGGTGAAGCGGCTACGACCGGCCTGCACGGTGATCTTGTCTCCGGTCTGCGAGACGGTGATCCGGCTGCCATCGGGCAGGGCGCGGATGATCTCGAACAGCTTGCGGGCGGGAATGGTGGTTTCGCCGTCCTGGGCGTCTTCAACCGCGATCCGCGACACCATCTCCACTTCCAGGTCGGTACCGGTCAGCGACAGCTGGCCGTTCTGCACCTGGACCAGGAAATTGGCCAGAACCGGAAGGGTCTGGCGGCGTTCGACCACGTTGACGACCTGTGCCAACGGCTTGAGAAAGGCTTCGCGCTGCAGTGTGAAACGCATGTGGTTCCGTGCCCCTATGCTTTAAAAAATGTGGAATAAATCAAAAGCTTGGTGGTGCTGGTAGAGACAGAATCGCTGGAAAACAATGCTAAGTCTTTGTAAATAAAGGAGTTTCAGGCATCGAAACCCTCTGTATTACCGACCCCCAAGGGGTGGGGAAAGCTGTGGATAAATTCGACGGGATTTCAGACGCCATTTTTATCCACAACGTGTCCCGCGCTTGCTACCGGATTCTGCACCGTTTTGTGCGATGACGCCTCATCGGCATCCGTGCATCATTCGCTCAGCTTCCGGATCAGCTTGTCCCAGTCTTCGCGGAGCTTGCCGTCGGTTTCCATCAGGGTCCGGATCTGGCGGCAGGCATGCAGCACCGTGGTGTGATCGCGACCGGCAAAGGCGTCGCCGATCTCGGGCAGGCTGTGCTCGGTCAGTTCCTTGGTCAGGGCCATGGCGACCTGGCGGGGGCGAGCGAGCGAGCGGGTCCGACGCTTCGACAGCAGATCCTTGATCTGCAGGCCGTAGTAGTCGGCAACGGTTTTCTGGATGTTGGGAATGCTGATCGCCTGCTGCTGGGCGCGCAGCAGGTCGCGCAGGGTTTCCTGGGCGAATTCGGTGGTGATCGCGCGGCCGGTGAAGTTGGCGCGGGCGGTCAGGGTATTGAGCGCGCCCTCGAGGTCGCGCACGTTGGAGCGCATCTTCTTGGCGATCAGGAACGCAACATCATCGGGAATCTCGGCACCGCGTTCGCGCGCCTTGGCCAGCACGATCGCGGCGCGGGTCTCGAAGTCCGGCGGTTCGATCGCGACCGACAGGCCCCAGGCAAGCCGCGACTTCAGGCGCGCTTCCAGGCCTTCGACCTCGCGAGGATAGCGGTCGCAGGTCAGGATGATCTGCTGCTTGCCATCGAACAACGCGTTGAAGGTGTGGAAGAACTCTTCCTGCGTGCGGTCCTTGCCGGCGAAGAACTGGATGTCATCGATCAACAGCGCGTCCACCTGCTGGAACTGGCGCTTGAACTGATCCATGGTCTTTTCCTGCAGGGCCCGGATCATGGCGCTGAAGAACTGTTCCGAACGCAGGTACAACACCTTTGCACCTGGATTGGCCTGGCGCATGGCGTTGCCGGCGGCGAACATCAGGTGGGTCTTGCCCAGGCCCGTGCCTCCGTACAGCAGCAGCGGGTTGTGCGCCCGGTCGCCCGGCTTCTGCGCTGCCTGGAAGGCGGCGGCCAGGCCCAGCTGGTTGCTGCGGCCTTCGACGAAGTTGGCGAACGTGTAGTGGCTGTCCAGGTTGCCGGCGAACGGCACCTGCGGTTCGCTGGACACATGCGCCGACGGCGTGGAAACCGGCGCGTTCTGCGCCTCCACGGGGCGCGGGCGCGAGCCGATTTCAAGAAAAACGTCGCTGAAACCGGCGAAATGCGCCAGCAGCTCGCGGATCCGGGCCAGGTACAGCTCGCGGACCTGGTCGACGATGAAGGCATTCGGTGCATACAGCACCAGGCTGTCCACGCGCAGATCGGCCTGCAGCGGCTTCAACCAGGTATGAACGTCTTCCGGCGGGAACTCCGCTTCGAGGCGCTCGAGACTACGGGACCAGGCATCCATCAGCAA